>CAYZFN010000053.1:0-10243 GCA_964477695.1 uncultured Enterobacteriaceae bacterium | reverse complement strand
CCGACAACGTCGACCATCCGATCAGCCTGTACGCGGCGACCAAGAAGTCGAACGAGCTGACCGCGCATGTCTACAGCCACCTTTTCGGCCTCAACACCACTGGATTGCGCTACTTCACCGTCTATGGCCCGTGGGGCCGGCCCGACATGTCGGCGTTCCTCTTCGCACAGGCGATCCTGGAGGGCAAGCCGATCCAGGTCTTCAACCACGGCGACATGTCGCGCGACTTCACCTATGTCGACGATATCGCCGAGGGCACGCTGCGGGTGCTCGACAAGCCGACCCGCTACGCGATCTACAACATCGGCAACCATACGCCGGTCCGGCTCCTCGACTACATCGCGACCCTCGAGCGCGCCCTCGGCAAAAAGGCAACGCTCGAGATGAGACCCATGCAGCCGGGCGACGTGAAGGCGACCTACGCCGACACCAGCGCGCTCGCCAAGGCCGTCGGCTTCGCGCCCTCGACGCCGCTCGAGGTGGGCATCACGCGCTTCGCCGAGTGGTTCAAGCCGTACTACGAATCAGGAAGAACGGTCTGAGGTTCTAGGTTGCCCAGTCAGGCTCGGCACGGCCGGTTTGCGAGTGCGACGGCATTTCGATGGGCCGTTTTTCGATCACCAGAACGCTGTCGTAGTAATGCAAAGAATGAACCGACCGCGTGAAGTCAGTGACCGCGAACTTCTTCGGCTCCCTGGAATGCCAGGCGTTCAGGTGATCGATGAAGTTCTTGCTGTATTCGATGAATGTGCCTTTGCGGCGGTACCCGCCCCCGAAATTGTCCCAGTACGAGGTATGCAGGTCCTCGCACAGATATACGCCGTTCGCCGCGACGTGAGGAAAGATTTCTTCGTACGTGTTTATTTGCTGCCTCATCGAATGTCCGCCATCATCGATAAGGATGTCGATGCGCGGTATCTTCTTGACTAGGGAACGCAGGAAGGTGCGATCTTCCTGATCGCCGAGCAGGATCTCGACACCGTCCTCTTCGATTCGTTTGCATTGCGGATTGATGTCGACGCCGTAGATACGGCACTTGGGGCCGAAATAGTGTTTCCACATCTGCAGCGATCCGCCCTGGTAAACCCCGAATTCCAGGATGTGCACATCCGTTCCGCGAAAGCGCGAGAAGTGCCGGTCATAAATCTCAAAATAGTGTTTCCACTTGAATATCAGTCTGCCCGTGTTTTGCGCAAAGTATTTCTCCAGGTCATTCATCAGTCCGCATCCGCCCCTTTCGTAATTTCTTGGATTGCGCCAACCACCTGCTCAATCGTTATTCGCCGAATGCAAAAGGGGTCGCCGCATTCCGCGACGCCGCGCCAGCATTGCCGCAGCCAGATCAGCTTGCGCTCAAAGAGATGGTCCTGGTCGCGGCACGGAACGTCCGGATCCCAGAGTGCGCGAAAAGGCGTCTTCGCCCAAAAGCGGCCCGGACCGCTGCTGATCGGCGATCCCGGGCCGTAGATCGCCACCGTCGGCACGCCGACCAGGCGCGCGAGGTGCGCGATGCCGGTGTCCGGGCAAACGAGGAAGGCGGCATGGCTGAGCAGGTCCCAGAGCTGCGCGAGATCGAGCCGCCCTGCGAGCTGGCTGCGCGTGCGCTCCGGGTCGACGGGTGCGAGCAGCCGCTCTTCGCCGCGGCCGGCGGAGAGCACGACGCGAAAGCCGCGCGCCTCCGCCCAGCCCTGGATGGCGCGCCATCGCTCCGCGGGCCAGAGCTTGTGCGGGCTGCTCGCGCCGAGGTGCAGCACGCAGTACGGAGGTTGCGGCTTCGCGTACGCGGCGAATCTCGGCGCCGGCCATTCCCCGGGCGTGTAAGGCGCCGGATCGGGGCCGTCGAGCAGGCTCGTCGCCATGTCGGCCCACGACATCGGCTCGGCGGGCATCGGCCGCAGCTCGTCGATCGGCCAGTCGTGATAGCTCGTGTCGTCCGGCGCAAAGGCGACGATCCAGCGCGCTTCGAGCGCCCGCGCGAGCCACGACCAGCGGTTGTCGCCCGGCACGAGGGCGAGATCGAACCCCGCGCGGCTGCGCAGCGCGCGGTGATCGGCCAGCGAGCGCGCGTCGAAGGGCAGCGCTTCGACGCCGTAAGGCCTGCCTTCGTAGAGCGGCGCATACGCGGCGGGCACGGCCATCGCGATCTCGGCGCTCGGGTAAAGCTCGCGCGCCTTCTTGAGAAGCGGCGTGAGCATGACCGTGTCGCCGAGCAGGAGATGCTGGACGACGAGCAGCCGCCGCACCTCGCTCGGCCGCCCGCGCGCCTTGCCCCAGCGCAGCGCCGCGGCGCCCATGGCATAGAGGCGCGGCCAGGTCCGGCTAGCCATGGCCGATGGCCTTGCGGAAGACGGCCTCCATGCCGTCGAGCATCGCATCGACGCCGAAGTGCGCCTGCGCGTAAGCGCGCCCCGCCTCGCCCATCGTGCTGCGCAGCGTGCCATCGCCCATCAGCCGGCCGAGCGCCTGCGCGAGCGCAGCGGCGTCTTTCGCCGGCACGATCAGGCCGGTCCTGTCGCGCTGCACCGCTTCCTCGATGGCGCCGACCGGCGTCGCCACGACTGCAAGGCCGCAAGCCATGGCTTGCATGATGCCTTGCGGCACGCCTTCGTCGCCGAACGACGGCAGCGTGAAGAGGTCGAGCGCATTGAGCCAGCGCGGCACGTCGTCCTGGTTGCCGACGAAGCGCACCGAGCCGGCGAGGCCTTCCTTCGCCACGCGAGCTTCGAGGCGCGCACGCTGTGGCCCATCGCCGATGACGAGCAACCGCCAGGCGGGAAACTTCCCGCGCAGCATCGTCCAGGCATCGAGCAGGTAGTCATGGCCTTTCCAGTCGCGCAACGTGGCGACGATGCCGAGCGTCGGGCGCAAATCGACGCCGAGCTCGCGCCGGCACGCAGCGCGGTCCACGGGACGGAACGCCGCGAGATCGATGCCGGTCCGGACCGAGGTCATGCGCGAGAGGTCGAAGCCGTTTTCCCTGGCGAGCTGCCGGCGCAGCGCCTCGCCGGTGGTGACGATGTGCCGGGTCGCCGATTGATAGAGCCAGCGGGTCGGGCGGTTCCTGCCGATCGCCGTCGACACGTGGCGCGTGCGCACGATGGGCGGCGCATCGCGCAGCCAGGTGCACGCCAGCGCGGCGAGCCAGCTGTCGGTTGAGCTATGCGTGTTGATGACGTCGAACTCACGCCGGTGCGCGCGGAGCCAGCGGATCATCGCTATCAGCGCCGGGAAGCGTTTTTTCTCGATGGCCAAGGCCACCACGGGGATCGCTCGCTGGCGGGCAGCGGGATAAATATCGGCGCTCGGCGGCGTCAGCAGCGTCACCTGGTGGCCGCGCCTCACCATCCCCTGCGCCTCGGTGAGGATGCGAATCTCCTGGCCGCCCCAACCGATCGAGCTTTCGGTGTGCAGGATGCGCACTCAGAGCCCGTCGATCGCGGCGAGCACCCGCTCGACGGGCAGGGTCTCCATGCACTCGCTGCGGTTGCTGCCGCCGCAGCCGTTCACGCCGCACGGGCGGCAAGGGAACGCGGAGGCGACGATGCGATGTGCGATCTGCCAGGGCCCCCACTCCACGTCGCCGGAAGGCCCGAACAGCGCGACGGCGGGCGTGCCCATCGCGGAGGCGATGTGCAGCGGCGCCGAATCCACGCCGACAAAGAGCCGCGCGCGCGCGGTCAGGGCAGCCAGCTCTTTGAGATCGAGCGCTCCGGCCAGGTTGACCGGCGGTGTGCGAACGGCGCTCAACACCTCCCGCAAATAGGCCGCCTCGTTTCCCTCCGCTGCGCCAGTCAGCACGATCCGCGAGCCGCGTCCCTGCAGGATGCCCATCAACTCCGCGACGCGCGCGGCCGGCCAGCACTTGAAAAGCCAGCGCGAGCCCGGATGCAGCTGGATGAACCGCCCGCGCTGCAGGCCGTGCTCGTTCAGCAACGCATCGATCCGCTGCTCGGCCCTTTCGCCAGGTACGAGCACGATGCGCCGCTCGTCCGCGCCCGGCCAGATGCCGATCCGGCGCAGCGCGTCGAGATGGGCCTCGACCGTGTGCCGCGTGTTGGGCTGCGGCAGCGGATAGAGATGCGTGAAGCTGCGCCGCCAGAACGCCGGCCGGTCTTTCCGCTCCGCCGTGACGGCGTAGCGCGCTCCGCTGACGCGCGTGAGCCAGGCGATCCGCGGCTTGTCGGAAAGCGCCACCACGAGGTCATACCTGCGGGCACGCAGCCGGCGCAGCAATGCCACCTCGGAGCTCAACTGGCGAAAGGCGCCTTGCTGCGCCCAGCGCCGGTCGATGCTGAACAGCTCGGCGAGCGCCGGATGGCCGCTCAGCATCGAGGCCGTCTCGGCATACACCAGCGCATCGATCTCCGCGGCCGGAGCGTGGTTCTTCAGGACGGAAAGCACGGGCGAAGCAAGCAGCACGTCGCCGAAGTGGGCGAGCTTGATCACCAGGACGCGCTTCAGCGCCTCCGGCGCCACCGCGTCGGCGACAAACCGGCTCATCGCCCCGTGGCCTTCAGCTGCGTGAGGCTCTCGTCGAGGATGACGAGCTGCAGCACCTGCTCGGCCAGGCGCTCGGCCCCGTTTCGATAGCTCTGCACAAAGGCATCGATAGGCGGAGCGTCGAGCTGGCCATTCGTCAGATCGGCGAGGCGCGCACCGAGGCCGCCCAAGCGCACCGCAAGCTTCCCGCGCAGCCATTCGCGGAGCGGTGGATTGAAGCCGCGCTTCTTTCTCTCGAACAGGTCCGCCGGCAGCCGCGGATCGACCGCCTGGCGCAGGAGCTGCTTCGGCGGACGCGAGTAGCGTTCGCTGTTAGGCAGAGCCATGATCCGCTGCACGAAATGGTGGTCGAGCAGCGGCGCCCGCGCTTCCAGACCGTGGGCCATCGTGCACAGGTCGGATTTGCGCAGGATGTACTCCGGCAGATAGTTGGCGTAGTCGATGGCAGCCAGGCGTCCGAGCTTATCGCGGCCCGCGGAGTCCGGCTCCCGCCAGTAGGCCAGCGCCGCCAGCCGCCCCTCGGCGTGCAGGAACGCCCGCTGCGACGGAGTGAAGCCCGAGAAGCGCAGCGAATACGCCATGTCCCAGGGCATGGCGAGCTCATCGCGCAGCTTGGCGCCGCTAATAGACGGACGCGTGGGAAGGCGGAGGCGAAAACCACGCCGCCACGCCGAGCGCAGGTGCTGCGCCACGCGCTTGTAGCCCGCGAAAAGCTCGTCGCCGCCGTCGCCCGCCAGCACGACCTTCACTTCGCGGGCCGTCTCGCGCGCGAGGTACCAGGTGGGGAAGCTGGACGGATCGGCGAAGGGCTCGTCGAGGCTCGCGACGATGCGCGAGAAATCTTCGCCTACGGCATCGGCAATCGGCACCGCGGTGTTCGGCAGGCCGAGCACCCGCGCCGTCTCGCGCGCGAGCGGCGCCTCGTCCATCTCGCTGCCGGGGAAGGCGGCGGTAAAGCTGCAGAACTGCGTGAGCTGCTGGGCTGCGAGCCGGCTCGCAATCAGCGTCGAGTCGATGCCGCCGGAGAGGAACAGCCCTAGCGGCCGGTCGGCGATCGTGCGCATGCGCACCGACTCGTCGAGCGCCTCGAGCCACGATCCCGGCTGCGGCTCGGGCCGCCAGTAGCGCCGCTTCACGAGCGCGCGGGTGCGCAGATCGAACTCGAGGTAGTGGCCGTTTTCCAGGCGCCGGATTTCGCCGAACACGGTGCGCGGCGCGGGAATGTAGCGATGCGCGAGGTAGGCGTCGATCCCTTCGGGAGACAAGCGGCGCTTTTCCCCGGGAACGAAGGGCAGCACCGAGCGCACCGTCGAGCCGAAGGCGAGCTCGTTGCCGGCGCAGGTGTAGACGAGCGGCTTCTCGCCCATGCGGTCGCGCGCGAGGTACACCTTGCCGCTGCGCGAGTCGAGGATGGCGAAGGCGAACATGCCGCGCAGCCGGTCGAGCAGGCCCTCGATGCCCCAGGCCTCGTAGGCGCGCAGGATGAATTCGGTATCCGAGCGCGTCCGGAACGCAATGCCGCGCGCACGCAGGTCGTTCGCGTGGCGCTCCCAGTCGTAGACCTCGCCGTTGTAGACGATCCACACGTCGCCCGAGTCGTTGCCCATCGGCTGGTCGGCATCGGGCCGCGGATCGATGATCGAAAGCCGCGTGTGGACGAGCGCGTTCTGCCAGGCACTGGCGCGCGCCAGGCGCGCGTCCCAGCCGACCGCATGCTCGGCATCGGGGCCGCGCGGCGCGAGCGCGGCGCGCAACGCCAAGGCGACGGCCGGCGCCACCGGCCGCAGCGCGAAGAATCCGCCTATGCCGCACATTCCCTGGTTCCCCTAGCGCAGCGAGAAGTCCGGAGCGTAGCGCCGGAACCACTTCTCCAGCACGAGCAGCGCCCAGACGCGGCCGACGTCGCTCGCGCGCGGTGCGGCGCGCAGCCGCTCCAGCGCCTGCGGCTGGAAAAGGCCGCGCCGGCCGAGTCCGCCGGGCGAGAGCGCGTCGTCGACGTCGCGTTTCAGGAGCCCCGCGAACCACTCGCCGAGCGGCGGCACGAAGCCCTGCTTCGAGCGATGCACGGTGGTCGCGGGAAGGTATTTCCCGGCGAGCCTCTTCAGGATGAACTTGCCCGTCGCGCCGCGCTGCTTGAGCGCCGGGTCGAGGCGCGCGCAGAACTCGAAGAAGCGATGGTCGAGATAGGGCACGCGCGCTTCCAGCGAATGCGCCATCGTCGCGCGATCGACTTTGGTCAGCAGGTCGTCGGGGAGCCAGAGGCGCGCATCGACATACATCAGCCGGTCGATGTACTCGGGCGAGTTGCATTCCTCGAAGTAGCGCTCGGCGAAGTCGGCCATGCGGCTTTGCTGGGCATCCCTGAACCCCGCGGCGAACAGCTCGCTGCGCAGCGTTGCGTCGAACACCTGGGGAATCGTCACGTAGCGGCGGCTCTTCCGCTCGCCGATCGCCTTGAGGATGCGGTCCTTGCGCACGCGTGCCGGCAGCAGCCCGACGATGTAATGCAGCGGCGAGTAAGGCGAGCCGAGGACGGAAGTTATGCGCTCCTCGCGCACGCGCT
This sequence comes from uncultured Enterobacteriaceae bacterium, assembly GCA_964477695.1. Classification (GTDB taxonomy): domain Bacteria; phylum Pseudomonadota; class Gammaproteobacteria; order Burkholderiales; family SG8-39; genus SCGC-AG-212-J23. The sequence goes on along the minus strand of CAYZFN010000053.1, from coordinate 3,180 downwards.
TGCGGTAGTTGCCGTAGCCGGAGAACACTTCGTCGGCGCCCTCGCCGGTCAGCGCCACGGTGACGTGGCGGCGCGTGAGCCGCGCAAGGAGCAGCGTCGGCAGCGCGGCAGGGTCGGCGAACGGCTCGTCGAACGCATCGACCCAATGCTCGAAAGAGTCGATGAGGTCCGGCTGGGTCATCATCAGCACGTGGCTCGTAGCGCCGATGTGGCGCGCCACCAGCTCGGCGTGCCGGTGCTCGCTCACCGCGTTCTCGCCCTCGAAGCCGAGCGTGAAGGTATCGATCGGCCGGCCGCTGACGTCGACCATGAGCGCGCTCACCAGGCTCGAATCCACGCCGCCGGAGAGAAAGCTGCCGAGCGGCACGTCCGAGACCAGCATGCTCTTCACCGAGCGGCGCAGCTCTTCTTCCAGGCGCGCAACCGCCTCTTCGTCATCGAGCTCGAGCTTGGGCGTGTAATCGGGCCTCCAGTATTTCCACGTCGCGAGTTTCCCCCCTTCGACGCGCAGCGCGTGCCCGGCCTCCAGCTTGCGCACCGCGCGATAGATGGACTGCGGGGCCGGAACATACTGGCACTCCAGGTACAGCCCGAGCGCATCGAGGTCGAGCTCGCGCGACACCGCCGGATGCGGCAGCAGCGCCTTCAGCTCCGAGCCGAACACGAGCGTCCCGCCGTCCCAGTGGTAATACAGCGGCTTCACGCCGAGGTGGTCGCGCGCCAGGAAAAGGCGCTGGCGCGAGCGGTCCCAAAGCGCGAAAGTGAACATGCCCTGCAGGTGCTCGAGCATCGCCTCGCCGTACTCGCGATAGGCGTAGAGCAGCACCTCGGTGTCGCCGTGCGTATGCAGCAGGTGGCCGCGCGCTTCGAGCGTCTCGCGCAGCGCCTGGAAGTTGTAGATCTCGCCGTTGAAGATGACGGTGAGGTCGCCCTCCGGCGTGCTCATCGGCTGCGGGCTGCCGGCGAGGTCGATGATCGAGAGCCGGCGATGGCCGAGCGCGACCGGCCCGTCGCGGAAGGTGGCGCCCGCATCGGGGCCGCGGTGCTCGAGCGCGCTGGTCATGCGCTCGAGCACGCAGTCGGCAACCGGGCGCGGGCTAAGGTAGCCGGCGAGGCCGCACACTAGGCTTCGAGCTCCGCCACGACGGCCCGTACGCGATCCGCGATGGTCGGCAGCTTCAGCGCCTTCTCGTAGCCGCGGCGCGCGATCGCCTCGCGCTCGGAGTCGTGCGCCAGGAAGTAGCGCGCCTTGTCGCGCAGCTCTTCCACGTCGCGATAGCAGACGATCTCCTGCCCGATCGCGAAATGCTCTTCCAGCTCGGGCGAGTAATCGGTGAGCAGGAACGCGCCGGTCGCCGGCACGTCGAACACGCGCTGGTTGAGCGCCACGTAGCGCGCGGGATCCCAGTTGGTGATGTTGAGCACGATCTTCGAGCGGTTATAGACCTGCAGCAGCGCGTCCCCCCAAACGCCGCGCGCGCGGATATGCCTCTTCAGCCCGGGCCTGAAGCGCGCCTGCTTGCCCCATCTTCCGTAGATCTCGAGCGGCAAGTCGAGAAGGCGGTCGACCAGCTCGCCGCGCCGCGGGTTGTAGCCGCCGACGAGCACCATCTCGTGCTGGTAGACCGGGCGGGAGCCGACATGGAGATTGCGGTACAGCGCCAAGTCCATGCCGTAGACCGGCAGGTAGCGAATCTTATCCGATTGCGGGTCGTAGCCGTGCCGGTGGCTGCAGAAGTAGACGTCGTAGATGCGCGCGTCCTCGAGGAGATCCGGCGTGTCGAGCGGCCCGTCGACCCGCCAGCCCGCCACCTTCTCCACGCCGCACTCGCGCTTGAGGCGCGCCACCAGCTCGGCGTCCACGAACTCGTGCGCGCGGATGACGAAGATCCAGCGCGGCCGGAACTCGCGCGCCGCCTCGAGGAGCATCCGCCGCTTGAAGTTCACCTTGTGGATCGGCAGCGACCGCCCGATCTCGCGTCGCCGGAACCCGAGCCCGCGCGCCAGGCGGTTCACCGGCTTCAGGAGCACCGGCTCCCAGCGGCTCTCCATCTGGCTGTTGAAGCGGTAAGCCTCGTAGCCCATCGCCTCGAACGCCTGCGCGCACGACACCCCGAGCGGGATCATGTCGTCGCCGAAGAAGTAGCTGATCAGAACGCGTTTGCCCGACATCGGTATATTCGCAGCCCATGCGGTTCGCAAATCCCCAGGTCGCCGAGGACCTGAAGCAAAGCAGGCCGCTGCGGCTCGATATCGGCAGCGGCGCGAAGCCGCGGGCCGGATTTTACGGGGTCGATCGCCTCGAGGCCGAGGGCATCGATATCGTTGCCGACCTGAACCAGCCGCTCGCGCTTCTGCCGGACAACTGCGCCGAGCACATCTTCAGCTCGCACGCGCTCGAGCATGTCCAGGACCTGTTTCTGCTCCTGCGCGAGATCCAGCGCATCGCCCGGCCGGGCGCGCTGATCGAGCTCATCGTCCCGCACTTCTCGAATCCCTGGTACTACTCCGATCCGACGCACGTGCGGTTCTTCGGGCTGTACACCCTCAGCTACTTCGTCGACCCGGACAAGCAGCCGCACCGGCACAAGGTGCCCGCTTTCGCGGGCGCGCCGCGCTTCACGATCGACTCGGTGAGCATCGCCTTCTACCGCTTCAACCTGCTGGATCGGCTGCTCGTGCCCTTCCTGCGCTATTTCGTGAATCGCACCCCCGCGGCACAGGACTTCTACGAGCTGCGCCTGGCACGCTGGTTTCCGGCGTCGGAGCTGCGCTACAAGATGCGGCCCAGCAAGGCGACCGCGTGACACTGCGGCGCGTCCTCATAGCCTACACATCCCGGCCGCCGATCATCGAATACCTGAAGTCCGCGTTCGCAAGACGCGGCGTCGAGGCGCGCGGCCTGCATGCGGACGAGAACACGTGGTTCGACCGATGGGTCATTCACCGCGCGAACAAGCTCGCCCATAACTTCCGGATCGTCCCCAAATCGCGCAATCTGTTCGAGGACCATCCGCTTTCGCACATGAACTACCGCAGTCGCCGGCTGCGCGAGGCGATCGCGGCATGGGATCCCGATCTCGTATTTCTGATCCGTGGGCTCGGCTTCCGGAAATGGGCATTGGAGGACGCGCGCACGAAGTTCGGCTGGTGGGTCGAGGCGGACGAGCGGGTCAACGA
>CAYZFN010000052.1:0-8887 GCA_964477695.1 uncultured Enterobacteriaceae bacterium | reverse complement strand
GTCTGGTACTCCACGTGCGCCGTGTTGATCGTGATGCCGCGCGCCTTCTCCTCCGGCGCCGCATCAATCTGATCGTAGTTCTTCGCCTCACCCCCAAACTTCTTCGCCAGAATGTGCGTCATCGCCGCCGTCAGCGTCGTCTTGCCGTGGTCCACATGCCCAATCGTGCCCACGTTCACGTGCGGTTTGGTCCTCTCAAACTTGCCTTTCGCCATTTCCCTTTACCTCGCGCTTCTGCTTCGTCACCTGGTGCCCATGACGCGGATTGAACGCGTGACCTCTCCCTTACCAAGGGAGTGCTCTACCACTGAGCTACATGGGCGAATCTGGGGTGCGTTGTTTCTTCCTCAGCCGATTTTCCGTTTAGCTGGAGCGGGTGAAGGGAATCGAACCCTCGTCATAAGCTTGGAAGGCTTCTGCTCTACCATTGAGCTACACCCGCGCTTCCGACATTCGCTTCGCGATCCGCCTCTACCGATCACCCTTGGCCATCCGCTCGGAGCCGATTGCTGGTGGAGGGGGTTGGATTCGAACCAACGTAGGCGCAAGGCCAACAGATTTACAGTCTGCCCCCTTTAGCCGCTCGGGCACCCCTCCGCGGAACCAGAAATTATCTTGGTAATCCGCTGCTTGGTCAAGAAAATCGCCACCGAATCTCGCTCGCGCCGCGCACCGCGCGCTCAGCTTCCATAACGCGCGGCAGCGGCGAGCGCTCGCAGCGCATCGACGGCGCTGCAGCAGGCAAGCCACGAAGTCTTCGGGTTGTCGGGCGTCGGGACATTCTCCAGCACCACCGTGAAGCGTCCCGTTCTTCCGGCAACGCGGATGGTATGGGTGTTCACCGCAAGCGCCGGATCCGCCACGACACGCAACTGCGTGCGGTCCATGCCGATGCCGGCCAGCGAGAGGACCGCCGCGATGTTCACGTTCTGCGGGAAGTGCGGCACGCCGTCGCGTGCCCGCCCTTCGAAAAGCACCTGCGGCGCCGCGAGGCGGTCGAGGTCTACGCCGAGCCGCTCCACATAGGCGATGCCTTTCCACGCCGCCGGCGGCTTCGCCACCTGGATCGAGACTTCGTCGACGCCGGCGACGCACGCGGCGTTGAGCGCATCCAGACCGCCGATGCCGCCCGAGGGAACGAGCAGCCGAGCCCCGCCAGCTGCCGCGGCGGCCTCGGCCGCCTGGTGAAGCGCCGGGTCGGCGAGCGCACCGGCGGAGAGCACGATCACGCTGACGCCGGCGCACAGGAGCGCGACCAGGTGCTCCCGTACGGCGTCGTGCGAGGCAGCTTCGAGGACGGCGTGCGGCTTGTGCGCCATGAGCGCGTCGCGGCTGAGCACGTAGGGGACGGCGAACTGCTCGGCCAGGGCGGCGCTTCGCGAGGGCCTCTTTCGTCCGAGGACAGCGACCACTTCTACGCCGGGCAGCCGGCCAGCGGCGACCTGCTCCAGCACGAGGCGGGCAATATTTCCGCCGCCGAGGATGGCGACCTTCATCAGCCGCGCCTCGTGCGGCGCGAACGGCGGCATGGCAGTATCATGGCCATAAAGGGGAATTCACCGTGAGAATCGCGATTCTAGAAGACGATCCCGACCAGCTGGCGTTGCTGAAGCGCTGGATCGGCGAAGATGGGCACGATGTTCACGCCTGGACGAGCGGCCGGGAGGCCATGAAGCAGGCCGGGCGCGAGAGCTTCGACCTTTTCATGCTGGACTGGCAGGTGCCGGACGTCTCGGGCGCGGAAGTGCTCACTTGGCTGCGCGCCAATGTCTCGAAAACCGTGCCGGTGCTGTTCGTGACGGTCCGCGACTCCGAGCAGGACATCGTCTTCGCGCTCGAGCATGGCGCCGACGACTACATGGTAAAGCCGGTGCGCCGCCAGGAACTCCTCGCCCGCGTCCATGCGCTCTTGCGCCGCGCCTATCCCAGCGAGGAGAAGAAGCAGCTCTCCTTTCCGCCCTTTGAGATCGACATCCAGCGCGGCGAGATCCGCAAGGACGGGTCCAAGGTCGACCTCACGCCCAAGGAATTCGAGCTCACGGTGACGCTGTTCCGCAATATCGGCCGGCTCATGTCGCGCGGCCACTTGCAGGAGACGGTCTGGGGACGCACCGGCGATCTCGCCACCCGCACGGTCGACACGCACGTCAGCCAGGTGCGAAAGAAGCTCGATCTGCGTCCGGAATCCGGCTACCGGGTCGTCCCCGTCTACAACTACGGCTACCGCTTGGAGCGGCTCGAGCCGCCCAAGCCGGGTCAGTAGCAGTCGAGCGGACCCGGACCCTTCCTAGCGCAGCGCGCGGATGCGCTGCTCGGCGAAGGTCCTCACGTCCGAATTGAGCGGCCCGCTGGCGAGCGCCTGCTTGAACGCCTCGGAGGCTTCGCGGCGCTGGTGCAGCGCCTCGAGGGAAATGCCAAGTCCCACCCAGGCTTGCGGGATGGCCGACTGCTGGCGCAGCGCTACGCGATAGGCCTCCGCGGCTTCAGTATGGCGTCCAAGGCGCTGCAGCACGGTCGCGCGCAGGACGTGGAACTCGGGCGCGTTGGCGGCGCCCGATAGCGCACCATCGAGCACCGCTAGCGCGCCGGGCAGGTCCTTGCGCTCGATCAGGATGCGCGCAAGCGGAGCGGCGAACTCCGGCTGGTCCGGATCCAGACGCAATCCGTCCTCGAGTAGCGCCCGCGCCGAATCCAGCTCGCCGCGCTCCACGCGCATTGCGGCGAGCGCCTGTCGGGCGCCGCGGTGGCCGGGATCGATTTCCAGCGCTTTGGCGAAATGGACTTCCGCCTCGGTCGCGCGTCCGAGCCTGAGCACGGTAGCGGCGTACCGGAACTCGTTCTCGGCGCGCTCGGCCGGCGTGCTCACGCGGTCGCGCCGCTCGACTTTGGGCGCATCTCTATCGAGCTTCGCCTGATCCGCCGGTACGGCCGCTCTCTTCGGCACGGCCATGCTGCTCGGCTTTACGGGCGGCTCGACGATCGGGGTCTCGATCGATTTGGCGAGCCTGAACGTTTCCGGTGCCGGCGCGGGCGCCGGCGTCTCTTGTGCCGCAGGCTCCGGGGCGGGCGCTGCAGCCCCGGCTGCCGCCGCCGGCGGCGAGGGTGCCGTTTCGGTCGCTGCAGGCGGGGGTACGGGGACCGGTGCCGGTGCCGCTTCCGGTGCGGGGGCGGGAACAGCGTTCGTCGTCGGTTCGGCGAGCGCCGCGCGGGCGCGCGCTTCGTCGGCGCTCTTGTAGGCGAGCTCGGTGACGATGGGCCGCGGCAGGATCTGATACGCGACCCAGCCGACCCATGCCAGGGCTATCACGATCAGGACGGCGAGCGTGCGCCAAAACCATTCCCGGCCGGGCGATTCGCGGGCCACCGCCTGGACATGCGGTTGGCCGCCGTCGGCGCCATCGGGCGCCCCCTCCCGGCGGTCCAGGTCCTGCAGCATCTTGTTGATGACGCTCATGTCACGCGACCCGCCACGACCACCACGCGCGCGGCTGCACTGCGGCTGGCGTGTCGTCCCGGGCGGCGCGTACATGGCGCTTTTCAATGGCCCAGCCGCCCTCGCCGTACAGGAGCAGCAGCGCCTTGTGCGCAAGCATGTTTACGAGACGCGGCACTCCGCCGCTCGCGCGATACAAGGCGCGGCGTGCACCGGCGCGCAGCAGCTCCGGCCCGGTGTATCCCGCGACGCGCAGGCGATGCGCGAAATAGGCGCCGACCTCGTCTTCCTCCAGGCCTTTCAGGTCGTACTGGAAGCTGATGCGCTGGCGCAGCTGGCGGATCGAATCGGACTGGAGCTTGCGATCGAGCTCGGGTTGGCCGAACAGCACGACCTGCATGAGCTTGCGCTTCTCGGTCTCGAGGTTGGTGAGCAGGCGGAGCGTCTCCAGCGTCTCGAGCGGCATTGCCTGGCTCTCGTCCATGCACAAGACGACCCGCCGATCGTGCCGTGCGAGGTCGAGCAGCGTTCGGGTAATCGAGCGCAGCAGACGGTGCTGCTCGATGCCCGGCTCGATGGCCACGCCGAGCTCTTCGGCGAGCGCGAGCAGCAGCGAGCGCGGCTCGAGGCTCGGGTTCGGCATGTAAGCCGACAGCCAGCGCGAGTCGTCCAGCGTCGCGAGGAACTTGCGGCAAAGCAGCGTCTTGCCGGTTCCGACCTCGCCGGTGATTTTGATGAAGCCGTCGCCGTTCTGCAGCGCTATGAGCACCACGTTCAGCGCCTCCTGCGTGCTGCGGCAGGGGAAGAAGAACGTCGTATCGGGCGTGATGCCGAACGGCGCCTCGCGCAAGCCGAAATGCCCGAGATAGTTCATCGCTGCAGTCCCCTTGGCGCGGACGGATAGAAATCCTTCAGCCGCTCTTCGGTCCTGCGCAGGTCCTCCCGCCAGGCCGTGTCGTCCGCGAGCACGGTCGCCTTGAGCAGGATGACGAGCTCGCGCTTGGTGACGCGACGGTCGGTGTTGCGCAGGAAGGGAATATCGAGTCCCGGTATCCCGCCCCGGTTGTCCTGCACGTCCACGCTCATCAGGCCGCCGATCGCCACGATGTTGCCGTCGCTCGCGCGCACGATCGAGTCGGTCTCGCTCACGTTGCTCTTCGCGAGGGGCAGCGTGATGGAGGGAATGTTGCCGCCCAGCGCAACGGTCAGCTGGCTCTCGGTAACGTCGCTCACCGACGGATGGATGTGCAGCATGATGCTGCCGCCGTCGTCGACGCGCGGCGTAACGTCGAGCAGGATGCCGGAAAAGAACGGCGCGACAGTGACCGTGGGCGACTGCTGGGTGGCGGTCCCGGTCGTGGTCGTGACCGTCGATACGTTGGTGACGAAGAACTGGTCGGTGCCCACCTTGAGAACCGCCTTTTCGTTGTTGAGCGTGGCGACGCGCGGGCTGGAAAGCACCTGCACGGAGCCTTGCGTCTCGAGGAACTGCAGGAGAGCCGCGAAGTTCGCCGTCTGCAGCGCGATGCCGAAGATGCCGGCCGCCGCCGCCGGGTCGGACGGCGGGATGTTGGTGACGGTCCGCCCCGGGATGTTGACCGCCTGGCCCGACGAGAGCAGCGCCGATCCCGGAGGATTGGCCGAGAGCTGCGTGTTGGTGGTTATGGAGGATTGACCGATGGCGAAGTTGTTCTTGAAGATCGCCCAGTTGATCCCCGCCTGGTAGGCGTCGGAGAGCGTGACCTGGACGATCTTCGCCTCGAGCATCACCTGGCGCTCGACCGCGATGCGCGTCTCGCGCAGGTATTGCTCGACGCTGCGCAACTCGTCGGGCATCGCGCGCACGACGATGACGCCCGAGTGCGGGGTGACGACCACGCTTCGGCCTTCGTTTGTGCCGACGATGGCCACCAGCGCGGCGCGCAGCTCGGCCCAGAAGTCGCTGAGCGACTGCGTCGAGACACGGCTCGAGTCGATCGAGCGCGCCGTGGGCAGCTGGCCGGGATTCAGAGTGCCCGGAAGCGCGGGTATAGCCGGCGTCTGGCCCGCTATGCCGGTGGCGCCGGCGGCGTCCGACACCGAGCCCGACTGCACTCGCAGGTCGCTCGTACCGCGGCGCTGGCCGGTCAGGTAGTTCACCTTGAATACGCGCGTCTGCATGCCGGCCGGGAGGACGGAGATGCGCGAGCCCTCGATGCGGTACTCGTAGCCGTACAGGTCGCGCAGCGCATCGAGCACCTCGCGGATCGTCACATCCTTGAGCGAAACGGAAATGGTGCCTGTCACGCGCGGATGCAGCAGCATGCTGTAGCGCGTTCCGCTCACGAGCGACATGAATACCTGCGAGGCCGGCGCGTTGTTCACCGAAAGGTCGAAGCGCGGCTCGAGCGGCTGCCCGGCGACGCTCGGCATTTCCATGCGCAGCGGCGGAAGCAGGGCTGCGCTCACTGCAGGCGGCGCCGCCTCGGGCTTGCGTTCGGAAAGCGCCTTGTCGAGCTCGCCGGTGATGTGCTCGCCCACGTTCGTCGGCGGCCGCGGCGGAGCCGCGCAGGCGGCGAGCAGCGCCACGGCGATGAGGGATCGGAGGGATCGCGTTGGACTCATGTCATCTCCCGTTCGCGCCCGCGGGCCGCTTGCCGTCGCCGACGAAGAGCTTGAGCCGCTCGTCGCCGCCCGGCCGGCGTATGAGCACCTCGCCCTCGGTGATGCGCACGACTTCGCCGTCCCGGAACCGGCTGCCAATGGTGACTTCCTCGCCGCTGATCACGGCGACGCGCCGGTCCGGAGCGATGAGCACCGACTCCAGGCGCGGGCCGGCCGGCAGGCCGGCCGGCGCATCGCCATCGAAGACTGACGGCGGGCGCGTCGGATCGCCGAACGGCGCGCCGTAGGCGGCGCCGGCCGCCGCAATCGCAAGGAGCGAGGCGACGAGGCGCGTCATACGACGAGCCAGGCCCGATCGAAGCTGATGGTATGCACCGTCAGCTTGAGGGTCAGCAGCGGATGCTCGGTCGCCGTGAGATCTGCGCGCGACCAGTAGAGCTGGGTCGGCAGCGTTTCCAGCATCCGGAGATAGTCGTAGAGGTCCGCATACGTGCCGCGTACCGTGAGCTCGATGCCATGGCGGTACATCCCGGAGGCCGCCGTTGCCGAGCGCAACGGCGCCATCGCGACGACCGGCAGGGTGCGCATGTCGACGAGGCTCAGGCGCCGGTTGCGGCCGAGGATCTCCTCGAGCACGGCACGCATGCGCTCCGGGGCCGTGAAGCGCCGTTCCTCGCTGGCGAGGCGCGAGTTGAGGTTGCTCAGCTCGCTACGCAGGGCGTCCAGCCGCTTGCGGTTCACCGTCTCCGGATCGGCGGCGCCGATCAGACGGCTGATTTCGCCCTGCAGGACGCTCAGTTCCTTTTGCGATTGCGCCGTTTCGGCCGCGAGCCGTTGTTGTTTGGCGCGCTGCGGCTGAAGGAGCAGCGCATTGCCGAAGAGCAGCAGCACCACGGCTGCGGCTACGAACACGAGCAGGCGCTGCCGCAGCGTCGCCGCATCGATGCGCTCGGCGTACTGCTTCAGCAGGTTCCTCATGGCGAACGAGGCCCGGCCGCCGCCTCGCGCAGCTCGAGCGGCGCGGCGAGCGAAAACTCGACAAAGCGTTGCGGCTGCGCGCCATCGGGCTTTCCGGTGGCGGCAGCAAGCTTCATTTCGGTCACGCGCCGGCCGCGCATCATCGTTTCGCGGTTGAGCGCGCGCAGGTAGAGCGGCAGCAGGTCGGGGCGCAGCGCTCGTCCTTCGATGACGAGGTCGTTGCCGGCGTCGCCGACCTGGATGCGGGTCAGCCAGACGCCCGACAATGTCTGTCGACCGAGCGCAGCGAGAAATTCCGAGAAGCCCGCCGTATTGCCCACTTCCCCAGTGCCGAGCGACTGCAGCGCCGCGTGACGCAGCTTGACCTCGGCTTCCGCCTGCGCGATCTCGCTCTCGAGCGCCTTGCTGCGCCCTGGCGAGGCGAGCTGGCCACCCAGTTTTGCCAATTGGTCGCGCTGGTGCGCGACCTGCTCGCGATATTGCGTGGCCACGCGCTCGGACGAGCGCGTCTGCACCCAGCTCGAGACGAACACAGCAACCAGCGAGATCAACACGACGCCCAAGGCCTGCGCGATCGTGCGCGCGGAAAAGTGCTTTTCCTTCCTGAGGAAGAGCGGGTTGTAGAGGTTGATCTGCTGGCTCATGCCTAGAGCGCCTTGGACTCGTAGCGCAACGCCGCGCCAAGGACATGGAACAGGCGCCAGGCCGCTTCGCGCTCGAGCGTTACGCCGTCTTCCAGCTCGACCACATTGGCGAAGCGCAGCTCCTCGACCGGCATGTCGAGGTTGCCCGAGAGATGGCTGTGTAGTCCGGTCTCCGAGGGCGTAGGCGCGAGCACCAGCTTGGCCGGCGCGGCGAACGGCGATTGCCGCTCGACGTGGTCGAAGCTCCTTTGCAGCTCGAGCAGGAGGCGATTCATCGCGTCGCTCGACGCCTCCTCGAGGTGATCCAGCCCGACGTCGATGCGCCTCGCCAGATGCAGCTCCTGCTGGAACGTCACCGTGAGCAGCGATTGGTGCCGGTCGACATACAAGAGCGCGAGGCCGCGCTCGGGCGGCTCGAGCAGCGCGGCGATGTTGCGCTGAGCCGTCTCCGCGATGTCTATGACGGTGAGCGGGATTCCCGCCTCCGTATACCGCTCGATGCATCCTTGGATCACTTCGTTGCGCGCAGCCACCGCGTACATGGAATGGGGCCTGCCGACCGCCCCCTGCTGCGTCGGGATGTCGAGCACATCAATCGTCGCGTCCTGGACGTGGTAATCGAGCATGTCCTTGATGCGCCAGCGGACGGCGGTCTTCAACTCGAGCGCAGGAACATTGGGCGCCTCGACGAGCAGGATCTGGTAGTCCCTGGACGGGAGCAGCGCGAGGCACTGGTGTGCGCCGAACGCGAGGTCCTTCGCGACGCGCTCGAGCTGCTTGTCGTTCTCGAAGGTCTCGGTGCCGCAGCGCGTTATGGCGCACTGCCCGCGCGTGCCGCCCACGCCGTGGGCGAAATGCAGCTCGCCAGGCTGGAGAGAAATTGCTAGCCAGCCCGGCTGCCGAGCGCCGCGACGCTTGAACAGTCCCCTTATCATTTTTCCCCGATTAGTTCGGGTTTGACTTCAAATTAAATCAATAACCGTTTGTTGTCAAATGTGTTTTTCTGCAAGCCCCGGCGGGGTCCCCGGCTACTTCGTAAGGGTGAGCTCGAGCTGCCGCTCGACGTATAGGGCGTCGGTATTGGCGGGGCCGCAAGCGTTGCGATTACAGCCAGTTGCGACAACGAGGTAGGCGCTCTCGCTGACCGCGCCCTCGGTTTCATTGGCGATAAGGCTGCAGTCCACTTTGACCCAAAAACCCGCGAGGGACCCCTGCTGGAGGGCAATCG
>CAYZFN010000051.1:0-9113 GCA_964477695.1 uncultured Enterobacteriaceae bacterium | reverse complement strand
GCGAGCTCCTGCGTCACCGCCTGCACGCGCGAGCCGCGCATGCCGACGCAGGTGCCGATCGGGTCGATGCGCTTGTCGTTGGTGTACACGGCGATCTTCGCCCGGATGCCCGGGTCGCGCGCCGCCGACTTGATCTCGAGCAGCCGTTCCTCGATCTCGGGCACCTCGAGCTCGAACAGCTTCATGATGAATTGCGGCGCGGTACGCGACAGGATGAGCTGCGGTCCGCGCGCCTGCCGGTCGATCTTCATCACCCAGGCGCGCACGCGGTCGCCGACGCGCAGGTTTTCCTTCGGGATCATATGCTCGCGCGGCAGCAGCGCCTCGAGGCGACCCGACTCGATGATCGCGTTGCCCCGCTCCATGCGCTTCACCGTGCCGGTGACCAGCTCGTCGCCGCGCGACAGGAAGTCGTTCAGGATCTGCTCGCGCTCGGCGTCGCGGATGCGCTGCAGGATGACTTGCTTGGCGGTCTGCGCGCCGATGCGGCCGAACTCGACGTTCGGGATCGACTGCTCGATCACGTCGTCCACCTTGGCGTCGGCCTTGCCGCGGTCCTGCGCTTCCTCCACCGAAAGCATCTGCGCGGTGTTCCACTCCGGCGTGTCGTCGGGCAGGACCCGCCAGCGCCGGAAAGTCTCGTAGGCGCCGGTGTTGCGGTCGACGTGCACGCGCACGTCGATGTCCTCGGTGTATTTCTTCTTGGTCGCCGAGGCGAGCGCCATTTCCAGCGCGCCGAACACGATGTCGCGCGGCACGTTCTTCTCCCGCGCAAGCACGTCCACCAGCATTACCAGTTCACGATTCCCTGCCACTTTCACGTCCCTCACAGTTCCGGCACTAGCCGCGCTCGCTCGAGGTCCTCGAGCGCGAGCCGCACCGTCGTCTTGCCATCCACTTCGACGTCGACCGCGCCATCCGCCGCACCGCGCAGCACGCCTACGAAGCGTCGCCGGCCGGTCGGGTCCGGCGTACGCATGCGCACGTCGGCCTTGTGGCCAGCGAAGCGCGCGAAATCCGCTTCCCTGCGCAGCGGCCGGTCGAGCCCCGGCGAGGACACCTCCAGCCGCTCGTAATCCACGCCTTCGACTTCGAGCACACGCGCGAGCTGGCGGCTCACTGCCGCGCAATCCTCGACGTCGACCCCGCCCTCCTTGTCGATGAACAGCCGCAGCATGCGCCCGCCGTTCGCCGCCTGCAGCTCGACGAGCTCGTATCCCATGCCGGCCACGACCGGCGAAATCATGTTCTCCAGGTCCAAAGTCGAAAAACCCGTACCCCAAACACAAAGGCCGCATCCAGCGACTGCCGGTGCGGCCTCCAGAATCGACACCTTCACCCATGCTCGCGGTGCCCGGCTGACTGCCCGCCGGCCCACCAGCTAGCCCGCTATTTTAATTCAATCCGGCAGTTACCGCCAGATCGGCGACCCGGCCGGGCGCGAGCTCGCGCCATTGTCCCGGCGCCAAGTCGCGCGGCAGCTCGATCGCGCCGTAGCGCACGCGGCGAAGTCGGCTGACGCGCGCGCCGAGCGCCGCGAAAAGCCGGCGCACCTCGCGATTACGCCCTTCCTTGAGGGCGACGCGATACCACCGGTTTGCGCCAGCACCGCCCGATTCGAGACGCCGAATCGACGCGAAGGCCGCTTCGCCGTCCTCGAGATGGACGCCGCGGCGAAGCTTTTCAAGGTCGACTTCCCCTTGCACGCGGGCCAGGTACTCGCGCTCGACCTCGTAGCGCGGATGCATCAGCCGATTGGCGAGCTCGCCGGAGTCGGTTAGCAGCAGCAGGCCGGAGCTGTTGATGTCGAGGCGGCCGACCGCAACCCATCGACCCGCCGGCAGCCGGTCGAAGACCGTCGGCCGCCCCTGCGGATCGCTTCGCGTGACCAGCTCGCCGACCGGCTTGTGATAGAGAAGCACGCGCGCTCCGGCCTCCGCGCGCAGCCGCACGGGCTGGCCATCGAGAAGGATTTCATCGCCCGGCACTGCGCGCGTGCCGAGCGCCGCCGGCGAACCGTTGACGCTCAGGCGGCCGGCGGCGATCCAGCCTTCGATCTGGCGGCGCGAGCCGAGGCCCGCGGCGGCGAGCAGCTTCTGCAGCCTTTGCGGCTCAGCCCTCGGTGCCTGTCGCTGCGGGTTGCTCGACTGACTCTTCCGAAGAAGATTCCGTGTTGGCGGGGCGGACCCCGGCCTCGGCGGTCGGGACGGGCTCAAGCTGCAGGGTCTTGGCGATTTCTTCGAGCGGCGGCAGCTCTTCCAGCGAGCGCATGCCGAGGTCGTCGAGGAACTTGCGGGTCGTCGCGTACAACGCCGGGCGTCCGGGCGTCTCGCGGTGGCCGACCACGTCGACCCAGCCGCGATTCTCCAGCGACTGCATGATCTGGGTGGAGACCGTGACGCCGCGGATCTCCTCGATGTCGCCGCGTGTCACGGGCTGCCGGTAGGCGATGATCGCCAGCGTCTCGAGGACCGCCCGCGAGTAGCGCGGCGGCTTCTCCGGCGACAGGCGCTCGAGGTAGGGCTGGAAGTCGGGCCGCGTCTGGAAGCGCCAGCCGCTCGCCACGTTGACCAGCTCCACGGCGCGGCCCTGCCATTCCTCGGCGAGCTCGGCCAGCAGGTTTCGCACCGTGTCCGGGCTCACCTCGCCGTCGAACAGGCGCTTCAGGTCCGGGATGCCGACCGGCTCCGGCGAGGCGAGCAGCGCCGCCTCGAGAATTCGCTTCGCTTCGCAGGGGTTTTGCATGGCCGTTTTTTCCGGCTAGTTATTCGCCGCTTCCAAGGTAACGCCTAATTTAACGTAAATCGGCGCGAAGCACTCGGATTGGGTAATCTCGATCAGGTGCTCGCGGGCGAGCTCGAGCAGCGCGAGGAAGGTCACCACCAGGACGGCAACCCCGCGTCCCGGATCGAAAAGCTCGGCGAACGCCATGACCCGCCGCTCGCGCAGCGTGCGCAGCACGCCGCTCATGTGCTCGCGCACCGAAAGCTCCTCGCGGGAGATGTGGTGATGGCGCGACATCCGCGCCCGGTGCAGAAGGCCGCGCCACGCTTCGGCGAGGTCCTGGGGATTGACGCCCGGAAGACGTTCGGCGACGGTCTTCTCGATCCACACCGAGATCGCCACCACGTCGCGCCCGACCTGCGGCCGCTCGTCGAGCGCGTGCGCCGCCTTCTTGATCTGCTCGTACTCGAGCAGGCGCCGCACCAGCTCGGCCCGGGGATCCTCCTCCGCCGGCTCGGCGGAGGGCGGCCGCGGCAGCAGCAGGCGCGACTTGATCTCCATCAACATCGCCGCCATGACGAGGTACTCCGCGGCCAGCTCGAGGTTCTTGGCGCGCATGATTTCGACGTACTCGAGGTACTGGCGCGTGAGCGGCGCCATCGGAATGTCGAGGACGTCGAGGTTTTCGCGCCGGATCAGATAGAGCAGCAGGTCGAGCGGTCCCTCGAATGCCTCGAGCACCACCTCGAGCGCGTCGGGCGGGATGTAGAGGTCGGTGGGCAGCTCGATGACCGGCTCGCCGTAGATTTTCGCCACCATGTTCATGTGTAGGTGAGCCCCATTGCTTCGCGCACGTCGCGCATGGTTTCCGCGGCGAGATGCTTCGCCTTCTCGCAGCCGTCGGCCACGATATTACGCACCAGCGTCGCGTCGTCGAGATAGGCCTGGGCGCGGCTGCGGATCGGCGCCAGCTCGGCGTTGATCGCCTCGATGAGCGGCTGCTTGCACTCCAGGCAACCGATGCCGGCGCTGGTGCAGCCCTTCCGTACCCATTGCTTGCGGCCCTCGTCCGAATAGACGAGGTGCAGCGCCCAGACCGGGCATTTTTCCGGCGTGCCGGGGTCGCTGCGCTTGACGCGGGCGGGGTCGGTCGGCATGGTGCGGATCTTCTTCGCCACACTGTCCGGCTCTTCACGCAAGGCAATCGTGTTGCCGTAGGACTTGGACATCTTCTCGCCGTCCAGCCCGGGCATGCGCGACGCCTCGGTGAGCAGCACCTCGGGCTCGACCAGGATCTTCTTGCCGCCGCCCTCGAGCCAGCCGTAGAGCCGCTCGCGGTCGCCGCGCGAGAGGTTCTGCTGCTCGTCGAGCAGCGCCTGCGCGCGCGCGAGCGCCTCGGCCTCGCCGTGCTCGAGGAAGCGGCCGCGCAGCTCATTGAGCAGCCTCGCCTTCTTGGTGCCCATCTTCTTCACCGCGGCCTTGGCCTTGTCCTCGTATCCTGGCTCGCGCCCGTAGAGATGGTTGAAGCGGCGCGCCACCTCGCGGCTGAACTCGATATGCGGCACCTGGTCCTCGCCAACCGGGACGTACTTCGCTCGGTAGATGAGGATGTCGGACGATTGCAGCAGCGGATAGCCGAGGAAGCCGTAGGTGGAAAGGTCGCGGTCGGCGAGCCTCTCCTGCTGGTCCTTGTAGGTCGGCACGCGCTCGAGCCAGCCGAGCGGCGTCATCATGGAAAGCAGCAGATGCAGCTCGGCGTGCTCCGGCACCTGCGACTGGATGAACAGGATCGCCTGGCTCGGATCGACGCCGGCGGCGAGCCAGTCGATGACCATGTCCCAGCAATTCTTCTGCACGTCGCCCGGCCTTTCGTAGTCGGTCGTGAGCGCATGCCAGTCGGCGACGAAGAACAGGCAGGGATACTCGGCCTGCAGGCGGATCCAGTTCTTGAGCACGCCGTGGTAGTGGCCGAGGTGCAAGCTGCCCGTCGGCCGCATGCCGGAGAGCACGCGCGTTTCGTACATCGTCAGAGCACGATCGCGCGGATCAGCGCGTCGGAAGCGCCCACCAGCGGGTCGAGGATCTTGCCGAACACGTTGAGCGGCGGCAGCAGGAGCACGATGAGGAGCAGCAGTCCCCAGCGCTCGAGCTTCGCGTACTGCCAGGCCGCGCGGTTCGGCAAGAGACTCGTCACGATCCGGCCGCCGTCGAGCGGCAGGATCGGAATCAGGTTGAGGAACATGAAGATCAGGTTGACGCCGATTCCCGCCTGCGCGATCAGCATCAGCAGCACGGAGAAGCTGCTCGCCGGCAGCACGACCGACAGCTTGAGCGCCATCGCCCAGGCGAGCGCCATCGCGAGGTTGGCCGCCGGTCCGGCGGCCGCGACCAGCGCCATGTGCTTGCGCGGATTGCGCAGCGCCGAGTAGTTGACCGGCACCGGCTTCGCCCAGCCGAACAGGAAGTGCGTGAACGAGAGAAACAGCAGCGGCACGACGATGGTGCCCACGAGGTCGATGTGGCGCAGCGGATTCACGCTGATGCGGCCCTGCGCGTGCGCGGTCAGGTCGCCGAAATGCCGCGCCACGTAGCCGTGCGCAGCTTCATGCAGCGTGATCGCGAACAGCACCGGGAGGGCATAGATGGCGACGGTCTGAACGAGCGGGTTCAGAGCGAGAGAGTGGACGTCCATCTTGCGGCGCCGATTTTAACAGACCGCATCTCAGGCCGGCTCGACGGCGAACGGCGCGAGCGAACCGCCTCCCCTGCGCACCACGAGCGGCGTCGCGCCGGTCAGGTCGATGACCGTGCTCGGCTCGACGCCGCAGCTTCCGCCCTCGATCACCAGATCGACGCTGCGCTCGAGCCGCTCGCGGATCTGCGCGGCATCCGACAGCGGCTGAGCGTCGCCGGGCAGCAATAGCGTCGCCGAGAGCATCGGCGCATCGAGCTCGGCGAGCAGCGCGTGCGCGACCGGATGGCCCGGAACGCGCACGCCGATCGTCTTGCGCCGCGCGTGCTGCGCCCGGCGCGGCACCTCGCGGCGCGCCGGCAGGATGAACGTGTAGCTGCCCGGCGTCGCGCCTTTGATCAGCCGGAAGCGCGCATCGTCGATGATCGCATAGCGCGCGATCTCGGACAGATCGCGGCACATCAGCGTCAGGTGATGGCGCTCGTCGATGCCGCGGACGCGGCGCAGCCGCTCGAGCGCGTCCGCCTCGCCGACCCGGCAGCCGAGCGCATAGCAGGAATCGGTCGGATACGCGATCAGGCCGCCGCGCCGCACGATATCCGCCGCGCGCCGAATGAGCCGCACTTGCGGGGTCTTCGGATGGATGGCGAAAAACTGCGCCATCAGCGAAGCAGGAATTCCTCGACCAGGCGCGCCACCTCCTCCGGCTGGTCGTGGTGCAGCATATGGCCGGCGCCTTGCACGGTGACGTGCTCGAGCCGCTGGAACGCCGCGCGGCGCTCGGCGTGCTGGCGCTCGTTCAGGGCGAGGCGCTGCCGCGTGTCGGACTCGGCAGCATCGATCCAAAGGACCGGCGCGCTGACCTGCTGCCAGCACGCGCGCATCTCTTCGTAGCGGTAGAGCACCGGGTTGACGATCTTGTGCGCCGGGTCGCCGCGCAGCACGACCGTGCCGTCGGCCGCTTGGCGTCCCCACTGCCGAGCGAGGAAGTCCGAGCGCTCGGCCGTGAGGCGCGGATTGGCCTTGCGCAGGCGCTCCGCCAGCGCCGCGAAATCGGCGTACGAGCGAAGCCGCGGCGGCTCGTGCAGCTCTTCGAGCCAGCGCGCGTAGCGGCGCGGCGCCTGCTCGGGGCGCGTGGCGGAGAGGCCGAACCCTTCGAGGTTGACGAGCTTTGCCACGCGCTGCGGGCGCACGCCGGCGTAGAGCGCGGCCACGTTCCCGCCCAGGCTGTGGCCGACGAGGCTCGCCGGCGAGCGCGGCTCGATCCACTCGAGCAGCATATCGAGGTCGGCGATGTAGTCCGGAAACCAATAGCAGTCGGACTTCCCCCAATCGGTGAGGCCGTAGCCGCGCCAGTCGGGCGCGTACACGTCCCAGTCGCCGCGCAGCGCGTCGACAAGGAACTGGAACGAGGCCGAGACATCCATCCAGCCGTGCAGCAGAACCATCTTCGGCGCCCCATCGCGCCGCCAGCGGCGCACGTGATAGCGCAGGCCGCGAACCTCCAGGAATTGCGAGTCGCTAATGCGCAAAGGCAAATTCCGCTTCCGGGCGCCGGCCGCTCACCAGATCGGCGAGCGCCGCCGCCGAGCCGCAGGCGAGCGTCCAGCCGAGCGTCCCGTGGCCGGTATTGAGGTACAGCCGGCGCAGCGGCGAGGCGCCGATGACCGGCACATTGTTCGGCGTCGCCGGCCGCAGGCCGCTCCAGCGCTCGAGCGTCGTCGCCGCGCCGAGCTGGGGAAAGAGCTGGCGCACCCGGCGCGCGATCGCGGCGCAGCGCACCTCGTTGATCGAGGTGTCGTAGCCCGCGAGCTCCGCCGTACCGGCAGCGCGCAGCCGCGAGCCGAGACGCGAGATGACGATCTTGAATGCCTCGTCGGTCAGGCTGACGCTCGGCGCCGCCGGCTCTTCGGCCGGCCCGAGCGGCAGCGTGATCGAGTAGCCCTTGAGCGGATATACCGGAATGCGGATGCCGATCGTGCGCAGCAGCGGCGCGCTGTAGCTGCCGAGCGCCACGACATAGCCATCGGCGCTGACTTCACCCTTCGACGTTTCGACGGCCGTGACCTCGCCTCGAGCCGCGCGCAGCGCGATCACGCTGGTATCGGTCCGGAAGCGCACGCCCCTTTGCGCAGCGAGCGCGGCCAGCTCCTGCGTAAAGCGATGCGCGTCTCCGGATTCGTCCTGCGGCGTGTATACGCCGCCGACAATGCGCTCGTCGGCGTACTGCAGCGCCGGCTCGAGCGCCAGGCATTCGGCGCCGCTCTTCACATGCCGCTCGATGCCGAGCGCGCGCATCGCCTCCGCATGCCGGCCGAGCGCTTCGAAGTCGCGCTCGCTGGTCGCGAAGTGCAGGATGCCGCGTTCCAGAGCGTCGTAGCGGATCGCGGTCCGTGCGCGCAGCTTGCGCAGGCATTCCCGGCTGTAGGTGGCGAGGCCCGCGAGCGTGCGGCAGTTTTGCGCGAAGCGGCCGGGCCGGCATTCGGCGAGGAAGCGCAGGCCCCAAAGCCATTGCGCGAGATCCGCGCGCGGGCGGAAGAGCAGCGGCGCATCCTCGCGCCCGATCCAGCGCAGGAGCTTCGGCAGGACGGCGGGATTCGCCCAGGGCTCGGCGTGGCCGGCGGAGATCTGGCCGCCGTTCGCGAACGACGTTTCCAGCCCCGGCGCCGGGCGGCGCTCGAGCACGGTCACGTCGTGGCCGGCCTGCGCCAGGTACCACGCGCTGGTAGTGCCGATGACGCCCGCGCCGAGAACGACGATCTTCACTGCTTTATGATAGCCGCATGCCTCTTTTCTCCCTCGGCGAGAAGCGCGTGCAGCTCGTCGGCGCCGGCCATTTCATCGCCTACGACGCCACGCTCGTCGGTTCGATCACGCTGCTCGATGCGGCCAACATCTGGTTCAAGGTGGTGATCCGCGCCGAGAACGATCGCATCACGATCGGCCCCGGCAGCAACATCCAGGACGGCTCGGTCCTGCACGTCGACCCCGGCTATCCGCTCACGCTCGGCCGGGACGTGACGATCGGCCACAAGGCGATGCTGCACGGCTGCACGGTCGGCGACGGTGCGCTGATCGGCATCAATAGTGTCGTGATGAACGGGGCGCAGATCGGCGCCGGCTCGCTGATCGGCGCCAATACGCTCATTCCCGAGGGCAAGGAAATCCCGGAAGGCGTGCTGGTCGTGGGCTCGCCGGGAAAGATCGTGCGCGAGCTGACCCCGGAGCAGAAAGCCGGCCTGCGGCAGATCGCGCGCGGCTACGTCGAGCGCGCGGCGCTCTACCGCAAGGAGCTCAAGCCCGTTACTTAGGCGCCATGCGGATCGCGCCGTCGAGGCGGATCGTCTCGGCGTTCAGCATCTCGATCTCGACGATGCTCCTGACCAGCTGCGCGTATTCGCCGGGCCGGCCGAGGCGCGACGGGAAAGGCACCTGTCTGCCGAGCGATTCCTGCGCTTCCTTCGGCAGGCCCATCAGCATCGGCGTCTCGAAGATGCCGGGCGCTATGGTGCAGACGCGGATGCCGTTGCGCGAAAGGTCGCGCGCGATGGGCAACGTCATGCCGACGACGCCGCCCTTCGAGGCCGAGTAGGCCGCCTGGCCGATCTGGCCGTCGAAGGCGGCCACCGAGGCCGTGTTGACGATCACGCCGCGCTCGCCCGCGGCATTCGGGCTCGCCTTCGCCATCGCATCGGCG
>CAYZFN010000050.1:0-48695 GCA_964477695.1 uncultured Enterobacteriaceae bacterium | reverse complement strand
GACGGCCGCGGAGCTGATCGTGCTCGCGGTGATCGCGGCGCTCGCGCTCGCTCGCCATGGCCGAGCGGTGCTGGATCAGGTCTCCTGGCGCGCGCTCGCGCCCACGGCGTTCACTCCCGAGACGTTCTCGGCCGGCGCCGTGATCGCGCTGTTCTTCTTCTGGGGCTGGGACGTCGTGCTGAACGTGAGCGAGGAAACGCGCGACTCGCGGCACGCGCCCGGACGGGCCGCCGCGGTCGCCATGCTGGTGATCGTGGCGGTGTTCATGGCGTTCGCCGCGGTCAGCCTGTCGCTGCTCAGCCCGACGGATATCCAGGCCTCCGGGACGAACGTGCTCTTCGCCATCGCCGAAAAGCTCGTGCCGCGACCCTGGAGCTACGTCGCCGTGATTGCCGTCATGCTGAGCAGCGTGGGCAGCGTCGAGACGTGCGTCGTGCAGTTCGCGCGCACGATGTTCGGAGCCGCGCGCGCGGGCGAGCTGCACCCGCGCTGGTCGCGCATCCACCCGCGCTGGGGCACGCCGCATCTCGCGACCTACCTGATCGCCGCGCTCGGGCTCGTGCTGCTCGTGCTTTCGCTCGCTTTTCCGAACATCGATGCGCTGCTCAAGGCGTCGATCAACGCGCTCGGCCTCGAGGTCGCCTTCTATTACGGCCTGGCCGCTGTTGCCTGCGCCTGGTACTTCCGCACGGCCCGTTCCGCGAGGACGCTCGTCTTTGCCGTGGCGTGGCCGCTCGCGAGCGCCCTCGTGCTATGGGCGGTGGCGCTGCTGGCCGCACTTTCGATGGATATGGCCACGCTCGCCATCGGCATCGGCGGCATCGCGATCGGCGTCGTACCGCTGGTCTGGGCGCGGCGCGGCTACGCTTCGGGCGAGCGCGCGCCGGCGAGGCGATAGTGCTCGCCGTGGCGGTTCGGCAGCGCCTGCGCGCCGACCGACCCGAGCACCATCCCTGCGCCTGACATCAGCAGGCCGGCGAGCGGCGCAGGGAAGACCTGGCCGGCCGGCGTGGCGAGGAAGAGCAGCCAGGTGAGGAGGCCCATCACGACGGAGAACACCGCTCCTTGGGTCGTGGCGCGCTTCCAGTAGAGGCCGGCGAGCAAAGGGACGAACGCGCCCACGAGCGGCAGCTGGTAGGCGCCCGCGACCATGTCGTAGATCGACGTGCCGAGCGAGGCGATCGCATACGCGCAGACGCCGGCCGCGAAGCCGAGCACCGTCCAGCGCATGGTCAGGAGCTCGCGCCGGTCGCTCACGCGCGGGACGAATTGCCGCCAGATGTTCTCGACGAAAGTCACCGACGGCGCGAGCAGCGTCGCCGACGCGGTGGACTTGAGCGCCGAAAGCAGCGCGCCGAAGAAGAGCACCTGCATCACGAACGGCATGTGCTCGAGCACCAGCGTCGGCAGGACTTTCTGCGGGTCGTCCTTGAGCAGCGACTCGGCCTGCCCCGGCATGATGATCAGCGCGCTGGTCACGAGGAACATCGGCACGAAGGCGAACACGAGGTAGCAGAGGCCGCCGATCACCGGCCCGCGCGTGGCCGCCTCGACGTTCTTCGCCGACATGACGCGCTGGAACACGTCCTGCTGCGGAATCGAGCCGAGCATCATGGTCACGCCCGCCGAAAGGAAGAAGGCGACGTCGCCCAAGGTCGGCTCGGGCAGGAAACGGAACAGGTCGCGGCTCGCGGCGAGCGAAATGACGTGGCTGGCGCCTCCCGCCTGGTCCGCGGCGAAGACGGCGATGATGAACAGGCCCACTACGAGGATGATCATCTGCACGAAGTCGGTGACCGCGACTGACCACATGCCGCCGAACAGCGTGTACGCGAGGATTGACGCCGTGCCGATGACCATGCCGACCGGCGCGCTGATCACCCCGCCTGAGAGAAGGTTGAACACCAGGCCGAGCGCCGTAACCTGCGCGGAGACCCAGCCGAGGTAACTGAGGATGATGATCGCGGCGCACGCCACTTCCACGCCGCGGCCGAAGCGCTCGCGATAGAAGTCGCTGATGGTGAGGAGCGTCATCCGGTAGAGGCGCCCGGCGAAGAACAGGCCCACCAGGACGAGGCACATGCTCGAGCCGAACGGGTCCTCGACCACGCTGTGCAGCCCGCCCGAGACGAAACGCGCCGGGATGCCGAGCACCGTCTCGGATCCGAACCACGTCGCGAAGGTGGTGGTCACGATCATGTAGAGCGGCAGGTGCCGGCCGGCGACGGCGAAGTCCGCGGTGTTCTTGACGCGCTTTGCCGCCCACAGGCCGAGCGCTATAGTGCCCAGCAGATAGGCGATGACGAGGGCAAGCAGCACCGCGCGAGTTTACTGCGGCCCGTGGATCTGGTTGTCCACGATCACTTGGCGCCAGCGGGCAATCTCGCCCTTCAGAACCGCGAAGGGCTGGCCGAGCTTCTCGCCGAACCTGGGTGCGAGCACGCGCGCGAACTGGTCGGTCGGGCCTCCTACGTAGGAATGACGGGCAGCAGCACGTAGGGCATTTTGCCCGGCGCGAAATGCAGCGTGTAGCGGCGGCCGAAGACCTCCGGCGGCCGGTCGCGGGGGTCGGCGTGGAGGAACGGACCGACGCCTTTCATGGGATAGGGCGCGTTCGGGATGCCGGCATCGGCGCCGTCGACCTCGTAGTCCTTGCCGCGCACGGTAAGCGCTAGCCGATAGCCGGGCGGCACGACGATGCAAGTGGGCCAGATCTCGATGTCCAGCTCCACCGGACCACCAGGAGTTAATTCTTCGAGGACATCGTGTGAATGCCACGGCCGGTACGGCCGCGATCGCCCCGGATCGAGCCTGCGATGCGAAGCGCGCAGCCAGCCCAGGCCGACCGGCGTGCGCGGGTCGTTCGAGCCGATGAAGGTGACTTCCTTTCCCGCCGGGTCGAAGACGTGCAGCACGACAAAGACGTCGGCGTCGCTCGTTTCGGACGATAGCCAGAGCTTCGCCGCCACGGGCCCGGTGATCTCGAGCTCCTCGCCCATGGGGGACGTGGAAAAGGTGAGGCCTTTGCCGAGCGCGTCGTACGAAAGCGACGCGGTCTCGGCGATCACGGCTTCGCCGAGGGACAGATTCTTGCGCAGGTAGTAGCGCGTCCATTTCGTTCGCGCGAGCGGCCATTCGTTCTCGGCGCGCAGCGTGAAGCGCTCGCCCGGACGGCGGATGTTGAGCGACACGCGGGGCTGTTTCTCCCAGCCGGCGTTCTCACCCTTCAGGAAATGGCCGAAAAAACGTTTCTGCAGCGCCATGCCGTAATTGCTGTAGAAGTGCGTGAAGTGCGTGTCGCCGTGCACTTCCAGCCACTTCTGCTTCGATCCGGCGGCGACAAACCCTTCGAAGTTGCCGCGCGGATGGAGACCCATGCCGCCCCAGTTCGCTGCGGAGAGCAAAGGCGCCTCGATGCGCGCGAAGTCGACCATGCGCTCGCGGTAATAGTCGTCGACGAGCTCGCGCTCGAGCGCCTCGCGCGCCGGATCGCTGGCGTTTTTGGCGAGCACCTCGGGTGCCAGCGTCTCCGGCCCCGCCACCGCCTCGCCGGTGACGCGGCTCTTCGGCCCGCGCTCGCCTACGCCGTGCTGAACGCGCAGCACCTGGCGCGGATACCAGGCTTCGGTGAACTGGCTGAGGATGCCGCCGTGCCGTACCAGCTCGCGGTAATAGTCGGCAAAGCCTTCCCAGACGCACAGTGCGGCGAGGTGCGGCGGCCTGAGCGCCGCGGCCTGCCATTGATTGGTGGCGAAGTACGAGATGCCGTTCAACCCGACTTTGCCGTTCGACCACGGCTGGGCGGCCGCCCACTCGATGCACTGATAAAGGTCGCGCGCCTCGCGAGGCGACCAGATGTCGATCACGCCGGGCGAGCGGCCGGCGCCGCGCGAATCGACGCGGACACACGCATAACCATCGGGCACCCATTTTTCGGGATCGACGAGCTCCCAGCATTGGTGGCGGTTGCTCGAGCCCTCCAGCACCTCGGGTGCGGCCTTGACGAGCCGCGCCCAGTTCGCGGCATAGCCTTCCTGGAAGGCGAGGCCCTTCGCGTAAGGACCATAGCTGAGGATGACCGGGTGTCGTCCGGCTTCCGGACGAAACACGTCGGCGCGCAGCACCAGGCCGTCGTCCATCGGAATCGCTGCATCCCGGTCGATCTGCATGCGGGCGTATAGTCGATCCGCGCCGAGCCCGGCCTTTTGGCCGGTACGCGTCGCGCCGACCGCGCGCTAACCTGCCTCCATGTCTACCGATCTCCTCGAGCAATTCTCCGGCGCGCTCGCCGAGCGGGCCGCCGCGGCAAGAACGAATGTTATTGCAGTCCGCATCGCCGACTCGCGTCATCTGAGCGCGACCCTCTGGCAGCCCGATGTCGCGGTCGCTTCCGAGCAGTCGCTGCCGCGGCGCGACGAGTACGAGCTCGTGCTCGGCGGCGGCGCGGTCGTCAAGGCGAAGCTCGCCGGCCGCGATCCCGGCACCAACGTCGCGCTGCTGCGCCTGGAGCGTCGCGTGGACATTCCGCCGGCGAAAGGCGCCGAGGCGCGGGCGGGCGAGCTTGCGATCGCGTTCGGCGCGGACGGCACGGGCGGCGTGAGCGCGCGGCTGGGCGTCGTCAATATCGCGGGACCGG
The DNA here is from genome assembly GCA_964477695.1 of uncultured Enterobacteriaceae bacterium. Taxonomy (GTDB): domain Bacteria; phylum Pseudomonadota; class Gammaproteobacteria; order Burkholderiales; family SG8-39; genus SCGC-AG-212-J23. The sequence continues at coordinate 44,059 of CAYZFN010000050.1, read as the reverse complement.
AATGGACGAGCAGCGCGGGCGGGCGCATCGACAGCTACGTGACGCTCGATGTTCGCCTGTCGCGCGCCGAGGAAGGCGGGCCGGTGCTGAACGCGGCGGGCGGGCGCCTTGGGTTCAGCACCTTCGGTCCGCGCGGCCGCGTGCTCGTCATCCCGACGGCGAGCGTCGAGCGCGTGCTGCCGATCCTCCTCCAGAATGGGCGCATCGCGCGCGGCTGGCTCGGCGTCGGGCTGCAGGCCGTGGCGGTGCCCGACGCGCTGCAGGAGCAGGCGGGGCAGCAGAGCGGCGCGATGGTGATGTCGCTCGCCGAGGGCGGGCCGGCGGCGCGCGCCGGTATCGTCGCCGGCGACATCATCCTCACCGTGAATGGAGCGCGCGGCGTACGGCGCATTGCCGCCGAGCTGGGGCCACAGAGCGTCGGCCGGACGGCGGAAGTCCGCGTGATCCGCGGCGGCGCGGTGCTGTCCGTCCAGGCGAAAGTGGAGGCGCGGCCGGCGGCATGAGCAGGGTGTTCGTCCGGGCGGAAGATCCGCAGGCGGCGACGGCGCTGCGCCGGTTGCTCGAATCGGCAGGCTACGAAATCGTCGCCGACGGCGACGGCGGCTTCGCCGCAATACCGGAGGCCGATGCCCGGTCGCTTCTTACCCCGCGCGAAGCCGAGGTGCTGGGCGCTATCGCCGAGGGACTCACCAACAAGGCGATCGCGCGGCGGCTCGACATCTCGCTGCACACGGTCAAGTTCCACGTCGAGTCGCTGTTCCGCAAGCTCGGCGCGCGCAGTCGGACCGAGGCGCTGGCCAAGGCTGCGAAGCGGCGCATCGAGCTCTAGCGCATTGCAACTGTAACGGATAGCCTGATGCGTCCCGAGACTGGCGCGGAGGCTATCGCCGATGACCGAGCATAACCGCAGCTATCTCGCCGTCGCGCTCGCCGCAGGCGCCGTGTTCGCGCTCGGCCTCGGCGTGCGCCAGTCGCAGGCGCTGTTCATCAGCCCGATCAACTCGGCAACCGGCATCGGCTACGCCTCGATCAGCCTCGCCTTCGCGGTCGGCCAGCTCATGTGGGGCGTCGCGATGCCGGTGGCCGGAGCGATGGCCGACCGTGCCGGCGCGCGGCGCGTGATGCTGGGCGGCGCCGCGCTCGTCGCCCTGGCGACCGCGCTCACGCCGCTCGCGCATTCCACGGCGATGCTGGTCCTGCTGATCGGTATCCTCGCCGCGTGCGGCTCGGCGGCGATCGGCCCGGGGCTGCTCATCTCGGCCTCGGCACGCTGGATTCCGGAGGCCAAGCGCAACATCGTCAACGGCATCGTCAACGCGGGCGGCTCTTTCGGCCAGTTCACGGTCATTCCGCTCGCCCAGCTCTTCATCGGACTCGCCGGGTGGCAGCCGGCGCTGGTCATGCTCGGCGCGCTGAGCCTCGCCGCGGTGCCGGCCGTTCTCTGGATCACCGCCGGCCATGCGCGCGCGAGCGTCGGCCCGGCCGCGGCGGCCGCGAGCGGTCCGGGCTCGCTCAGGCAGGCACTCTCCCAGGCGGTGCGCGACCCGAGCTACCTGCTGCTCACCGCCGGGTTCTTCACCTGCGGCTTCCATGTCGCCTTCATCGGCACGCACCTTCCCGGCGTGGTGCGGCTGTGCGGCCTGCCGCCCGCAGTGAGCGCCTGGTCGCTCGCGGTGATCGGGCTCTTCAACATCTTCGGCAGCCTGTGGATCGGCCGCGTCATCACCGGGCGGCGCCTCAAGCTCGCGCTCGCCTGGACCTATTTTGCACGGGCGCTGCTCATCCTCGCGTTCTTCTTCTCGCCCAAGACCACGGCTACGTTCCTGCTCTTCGCCGCGGGCATCGGCTTCACGTATCTCTCGACCGTGCCACCGACGATCGGCCTGGTGGTGAAGTTCTACGGCGTGCGCTACATGGCGACGCTGTTCGGCCTGGTCATGCTTTCGCACCAGGTGGGCGGCTTCCTGGGCGCCTGGCTCGGCGGGAAAGCCTACGAGGCGAGCGGCAACTACGACTGGATGTGGTGGGCCGACATCGCGCTCTGCCTCTTCGCTGCTGCGGTGCACCTGCCGATCCGCGAAGCGAAGCCCGCGCCGAAGCTCGCGACCGCCGCCGCCTGAGTACACTCTAGCTCCTCAACAGGGAGGAGCCATGAAACGAATCGCCATCGCCGCAGTGTGCGCGGCCCTGTTCGCCGCCGGCTACGTCGTCGCGCAGCAAAGTCCCACGCAGCACGAGGTGCGCCGCGTCGTCACCAAGCTCGACGGCTCGGGGAAGGCCGTCGTCATGTTCGACAGCCGCGTGCCGCTCTCGGGCGAGCGGCCGCCGAACTTCGTCGCCAACATGTGGGTCACCGACAAGAGCCTGCCGGATTTCTCCTCCACCGAGGATCGCGGCAAGGTGAAGACCGGCATTACGCCGCCGAAGAACGGCACGGTGCTGCGCATCGTTGATTTCGCCCCCGAGCCGGAAGCGGTAGCGAAGATGGACGTGAACACGATGATGCGCATCGTCGGCAAGGACGCGCCGGCGAAGGGCCTGCCGCCGCGCCACCCGATGATGCATCGCACGCGCACGCTCGACTACGCGATCGTCATGGCGGGCGAGATCGACATGCTGCTCGACGAGGGCGAGGTGCATCTGCAGGCCGGCGACGTGGTCGTGCAGCAGGCGACCAACCACGCCTGGGTGAACCGTAGCGGCAAGCCGTGCCGTGTCGCTTTCATCCTCATGGATTCGCAGGAACCGTAGGAAGCTTTCGACACGGGCGCACGGCTTGCAGAAATGCGGCCGTGGTTGCCAACGCCCGCGATTACGGCCTCATCGGCGATGGCCGTGCGAACGACCAGCCGGCGCTTGCCGCGCTGGTGGACGAGCTGGGACGCGCCTGCCAGGCCGACGGCCAGCCGCGCGTCATCTACTGCCCGCCCGGGGTTTACCGCATCGCCGGACGGACGACGCCGTGGCGAAGCGGCGTCTCGCTCACGGGCGCCGGCGAAGGGGCGACGCGCTTCGTGCTGGAGAGCGACGGCCAGCCGGTCGCGCTGGCCGGCTTCACGCAGCAGCAGAACGGCGCGAGCCGGAAAAATCACCTCGCCGACTGCATGTTCTATAACTTCGAGATCGACGGCTCGCGCGTCAAGCTGGAGGAGTACGACCCGCACGCGAAGGGCCTCGACCTGCAGTTCATGGTGCGCGCCACCTTTCGCGATCTCTACATCCACGACTGCGCGGCGACGGGGCTCGGCTGCGACCACCTCAAGGACAGCATCCTCGAAGGCGTCTATGCCATGAGCTGCGGCCGGCTGAACGACGGCGAGCAGCCCGGCGGCGCCGGCATCGGCATCGGCGTCGGCGGTTGGGAAGGGATCGAGCGCGCCAACGTCACCGACTGCATCGCGCACGGCAACGCGACCAACGGCATCTTCTTCGAGCTGCAGAAGGACATGTGGCCGCCGCCGCGCGGCCTGAAGATCCTCGGCTGCCATTGCACGGGCAACCGTTTCGGCATCTCGGACTGGGGCGCGGACGGCCTCGTGGTCGCGAGCTGCCTCATGATCGAGAACGAGGAATCGGGCTTCGACGTGTCCGGGCGCGGCACCGCCGGCGTGGCCGGACGCGGCGGAATCCTTTCCGGCTGCGTCCTCGATGCGAACGGCAAGGACGGCGCGTGCTTCGACGGCACGCCCGGGCCGTACACCCTTCGCGGCAACCGCATGAGCAACAACGCGCGGCACGGCTTCTGGCACTGGCGCATGAAGAAGGGTGAGGACACGCCGCGCGAGATCGCGCTCGACGGCAACGACGTCTTCGCCAACGGCGGCGACGGAATCCGCTTCGACCGCGAGGTGATCGACGCGTGCCTGACCGGCAACCGCATCCGCCGCAACCGCGGTCGCCCGATCGCGCTTCCTGCCTCGATGCCGGGCCTCTGGCGCGAAGGCAACCGCGAAGCCTGGACGGCGGCTTAGGCCGGCGCCTTCGCGGTCAAGCGGTACCAGTCGACGCGCCGGGTTCCGAGCATCACCGCCGCGAGCAGCGCAAAGAGCAGAATCGAGCCGCCGAGCAGCGAATAGTCCTCGGCCTTGAGGAGTGCATAGAGCAAGCCGTAAAGGCCGGCCAGGACGGCGCCGAAGCCGAGGCCGAGCTTCGTGCTCGCGAGCACGCGCACGAGGTACACCGTGATCAGCCCGACGCACGCCGCGGTGGCGATCCCATAGGCCTCGCCGAACGCAATGTGCTCCGACAGCGCCGTCAGCAGCAGGAAGAACATCGCGAGCGCGAGGCCGACCAGGAGGTACTGCACCGGATGGATGGCGAGCCGGCGCAGCAGCTCGACCAGCAGGCATCCGGCGAAGCTCAGGCCGATGAAGAGGAAGCCGTACTTCGAAGCGCGCTCCAGGCGCTGATAGAGGCCGGCCGGCTCGACGAGCCACACCGATACCTGCTCGTGCATGCGGTTGCACGGCAAGCCGCAATCCGGCTGTGCGCCGCTCGCTGCACCTTGCGCGGCCAGGCGGGAAACCTTCCATGTGGCGCTGAACCCTTCGCGCGTGATCTCGTGGTGCGAAGGCAGGAAGCGTCCCTGGAATGATGGGTGCGGCCAGTTCGCGCTCATGGTGACCGACGTGTCGGCGCCGAGCGGCGCGATCGAGAAATTTTCCAGGCCGCCCAGCTCGAGCGTGAAGGAGAAGGCGATCGTCTCGCGCTGCGCCGGGTTGGTTCCCTCGATCGGTACGAGAAGCCCACCGCGGCTCGCCGGATCGAGCGTGCCGGCCGAAAAAGTCGCCGGCTTGCCGCCGATCACGAGGTCGCTGGCGGCGCGAATGCCGCCCGGATCGGACACGCCCAGCACCAGGCGCGGCGTGCCCCAGCGATAGCGGCTGGTGGCGTCCTCGTAGCGGGAGCGGGACGGCACTTCGACGAGGCCGCGCGCCAGGATGCGCGCGCCGTAGAGCCGTGCCTTGTAGATGCCGCGCATCTTTTCCGTGACCTCCGCATCGACGATCCATTGCACTTCCAGCGCCGGCAGCGTCACGACGCGGCTCTCGTGCCGCTCGAGGCGCGTCTCGTGCTGGCGGCCGTCGATCAGCTCCTGCTTCGCCTCGGTCCAGTGCCGCTCGTATGGAATGGCGATCCACGGGCCGGCCACCGTCTGCTGCTTGCCCCAGCCTTCGGCGATGCCGGCGACGGCCTCGTTGCGCCGCGCCTGCCGCTCGGCGACGAGGTTCTGGATCATGCCAACGGGTACGAACAGCGCGAGCGACAGCGCGGCGACCACGAGCGTCTTGATGAGCAGGGAAGGGTTCATGCGCCGAGCTTCGTGGCGGAACGTGGCACAGCGCGGGGCAAAAGCGGCCAAAGCGCAGGTCGATTGCGGCGCAACGCAGGCGCCTTCGATTCGCCATCATTGATCGGCGCTCTTCCATCCGCGGCCTCCGTCTCGTCTCCTTTAGTCGGTCCAATGCCGGCAAGACCAAGGAGACCAGATGCTGGAACGCCTCGGGGAACTTGCCCGCGCTCTCGGCCGGGCGTTGCGCAGCGCGATACAAATGGCGAGCGACGCCGTCTTCGGCGCGAGGATTCTGCTGCTCGTCATCGTCGCTTTAGCCGTAGCCGCCTACGCGCTCTATCGCCATCCGCCGCTCAAGAGCATCGCGCGCGGCGAGCTCGGTATCCGCGCCAACTACCTCACCGGCGATGTGAGCGAATGGCGCGACGGCACGGTGCTCGTCGTGCCGGGCCTGCACGAACTGCGCGTGTTCTCGCTGCGCGAGCGGGTATACCGGCCCACGAGCAGCGCGCGCGCCGATGGGCCTTCTCCGTTCCAGTCGGTCGAAGGCCTCTCGCTCGGCGTGGACGTCTCGGTCCGCTATGCGCTCGATCCGGCACGTCTGCGCGCCTTGTGGAATAGCCTGCCCGACGACGTGAGCGCCGACATCGTGCAGCCCGCGGTGGCGAGCGTGGTCTACAAGGTGTTCGCGCGCTACACCGTGCGCGAGATCTTCTCCAGCAAGCGCGCCGAGATCCAGGAGGCGATCGAGAAGGAGCTGCGCCCGAAGCTCGCTGCCGACGGCGTGGCGCTGCGCGACGTCCTGATCGGCAACGTCGACCTGCCGCCCGACTATCGTCGCGGCATGGAGGCGCTGCTCGCCGAAGAGCTCGCCTCGGAGAGGATGCGCTACACGCTCGAGCTCAAGGAGAAGCAGGTCAAGCAGAGCGAGCTGGAGGCGGAAGCCGCGCGCGTGCGGCGCGAGAAGGCCGCAGAGGCGGCGGCGCGCGAGCAGGTGATCGCCGCGCGCGCGCAGGAGGAGGCGATGAAGCACGTGCTGCCTTTCAAGGAGCGCCAGGTGGAGAGCCGCAGGCTCGAGGCGGAAGCGGAACGCGTCGCCGCGATCCGGCGCGCGAAAGGCGCTGCCGAGGCGCGACGCATCGAGGCGGGCGGCGAAGCCGACGCGCGCAAGCGCCTCGCGCAGGCCGAGGCGTTCCGGCTCGAGGCGATCGGCAAGGCGAATGCCGAGCAGATGGCGCGCGAAGGCGTGCTGCTCACCCGCCACCCGCTGCTCATCCAGAAGACGCTGGCCGACAAGCTGTCCGACAAGATCCAGGTGATCATCGCGCCGCCTCCGGCCGACCACGGCTTCATCGGCGCCACTTTATTGGGAGCACCGAAGCCATGAGACGCTTATTACTCTGCCTTGTTCTGCTGGTCATCTCCGCAGCGACCAATGCGGAGTTCGCGATCGTCCTGCAGGACAACACCGCCCTTCGATCGTCGCCGAGCGACACGACACGTCCGCACACGCTGCTCGCGCAGGGCGAGACCGTCGAGGTGCGCGGCGAGCGCCTCGAGTATTTGCAGGTTTACGACCATCGCCGCGAGCGCGGCGGCTACGTCCGGGCGAGCCAGGTGCCCCGCGTGGCGCTCACGCCTGAGGAGGCGCCGGAGCTGCTCGCCATCCTCAAGTTCCTGCGCAGCGCGCCGGGCAGCGAGCCGCTAGGCATCGCCTTCGCCGCCGCTTATGTAGAGGCGGCGCCGGCGGAATCCCTGAACGGCGTGGCAGGCGTCGAGGCGCTCGATGCCTTCGGCACGCTCGCCGAGCGCCTCGCGCGGCGCAGCCGGGTGAACCTCGACGTCGTCACGCAGTACGGGGTGCGCTTCGTCACGGTGGAGCGCGATGGGCGCCTGCGGCTTTGCTACGACGGCGCCGCATTTCGGCGACTGCTCGCCATGAAAGCGACCGACGAGCAGCGTGCCCGCGCGGCGCTTGCCCTGACTGCGGCCGATTGCCAGCCGGGCGATCTGCCGCCGGTCGAGCGGCGCGAAATCGACGAGCGGCGCGCGCAGGTGCTCGACGCGATGAACGACGCGGCGCTCCCGGGTTATCTGCGCAACCGCATCCTCGCCCGCCGCGCGGGCGTCTGGGCGAGCCTCGCCTGGCAGCGCGCGCGCCTGGGCGGCGATTCGCATGCCGCGGCCGAGCGCGCGCTGCTTTCGCTGGATGCCGTCGATCCGACGCAGCTCCCCGAGAGCGACAAGGCCGCGCACCGCGAAGCCGTGGTTCGCGTCGCGGCGTCCCGCTGGGCGCTCGCCGCCCCGCCGAGCCCCGTGCCGGCCAGGACGCCCCACATCGTCACGGTCCCCGGCGAAGCGGGCCAGACCTGCGTGCTCCTTGTAGACAGCGTGAACGGCATGGCGAAGCCGCTCGCGAAGCGCTGCACCTATGCTGTCGTGTGGGCCGCCTCGGCGACGCTGAACCGCGAGGGCACCGCGCTAGCGCTGGCGGCGCAGCCGACCGACGCCTGGCGAGAGCTATGGCTTTTTCGAAAAACGAAGGCCGGATGGAAGCTGCGCATTGTCCCGCCGGCTGCGGTGAACCCGGAAGTCGGCTATGCGGAGTTCGCGGGCTGGGTTGGGAATGGGCGCGTGCGGATCGTGCGCGAAGCGGTGGCGGCAGGAAAAGCGAACCGCAAGTTCGAGCTCGTCAAGCTCGAGGAGTTCGGGCTCCGTCCCCGAACTTGATTCTGACTACGCGAAGTCGACGATGAAGTTGCCGATCAGCTGCTCCATCTGCGCTTCGGGGGCGATGATCTTGCAGGCGAGGCGCGTGGCGCGCTCGCCGTTCGGCAGGACGGCCGGGATCACGCGGTTCACGTCGATGTCGACCTCGAGCGACGGGCGGCCGCGCGGCTCGAGCTTGACGCTGCTCAGGCGCGTTCCCGCGCATACCGGAATGGCGGGCTGGCCGAGAAGGAACGCGCGGCCGTCCACGCTCATGTCGACCAGGCGGGCATCGAACGAGATCGGGCCCATGCGCAGCTCGCAGTAGATCTGCGGCGGCTCGGGAGTCACGGGAGAGCGAGTCACCCGGCGCCGGTGCTGCAATGCGACAACGATCGGTGGCGCGACCATCTCGATCGCCTGACTTCCGTTATGCGTGCTGGGACGCGGCTTGGCGCACTGGAAGGCGAACTGTCCCCAGCGATGGTGGCAGCGGAAGGTCACGGCAGGCGAGGACAGCAGGGCGGCGTTGGCCGCCTTGTAATCCGAGTACGCAACGGTCACGCGCTCCTTCACCGGATCGACCGCCACCAGCCGCGAAAGGAAGATCACTTGCGAGGGCAGGTTGGCGGTTACCGTCGCGTGGTCTTCGACCATCTGGCTGAGGAGGCGATCGATCTCGATTCCGGAACGAACGAGCAGCTGGCCCGTAGTGGCTAGGCGGGACGCGAGATCAAGCATTGTCAAATGCTCGCCATCGCACCGCGCGCCGGCAATGAACGATTGCATACGCGCGGCCTGCGGCGCCGGCCGAGCGTGATTTCGTACGTATCCGCGATAGCGGCTTTGCCAGATTCGTCACCTGGAATCGCGCTGTCGCGCGCGAGCGACGCCCGGTTTCAAAAAAATGGCCGGCCGGGATTTCCCAGCCGGCCATCAACGGATCTTCACCAGATCCTTCAGTACCGCGTCGAGGCCGCCGAACACGGAGATCTTGTCGATCTTCTCGGTCACCTTCTCCAGGGTCTCGAGCTCCTTCAGCCGCAGCGCGATCGGGTTGTCCTCCATCACGCGCGCGGTGTTCAGGAGCGAACGGGTCGCGGAAGTTTCCTCGCGACGCCGGATCACGTTCGCGGCCGCCGCCTTCTCGGCCTCCACCACCTTCGCCAGGATCGCCTTCATCTCACCCGGCAGGATGATGTCCTTCACGCCGACCGAGTCGACCTCCAGGCCGAAGCCTTCGACGCGGCGCACGATGTGCTCCGCCACCGCCTGGTCGATCAGCCCCTTGTTCTCGAGCAGCTCGTCCAGGGTGCGGGTGCCCACCGCGGCGCGCAGGCCGAACTGGAGCTCCTTGTACAGGTAGTCCACCGGCTTCGCCTGCTTGCCGAACGCGGTCAGCACGTCGCTCACGCGGTAGCCCGCAGTCAGGTTCACGCGCAGCGGCACCTTGTCCTTGGTCAGGATCTCCTGGCCCGCCACTTCGAGCACCTGCAGCCGCAGGTCCACGAACTCGACGCGCAGAGTGCGGCCGAACTGGTAGAAGGCGCGCAGGCCCGGCTGCAGCAGGTACTCGAGCTTGCCGTCGACGTACAGCACGCCGACGTTGAACTGCGGTACCTGCACGCCGTACACGCCCTGCGCGCCCGGCACCTTCGCCTTGAAGCCGCTCGCGCCCAGCTCGATGAGCTGCGGCACGAGCTTCGCCTCGACGGTGAAGTCGTTCGCGATGTCGACGCGCTCGAACTTTTGCTCGAGGTAGCCCTTGAAGTACAGGCGGCGGGTGTTCGGCGCCAGCACCTCGGCGAGCAGGCCGTTCTCGAAGCGCACGCCGACCTCGGCCGGGCCGAGCTCGACCACGTGGAACTCGCGCTCCACGAGCTGCGGCTCCGCCTTGACCAGGAACTCGGCCAGGCGGTGCTCGAAGCGCGGCTGGGCGAGGCTGAACTTCTCGACCGTGAGCCGGCGCAGCGGGTCGAAGCGCAGGTGCTCGCCCGGGCGCAGCAGCGCGACGAAGTCGTCGCGATCGAACAGCAGCGCACGCTCGTCCTTGTTCACATGAAACTTCCGAAATAGCAGCATTTTTCGTCTCCTTTCGTTCTCCTTTCGTTCGTTGATCGTTTCATACGTTCAGCAGGCGAAGCTCGATGGCACGCATCACCGCCGCGGCCGCCGAGTGCACCTGCAGCTTGCGGTAGGTGTTCTTGACGTGCGAGCCGATCGTGTTGGCCGACATGCCCAGCTCTGCAGCGGCCTTCGCGTACGTGCGGCCGCGCGCCATGAGGCGCAGCACTTGCGCTTCGCGCTCGGTCAGCTTCACGTTCGCTTCCATCGCACATCTCCGAAAAAGGGGTCAGGACCCTTTTTTCACTATTTCGAAAAAGGGTCCTGACCCCTTTTCTAAAATCGGGAATCCGGTCTCCCGAGCGCCGGGCGGGCTCCGCCGCACTGCCGGGGAGACGCGGAAGCACTGAACGAGCTGGTTCCCCTCCGCCCGGACGCGCCGCACGGCGCTCTCGGCCTGGCGCCCGGTGATCCCGCCGCGGTGGGTTGCGGCGCGAGCTGAAACCGGCCCCGGTACTGCGTCACGACAACGGTTGGAGCGGGAGTCGAACCCGCGACAGATCGATTTGCAGTCGATTGCTCTACCCGTCTGAGCTATCCAGATGGTGGCGAGAGTGGGAGTCGAACCCGACGACCTTCGCCTTATGAGAGCGCTGCTCTACCGCCGAGCTATCTCGCCCAACATTCCTCGCTCCCGCGGCGCGGTACGCGCCACGCCGATGTTTCAGGCAAGCGCGCCGGGGAGGACTCACGAGCCTCGCCCGCTGCGTTCGCGTTTACGAAGAATTCCTTGCACTGGATGTGGCAAAGCACCGTCAGAGAAAAGCCATGATTGCGCGGCGCTTGCGCCTTACTGCGCCCGGGCGACGCCATTGGCGAGGCTCAGGATGGGCGCGTCGATCACACACAACGGGAGCACACCATGCCGAGCCTTCTGAAACACGCCGTCGTCGTGTCCGCCATCGCGGCCGCTTTCGCCACCGACGCCGTGCACGCGCAGTCCTATGTCATCGCCGGCGGCCAGCCGGTCCGCAGCGCGAGCGGCGAATGCTGGCGCACCGGCGACTGGACGCTCGAGGCGGCCAGCCACGAGTGCGATCCGCAGATCGCGATGAGACCCGCCGCGCTGGAAGTGCCGGCGCCCAAGCCGGCGTTCACCGCAGTGAGCTACAGCGCTCAGGTGCTATTCGCATTCGACGACGATGCGCTCAGCGCCGATGCGCGCAAGCAGCTGGACGGGCTCGCGCAGAAGCTGCTGAGCGTCGAAATCGACAAGGTCGTCGCCGTCGGACACTCGGACGCCGTTGGCGCGGAGCAATACAACAAGCGCCTCTCGGCACGTCGCGCCAAGGCCGTTGGCGATTACCTCGCCGGAAAGGGCGTTTCGGCCGAGCGGCTGCAGCTCGTGGCGATGGGCGACCACGACTCGATCACCGCCGGCACGTGCGATTCCCTGGCGGCCGAGAGTCGACCGGACGCGAAGCTCATCAGTTGCCTGCAGCCCGACCGTCGCGTCAAGGTCGAGCTCGTCGGCCGGCAGAAGGAGACGATGAAGTAGAGCGTCGCGTGTCTGGATAGCCGGGGTACCGGTCCGTGGACTCAAACCACGCACCTCCCGCTTATCGAGCGGGCGCTCTATCCCATGAGCTAGACCGGTGTGGGCGAGGGCGCCTGGATTCGAACCAGGGGCATACGGCTTCAGAGGCCGGTGTTCTTCCGCTGAACTACGCCCCGATGGGGTGCTTCCCCTCCGTTTCGAGCGGAGCTCTCCGGCGTTTCAACCCGGCGCTGTCACCGGATCAGCTTGGGAAGCGATGTCGGTACTCGGTGATGGAATCGAGCCATCGGCCTCCCGCTTGTAAGGCGGGCGCTCTTCCGACTGAGCTAACCGAGCATTGCAGTATTGGTCGGCGCGGCAGGAGTTGAACCTGCAACCTTCTGATTAAGAGTCAGCTACTCTGGCCATTGAGTTACGCGCCGATAATTTGACTGGCGGCGCCGGCGGGACTTGAACCCGCGGCCTCCCGCTCGACAAGCGGGCACTCTTTCTTCTGAGTTACGGCGCCGTTGATGGAATCTTGGTCTCGCCGGCAGGAGTCGAACCTGCGAGCTCGTCGTCCCGAACGACGCGCGCTGGCCGCTGCGCTACAGCGAGAAGTGTTCGAACAGCCACCCCGCCGCGCGGGCCCCTGGGTCTGAAACGGGCGCCAAGCGCGCGGCGGGGCGTCTTTGCCACATCCAAGTTGTAAAAGAGCAGGCGCGAGCGCATTCGCTCGCGCGAAAAATCTGGTACCCCACCCGGGATTCGAACCCGGACAGTCATGCTTCTGAGGCATGCGCGTATGCCGATTCCGCCAGCGGGGCTACGAAAAACAAAAAGCCCGGGGACCTTGCGGCGCACCCGGGCTTAGAGGGGATCGCGAGCGAGCGAGTCGCTAGCAAGCCTCCTTCGGTCGTCCGGACGCACACGAGCGGTCCTCGCTCGGCGCGATGCCATCGCACAGGCGCTTCGCGCCTGGGCTCATCTGTTTCGAGTAAAAAGAATGTCGGCTCATAGTTGTCTTCTCCTCGACGCGCTGTCCGCAGCGGCGTTGACGTCATCGACCTCGTGCTCGATTGAAGAGGGCGCGCATTCTGCTCACGGAATTGCGCCGCGTCAATCCCCAACTCATGGGAATTACGATCCTGACCCCGAATGCAAAGGCGTGCGGACCTTGATGACCACGCCGGAGCCGTCCTCGCGGTCGAGCGCCTGGGCGGCGCCGCCGTGGAACTCGGCGACGAGGCGGACGATGTAGAGGCCGAGGCCGAGGTGCGGCTCCTTGCCGGCGCTGCCGGAGCGTACGGAGACCATGGATTCGAAGAGCTTGCCGGCCATGGCTTCGGGAAGGCGCGGCCCGCGGTTGGAGACGGTGAGGTTGGCCTGGCCGTCGCGCGCTTCGAGGCGCACGCGGATGGGCTCGTCGCCGGCGGCGAAGTCGACTGCGTTCGCGACCAGCTTGTCCAGCATCTGCGCGTAGAGGTCGGGGGCGCCCCGCACAGGCACCGCGTTGTCGGGCAGATCGATCTCGATCGTCTTGTGCGGGTACGCGTACGCGCACCCGCGCACCACATCGCGCGCATCGAAGCGCTCGCGCTGCGTTTCGCGCACCGCCTGCTCGAGGCGCGTCGCTTCGCTCATGCGCGTGAGAAGGGTGTCGAGGCGCTTCAGGCCGTCGTTGGCGCGCTCGAGATAGACCGTCGCGTCGGAGGGTAGCGGCTGCAGCTTGAGGTTCTCGAGCGAGGAGCGAACGACCGCGATCGGCGTGCGCAGCTCGTGCGAGAGGCGCCCGGCCATGTTCTCGAGATAGCGATTGTACTGCGCGAGACGCTCGAGCACCGTGGAGAAGCTGCGCGAAAGATCGCCGATCTCGTCGCCCGCGGAGGAGCCGGCGATGAGCTTGCGTACCCGCCCCTGCGAGTCGATCGCCGTTTCCGCCTCGTCGCGCAGGCGCAGCAGCCGCGTCGAGATCCGCGAGGCAAAGGCGAGCAGCACTAGGCCGCCGGCGAGGAACGAGATGAGCGTCACCGCAACCACCTGCTCCATGGCGCGGTTGTAGACCGAGCGGATCCGATTCGTCGTTTCCTCCGCCACGACTGCCGCGACCACGCGCTCGCCGTCCCACACCGGGTAGGAAGCCGAGAGGATCACCGCGCGCGAATCGGGCGTCTGGCGCCAGCGCCGCGCGGCCACGCCCTGTAGCGCGCTGGTCGCCACCGGACCGTTGGCGATCTCCTCTTCCGGAAGCGCGTCGTCGAAGTCGTCGCTCGGCCGCTCGAGCACGAACGAGGTGATCGGCCGCACCATGCGGATGGCGAGATCGAGCGCGCCCGAGCCTTCCTCGATGGGCGCGGTCTTCTTCAGGTCGCCGGCGAGCGCGAGCAGCCGCTGCTGCTGGTCGACGATCCAGATGCGCGAGTCGGCACGCGCCAGGCTCTTCAGGATGAGCTCCATCTCGCCCGAAGCGGGCTGTCCGGCGCGCAGCTCGAGGAGCTGCGGCCGATCGTGCAGGGCGGTCGCGATGGCGCGCGCGGTGGCGAGCAGCGCCTGCTCCTGCCCCTCGCGCAGCAGGCGCTCCATCTGCGTCACATGCAGATAGCCGACGAGCGGAATGAGCGCCAGCACGAGCGCGACCAGCACCATCTTCGCGCGCAGCGAGATGCGCATCGCCGTTCAGGTATTCCAGCGATAGCCGAGGCCGTACACCGAATCGATGGCGGCGAAGGCCGGGTCCGCCGCCTGGAATTTGCGCCGGATGCGCTTCACGTGCGAGGTGATCGTCGCGTCGTCGACCACGATGTGCGCGTCGCGCATCAGCTGCTCGCGGTCTTTGACGTGCCCCGGAAAGCGCGCGAGCGAGTGCACGAGCCAGAACTCGGTGAGCGTGAGATCGACGGTCTCGTCGCCCCAGGCGGCCTGGAAGCGCTTCATGTCGAGCTTGAGCGGCCCGCGCTCGAGCAGCTCTTCCGTGGCCGGCGGCTCGCGCAGCAGGTCGGCGCGGCGGAAAAGGGCGCTGACGCGCGCTAGCAGCTCCGGCAGGCTCGCGCTCTTGGTGAGATAGTCGTCCGCCCCCATGCGCAGCCCGGAGACGAGGTCGAAGTCGCTGTCGCGCGCGGTGAGAAAAATGATCGGCAGGGCCGCCGATAGCGCGCGCAGCTCGCGGCATAGCGCAAAGCCGCCGTCCGGCTCGTCGGCGAGGCCGATGTCGAGCAGCGCAAGATCGGGCAGCCGCACGCGGAAAGCCGACGTCGCGCTCTTGCGATCGGCGTAGGCGCTCACCTGGTAGCCGTGCTTCTTCAGCATGTCGGCGTAGTTCGCGCGGATGGCCGGGTCGTCTTCGACGATCGCTACGTGGCGGGGCACGCGGCCGACTATACCCGAGGCAATTTCGCGCCAGCGTGCAAAAAAACCGCTGCCCGCGCTTTGCCATTATTGATCGGCGCCTCGCCATCGCTGCGGCCGCGCGGGCGCGCAATCGGCTGCTGCAATGGCGGCCATGCAAACCCAAAACGTCAACGTCACCACCCGGCAGTTCCTTAAGGATCTCGCCTATACCGCCGGCGCCGCGCTGCTGACCGGCGGCACCGTGAGCCTGGTCGCTGCGCTGGTGATCCTGTTTCTCGCCCGGTGAGCCGGGCGGCGCTGAGGGCTGGTGGCTGGGGCCTTTGCCCGGCTCCTCCTCCCCACGAAGCAGCGGGCACGTAGCGCCCGCGCGGGACGCGGCGCGCAAGAATCAAAGCAACGCGCGCCGGTGCCCCAGTCCCTAGCCCTCAGCGCCGCGGCTAGGTCACCACGTTGCGCGGCGTGCCGCGCACGAACGCTTCCAGGTTGTCGATCACCTGGTCGGCGAGCCGCTGCATCGCCTGCTCTCCCGACCAGGCGATGTGCGGCGTGAGGATGAAATTCGGAAGCTCGAACTCGAGCAGCGGATTGCCGGCGCGCGGCGGCTCGCTGCTCAGCACGTCGAAGCCCGCGCCGGCGATCGTGCCCGATTTCAGCGCCGCCGCGAGCGCGTCCTCGTCGACCAGCCCACCGCGCGCGGTGTTGATCAGGAGCGCCGTGCGCTTCATGCGCGCGAGCTCGGCTGCGCCGACCAGGTTGCGCGTTTTCGGCGTGAGCGGCAGGTGCAGCGAGATGATGTCGGCTTCGGCAAGGACCTCGTCTACGGAAGAAAAATGCACATCGCGGGCTTTGGGAGGCTCGTGATCGGCAAAAAGCACGCGCATGCCGAAGGCGCGCGCGAGGCGCGCCACACCCTGGCCGATGCTTCCCTCGCCGAAGATGCCGAGCGTGCTGCCCTCCAGGTCGCGCACCGGATGCCCGGAGAGACAGAAGCGCTCCGAGCTCTGCCAGCGGCCGCGCCGGATGTCCTCGCGGTAGGCGAGCAGATTGCGACGAAGCGCGAGGATGAGCGCGAAGGTGTGCTCGGGAACCGTGTGCTCGGCGTAGCCGCGCACATTCGAGACGACGACGCCGCGCGCGCGGCAGGCCGCGACATCGACGTTGTCCGTGCCGGTCGCGGCGATGCCGACCATCTTAAGGTGCGGCAGCCGCGCCAGCGCCGCGGCGGGCAGGGGCGCCTTGTTCACGACGGCGATGGTCGCGGGCTCGAGGCAGCGCACCAGGTCCTCGGGGCCGGGAATACCGGTGTGCTCGCGCCAGGAATGCGGGAAATCCGGGCGGCGCACGGTCGCCTGCAGGGAATCGCGCTCCAGGAAAACGATCGCTTCCATACGGCTGCATGCTAGCAAGCGATTGAACTATCATCGGTGCATGCAAGTTTCGCGCTGCGCGCCGCTCCTGGCCGCGCTCGCCATCGCGCTCGCCGGCCAGGCTGTCGCGCAGCCGCGTTTCGCCGCGCCGCCGGGTTCCGGGCAGCCGGCGCAGCCCCCTGCGCAGGACGCTCGGCCCTTCGCATCTTCGCCCTATCCGACGCTGCAGGCCGAGCGCTGCGCCAACTTCCAGCGCGAGCTGCAGGCGGCCCTGAATGCGGAGCGCGAGGCGCGCACCACGACCAGCTCCGATCAGGCGAGCCTGCGCCGGCAGCAGATCGAGGACCAGATGCAGAAGGCAGGCTGCTGATGCTCAAAGGCAAGACGGCGCTCGTGACCGGATCGACGTCCGGGATCGGGCTCGGCATCGCGACCCGGCTCGCCGCCGCGGGCGCGAACATCGTCCTGAACGGATTTGGCGAGGCACGGGAAATAGAGAAGCTGCGCGCGCAGCTTGCCTCGCAATATGGAACACCGGTGGCATACGACGCCGCCGACATGACCAAGCCGGAGACGATCCGCGCCATGGTGGAGAAGGCGGCCGCGAAATTCGGCGCGGTCGACGTGCTCGTAAACAATGCCGGCATCCAGCATGTCGCGCCGGTCGACGAGTTCCCGGTGGACAAGTGGGACGCGATCATCGCGATCAACCTCACGTCCGCCTTCCACACGATCCGCGCGGCGCTGCCCGGCATGAAAAAGAAGGGCTGGGGGCGGATCGTCAACATCGCCTCCGCTCATGCGCTCGTCGCGAGCCCGTTCAAGTCCGCGTACGTCTCGGCGAAGCACGGCCTCGCCGGCCTCACCAAGACCGTGGCGCTCGAGGTCGCGCAGCACGGCATCACGGTGAACGCGATCTGCCCCGGCTACGTGCGCACGCCGCTCGTGGAGAAGCAGATTCCGGATCAGGCCAGGGCCCGGGGCATCAGCGAGGACGCGGTGGTGCGCGACGTGATCCTCGCCGCGCAGCCGACCAAGCGATTCGTCGGCGTCGATGAGGTGGCCGGACTCACCGCTTACCTGTGCGGCGACGGGGCCGCGTCGATCACCGGAGCGCTGCTCTCCATCGACGGCGGATGGACCGCGGAGTAGCGCCGCCGCACGGGCAAGTCGTGCTCGTGCTGCAGGGCGGCGGCGCGCTCGGCGCCTATCACTGCGGCGTCTACGAAGCGATGCACGAAGCCGGGCTCGAGCCCGACTGGATCGTGGGTACCTCGATCGGCGCCATCAACGGCGCGTTGATCGCGGCCAACCCGGCCGAGGCGCGGCTCGCGAGGCTGCGCGAATTCTGGAAGCGCGCCGAGCAGACGCCGCCCCTCGACGGCCAGGCGCTCTGGCCGCAGCTCGGCAACGCCGTCGGCCATCTCTACACGCTGACGCGCGGCGTTCCCGGATTTTTCGTGCCGCGGCTGCCCAATCCGGGCGGGCTCACCGCTCCGGTCGGGGTCGACTTCGCTTCCTACTACAGCACCGCGCCGCTGCGCGACACGCTCGAGGATCTGCTCGATCTGGAAAGCGTCGGCAAGCCGGTGCGCCTGACCATGGGAGCGGTCAAGGTCACGAAGGGCGAGATGCGCTATTTCGACAGCCGGCACATGCGCCTTTCGGTCGAGCACGTGATGGCCTCGGGCGCGCTGCCGCCCGGCTTTCCCGCGGTGCGCATCCGAGACGAGGCGTACTGGGACGGCGGCGTGTACTCGAATACGCCGATCGAGGTCGTCTTCGAGGACGACCCGCGGCGCGACTCGCTCATCTTCGCCGCCAACGTGTGGCAGCCGACCGGCCACGAGCCGCAGTCGATCTGGCAGGTGCTCGGACGGCAGAAGGACATCCAGTTCGCGAGCCGCGCCGACAGCCATATCGCCAAGGAGAAGAAGATCCACCACATGCGCCGCGTCATCCGCGAGCTGGTGAAGAAGCTGCCCGCCGAGGTGCGCGAAACGTCCGAATGCCGCGAGCTGGCGGACTGGGGCTGCCACACGACCATGCACGTGGTGCGCCTGCTTGCTCCCGCGCTCGCAAGCGAGGATTACTGGAAGGACATCGATTTCAGCGCGGCCGGCATCCACGCCCGCTGGCAGGCCGGCCTTGCCGACGCGCGGCGCATGATCGAGCGCGCCCCCTGGCGCGACCCGGTCGATCCGATGCAGGGGGTCGTGGTGCACGAGCTCTCCGCCCGCACCGCGGGCGCCGTCGAGCCGCGCTAGCCTTCCTCGAAGTACTTAGCCAGCGCGCGGCGCAGGAAGGGAATCTGCGCACTCAGCGCGCGGCAGCCGCGGCAGATGACGAGGTGCAGGCGCAGCGCGGCCTGCTGCGCGAGGGTGAGCTTGCGATCCTCACGTTGCGAAATCAGCTGCGTCGCTTCTCTGCAAGACAGATTCATCGGCCGAACCAGTTCTTTTCCAGGCATCCGCGCAGCGCCATGCGCGCGCGGTAAAGCAGCACCCAGCAGTGGGTCGAGGTGACGCCGAGTTCCTTACAGATTTCGTCAGTGTCGAGACCCAGGTGCTCGCGCAGCATGAAGACCTGCGCGGTGCGTGGCGGCAGCGCCTCGAGGCAGCGCTGCAGCGCTGCCAGGAACTGCTTTTCCTGCAGCGCGCCGTCCGGGGATGCCCACGGGTCGGGATGCTCCTTCCAGTGGCCGCGCTCGTCGAAGAGCGCATCGAGGTCCGCCGTGTCCTCCTCACCCTCGAGCGGCTGCTCGCGGGCGGAGCGGCGGATCGTGTCGACGATCTTGTGCTTGAGGATGCCGGTCGCCCAGGTGCGCAGGTTGGAGCGGCCGGCAAAGTCTGCCTCTGCGGCAAGCGCGGCGAGGAGCGTTTCCTGCACAGCATCCTCAGCGGCGTCGCGGTTGCGCAGCTGGAGCGATGCGTAGCGCAGCAGGTACGGCCGGAGTGCTTCGAGCTGCTCGCGGAAATTCACGGCAAAGAAAAAAGCCCGGCGAGCCGGGCTTTTTTCGATGGCGCTGCGCTTAGTAGCGCTGCTGGCCCTTGATGGACCACGGGATGGTCGGTCCGCTTTCGCCGTTTTCGCCGTTCGCCTTGGCGGCGCCCTTCTTGGGGCGGCCCGGGCGGTAGGTCACCGAGAAGATCTTTAGCGGCGGCACCTTGGGCGGCGCCTCCAGGAAGCGGCAATCCGATTCGGTCGGCATGCTGAGCAGCGCACCGAGCCGCTTGCCGTTCAAAAGGACCGTGTAGCGCAGCATGTGCATCGAGCCGTTCGCCGGTTGCGCCACGATGTCGTACTTGCCGATCTTGAATTGCCTTCTCTCCTGAGTTTGCATCGGTCTCCGTCGAGATGAAATGACCGCGGAGCGGGCGCGCCCGCCGGACGGTCGTAGAAGGGTGGATTGCTATTCTACGCCAAAACAAGCCCTTGCGACGAGAGCGGAAGCCCCCGGAGCGGCTTTCCGTGCAGGGCGAGCAGGGCATTGGCGAGCGCCGGGGCAATCACCGGCGTCGCGGGCTCGCCGACCCCGCTCGGTTTCTCGCGCGAGGGGACGATGTGGGTCTCCACCGGCGGCATCTGGTTGATCCGGACCACGGGGTAGTCGTGGAAATTGGACTGCTCGACCGTCCCTTCCTTAAGCGTGATCGCGCCGGAAAGGGCGGCGGACAGCCCGTAGCCGATGCCCGACTCCATCTGCATGGCGATGACGTTCGGATTGACCGCGACACCGCAGTCGACCGCGCAGACGACCCGGTCGATCTTCAACGCGTCCTTCAGCTGCGAGACCTCCACCACCTGGGCGACCACCGTGCCGAAGGATTCGTGCACGGCGATGCCCCGCGCCCGGCCCTCGCCGGGCGGCTTGTCCCAGCCCGCCTTGTTGGCGGCGAGCTCCGCCGCAGCTTTATGTCGCGGGTGCTTTTCCAGCAGCTTCAGCCGAAAAGCGAGTGGTTCCTTACCGACGGCCCGCGCAATTTCGTCCAGAAAGCATTCGGTGGCAAAAGCGGTGTGCGTCGAGCCCACCGAGCGCCACCATTGCACTGGCACGCCGATCTTGGGCGAATGCAGCTCTACCGCCAGGTTCGGGATCGCATACGGCAGGTTCGACGCACCCTCCACCGAGGTTCCATCGATGCCGTCCTTCACCAGCATGGCTTCGAACGCCGTGCCGGCGAGGATCGACTGACCGACGATGGTGTGCTTCCACGCCACCAGCTCGCCGCGCGAGTCGAGCCCTGCGCGCAGGGCATGGAGGTACATCGGCCTGTAGTAGCCGGCGCGCATGTCGTCCTCGCGGCCCCACACGAGCTTGATCGGCACCCTGCCGCCGGCGGCCTTGGCGATCGCCACCGCCTCGAGGACGAAGTCGGACTGCGGATTCGCCCGGCGGCCGAAGCTGCCGCCGGCGAAGAGCATGTTCAGCCGCACCTGCGAAGGCGCAAGGCCGAGCAGCTTTGCCACCGCCGCCTGGTCGACCGTCTGGAACTGCTCGCCGTTCCAGATCTCGCAGCCGTTCGGCCTGAGCGAGACCACGCAATTCATCGGCTCCATCGCCGCGTGCGCAAGGAAGGGGAACTCGTAGGTCGCTTCCAGCGTCTTCGCTGCGCCGGCCAGCGCTTTCGCGACATCGCCGTCCTTGCGCGCCGGCGCGCCCGGGGTCGCCGCGAGGCGCTTGTATTCGGCCAGGATCTCGGGGGAGCCGAGCCGGAACGCCTGGCTCTCGTCCCACTCCGCGACGAGCGCGTCGCGGCCTTTTTTGGCGGTCCAGTAGTCCCGCGCCAGCACCGCCACGCCGCTCCGCGCCGGCGTGGAGAAAGGCACGATGTCAGCGACGCCCGGGATCTGCTTTGCCTTGTAGCCGTCGAACGTCGCGAGCCGCGCGCCGAAGCGCGGCGGGTGGAGCACCACGGCGGTGAGCATTCCCGGCAGCTTCACATCCTGCGTGAAGACCGCTGTCCCGGTCGACTTGGCGCGCGCGTCGCTCTTCTGGATCGGCTGGCCGATGTAGACGAACTGCTCGGGCGCCTTGAGCGGCGCCTCAGCGGGCACGACCTGGGTCGCAGCCGCAGCCGCAAGCTCGCCGAAGCTCGCCTTGCGCTTCGAGGCCTTGTGCTCCACCACGCCGCGCGTCACGCTGATCTCGCCCGCCGGAACGGTCCAGCGCTCGGCGGCAGCGGCGAGCAGCATGACGCGCGCCGCCGCGCCCGCCTGCCTCAGCTGCTCGTAGGAATTGGCGAGCGCCGTGCTGCCGCCCGTGCCCTGCGCCTCGCCCCAGAAGAGGTTCTTGTAGCGCCGCGCGTCGGCGGGCGCCGCCTCCACGCGCATTTGCGACCAGTCGGCGTCGAGCTCTTCGGCGACCAGCGTGGGCAGGCCCGTATAGGTGCCCTGGCCCATCTCGAGGTGCTTCACGATGACCGTGACGCTGTTGTCGGTGCCGATCTTGACGAAGGCATTCGGCTCGAAGGCCGGCGCTGATCTCGTCTGGGCGAGTGCGCTCGGCAGCCCGACCGCGAGGACCAGCGCGCCCGATTGCCGGAAAAACCGGCGGCGGCTGACGTTCTTGATCATGTCGCCGTGCCTTCCAGAGCTTTCGCGGCGCGCCTGATCGCGGCGCGGATGCGCAAGTAGGTCGCGCAGCGGCACAGGTTGCCGGCCATCGTCTCGTCGATCTGCGCGTCGCTGGGAGAGGGCGTGGCGCTCAGGAGGGCGGTCGCGCTCATCACCTGCCCCGACTGGCAATAGCCGCATTGCGGCACGCTCTCCGCGATCCAGGCCTCCTGCACCGCCTTGCCGACCCGGTTGTTAGCAAGGCCTTCGATCGTCGTCACGCGCCGTCCGGTCACCGCAGACAACGGTGTCGAGCAGCTCCTCGCTGGTTTGCCGTCGATGAACACCGTGCACGCGCCGCACAGCGCCATGCCGCAGCCGAACTTCGTGCCGGTCATGTCCAGGTGGTCGCGCAGCACCCAAAGGAGCGGCGTGTCGGCCTCGGCATCGACCGAGAACGAATTGCCGTTGACGTTCACAGGGACCATGGCGTCACCCTCCGGAGAGGAACGTACGCACTGCCGTTGCGAACTCCTGCGGCGCCTCGATCTGCGGGCAGTGGCCGCAACCCTTGAGCTCCTGGAATTGTGCGCCTTTGATCGACGCGGCGAGCGCGCGCGCCAGCGCCGCGGGTGTCGTCTGGTCGAGGTCGCCGGCCATGACCAGGGTTTTGCAGCGAATCTTGCCCACGTCGCGCGTTAGGTCGAGTCCTGCCAAAGCAAGGCAGGCTCTGGCAAAAGCCTGCGCGTCCGCCTCGGCCAGCGCGGCCTTTCGCTGCGCGACGATGTCCGGCTGCGCGGCGATGAAGACGGGCGGAAACATGCGCTGGATCGCCGCGTCGAGCACGGCCGCCATTCCGCCTTCGCGTACCCTCGCCGCCATGACGCGGAACGGCTCGCGCGCGGGCGGGGGGAACGACGCGAGCGCCGGCGCTGCGATCAGCGCGCCCACGCGCGTGCCGTGGCGGATGGCGAGCGCCACCGCGACGAAGCCGCCGAACCCGTTGCCAAGGACCGCCGCGCCTTCCGGGATTAGCGGCGCGAGGCGATCGGCGTAGGCCTCGATGCTCGCCTCGCCGCGCGAAGGCGACGCGCCGTAGCCCGGGAGATCGGGAATGTGCAGGCGAAAATCGCGTGTCAGCGGGTCTTTCACCGCATCGAAGGCGCTGCGATCGGTGAGCAGCGAGTGCAGCAGGACGAGGTCGCGCACCTTACTCGCCAAAGCGCAGCGGCGGGTAGTCGCGCGAATATTGCGGCCCGGCGATGAAGCTCTTCGCATCGTAAGTCCAGAACTGGCTCACGTTCGGGTACGTGGCGACCGTGACGTTGACGAGCTCGCCGTTCTTGCGCTCCACCTTGCGCACGTAGACGTTCAGGATCGGCTTGCCATACTCGTCGAGCCGGAGCGGCCCCATCGGGCCATGGTCGAGCTTCACCTGGTGCAACGCTTTCAGGAACGCCGCCTTGTCCTCGAACTTGCCCTTGACCAGCTTCATCGCCGCCTCGATCCATAGCCCGGACGTGTAGGTTGCGGCTGTGTAAAAGCCCGGCGTCACGTTGAATTCCTTGCGGATCGACGCGACGAAACGGTGGTTGTCCGGCGTGTCGTGGTCGACTGCGTACCAGCTTGCGGTATAGACGCCGAGCGCCTCGTCGCCCATGTTCTTCAGGATGCCCTCGTCCGTGAGCGTCGGATTGCCCATCACGATGGGCTTCATGCCGTACTCGCGGTAGGCGCGCAGGAAGCGCAGCGGGTTCGAGCCGGCGAATCCGGCATACACGCCGTCGACGTTGCCCTTCAGCTGGCCGATGAACGAGCCGTAGTCCGGCGCGTTGAGCGGCGGCCAGAGCTTCTGCACGACGCGGCCGCCGGCGTCCTCGAAGGCCTTCTGGAAGCCGGCCGCGCCTTCGTGGCCGTAGGTGAAGTCGTCGGCGACCATTGCCACGCGCTTCATGCCGAGCTTCTTCGCCGCATAGTCGCCCATCGCGTACATCGCCTGCGCCGCGGTGCCGTAGGTATGGATGACATAGTCGCTCTTGCGCTGCTGCGCGAGGTCGTTCTGCGCCGCGGACATGGGCGGCAGCAGCGGCACCCTGGCCTGCAGGACATAGTCGTCGAGGGCGAGCGCCTCGAAGGTGGCGAGCGGCCCGACCAGAACGTGTACCTTGTCGCGCTCGACGAGCTCCTGCGTCTTGGATTTCGCCTGGGCCGGCTGGCCGGCGGTATCGGCGAAGACGATCTGCACCTTGCGGCCCGCGAGCGTGTAGTCGCGTTCCTTGAGGAACAGGTTGATGCCGTCTTCCATCTGCTTGCCGCCGGCCGCGAGCGGGCCCGTGCGCACGGTCAGGAAGCCGATTCGCAGCGGCCCGCTCTGCGCTTGTGCAGGCAGTGCCAGCGCCGTCAGGATGGCGACGAGACAGACGCGAACTATCATCGAACGATTCCTCCTCTCGGGCGCATTCTAAGCAGACGCCGACAAGCCGTGCGCGCCCACGCCGAGCAGCCGCACCGGGCGGCGCGCCGCCTCGGTCCGCTCGAGCAGCGCGCGGGCGCGCACCGAGAGGCTCTTCAGCGAGCGCGTCGCGCCCTGCGCGGTGTGGCTGCGCGTGACCGTGGTGAAGTCGGCGTAGCGCACCTTGATCGTCACGGTGCGCGCTAGCAGGCCCTTGCGCTCCAGCGCCTCGGCGACCTCGGCGGCGAGCGCATCGAGCGCGCGTTCGATTTCGGCAAGGTCGGTGAGGTCGCGGGCGAAGGTCGTTTCGCTCGAGATCGACTTGCGCTCGCGCTCGGGCTCGACCGGCCGCTCGTCGATGCCGTGCGAGAGCCTGACGAGCCAGTCGGCCAGGCTGCCGACTGTCTGCTCGAGAAGCTCGCGATCGACGGCGCGCACCTCGATCAGCTGCGAGACGCCGATCGCGTGCAGCTTCTTCGCGGTAACCGGCCCGACGCCCCAGAGCGCCTCGACCGGCAGCTTCTGCAGGAAGCTCTCGACGCGCTCGGGCGCGATCACCGTGAGACCGTCGGGCTTCTCCCATCCGGAGGCGATCTTGGCAAGGAACTTGTTCGGCGCGACGCCGGCCGACGCCGTGAGCCTTAAGGTTTCGAAGATCTCGCTCTTGATGCGGCGCGCGACGTTCATGGCCAGCGGCTCGCCCCAGCGGTTCTCCGTCACGTCGAGGTAGGCCTCGTCGAGCGAGAGCGGCTCGACCAGCGGGGTGGCCGAATGCAGGATCTCCATCACCCTGTCGGAGGCAGCCTTGTACTTCGTGAAGTCCGGGCGAACGATCGCCAGCTCCGGGCAGAGGCGCAGCGCGCGCGCCATCGGCATCGCCGAGCGCACGCCGAACTTGCGCGCTTCGTAGCTCGCCGCGGCCACCACACCGCGCGAGTCCGGCGAGCCGCCGACAGCGAGCGGCTTGCCGCGCAGCTCGGGGTTGTCGCGCTGCTCGACCGACGCGTAGAACGCGTCCATGTCGATGTGAATGATGCGGCGCTGTGTTTGCATAATAGGCGCCACGTAACGGACGGGAGTCTAACCATGAAAGGCAAGATCGGGCTCGAGGAGCACTTCGCCATACCGGACACGCTGAGCGACTCGAAAGGGTTCCTGGGCGACGCCGTGTGGCCGGAGCTCGAGTCCCGGCTGATGGATATCCAGCAGCGGCGCATCGCCGAGATGGACCGGCACGGCATGCAGATGATGATCCTGTCGCTGAACGCGCCGGCGATCCAGGCGATTCCCGATCCGCGCAAGGCCACCGAGGTGGCGCGCAAGGCGAACGATTTCCTGGCACGCGAGGTGGCAAAGCGCCCGGACCGCTTCCAGGGGCTCGCGGCGCTCGCCCTGCAGGATCCGGACGGCGCGACCCGCGAGCTGGTGCGCTGCGTGAAGGAGCTCGGCTTCCGCGGCGCCCTGGTCAACGGCTTTTCACAGATCGAAAAGGCGGATTCCATGGTCTACCTCGACGATCCGCGCTACCGCGGCTTCTGGGCGGAATGCGAGAAGCTCGAGGTGCCGTTCTACCTGCATCCGCGCAATCCGCTGCCGAGCGCGGCGCAGATCTACGAAGGCCACCCGTGGCTGCTCGGCCCCACCTGGGCATTCGCCCAGGAGACCGCGGTGCACGCGCTGCGGCTCATGGCGTCAGGGCTCTTCGACCGGCATCCGCGGCTGCAGATCATCCTGGGACACCTCGGCGAGGGACTGCCTTACAGCATCTGGCGGGTGGACAATCGGAATGCTTGGACCGGGCAGCCGCCGCGCTACCCGGCGAAAAAGCGGCTCGGGGAATATTTCCAGAGCAACTTCTACCTGACGACTTCCGGCAACTTCCGCACCCAGACCCTGATCGACGCCGTCCTGGAGGTAGGGGCCGATCGCATCATGTTTTCCACCGACTGGCCGTTCGAGAACGTGGACCATGCCGCAATCTGGTTCGACGCCTGCACGATCAGCGAGGCGGACCGGATGAAGATCGGCCGCACCAACGCCGAGCGTCTTTTCAAGCTGCACAAGTTGGCGGCGCCGGTCCCCGCCTGACACAGTTTGACCGCCGGTTCGCCGCGGCTTCGCTAGCGTGGCGACATGGACTACCGCGGCTATCCGGTTCTCCAGGCGGGCATCCGGGACCTCTTCCGGGAGCACCCGACGATTTGCGGTTTCAGCATCAACCGCAACGGCGAGATCGCGCTCGAATGCTGGCCGCGCGAGAGCGCTTCGGAAGAGCTGTGCGCCGAGGTGATGCGCCGCCTGCTCGAGCTGGTCGACGGCCGCTCTGACGCGGCGTCGTGGCTTTTCGGACGTACCTTCGCCCGCGTCCTGCATTAGACCTCTAGGTGTGAGAATCGGGTAATAGAATCGGCCGGTGCAGGCCGAAATCCGCTATACCCGCGACACCGGCGAGAAGCTGGTCAACGAGACGTTCGGTCCGAACAACATCCGCCGTCGCACGACCGGAGCCGAGGACGCACGCCGCATCGACGTGCGCGACGGCGGCGGCGCCGAGCTTTCCCTGGAAGAGAACGGCTTCGTGCTGGTGCCGCACGCCAGCGCGGTGCGCGATTTCTTCGACGCCGCCGAGCTGAAGCGCGTTTATTACCCCGAGGTCGAGGCGCTGATCGCGAGGGTCGCGGGCGCCGGGCGCGTGGTGGTTTTCGACCATACGCTGCGCTCGGGCGACGAAAGCGAACGCGAGGCGAAGCTGGTGCGCGAGCCGGTGCTTTCGGCGCACAACGACTACACCGAATGGTCCGGTCCGCAGCGCGTGCGCGAGCTGATGGGCGACGAAGCCGAGCGCCTGCTCGGCAGGCGCTTCGCCATCGTGCAGCTCTGGCGGCCGATCTCCAGCCCGCTCGAGTCCAATCCGCTCGCCATGGCTGATGCGCGCAGCGTCGCGCCGGAAGACCTGCTCGTCGCCGAGCGGCGCTATCCGCATCGCGTTGGCCAGACCTACCGCCTGAAATACAGCCAGCGCCACCGCTGGTACTACTTTCCGCGCATGCGGCGCGACGAGGCGATCGTCTTCAAGGTGTTCGACTCCGAGAAGGACGGCCGCGCGCGCTTCACGCCGCACACTTCGTTCGACGACCCGTCCACGCCGCCCGGCGCGCCGCCGCGGCAGAGCATCGAGGCGCGGGCACTCGCTTTCTTTTAATTAGGGACAGACCCTATTTTTATGACCCTCTCAATGTATCAGGCCTCAGCGCCGCGCTTTGCCAACATACTGGGCAATCTCTCGGCGATCCTCGACAAGGCGCAGGCGCACTGCGACACGCGCAAGATCGATCCGCTGGTGATCACGAGCTATCGCCTGTTCCCCGACATGTTTCCCTTTTCGCGCCAGGTGCAGATCGCCTGCGACACCGCGAAGGGCGCGGTGGCGCGGCTCGCCGGCGTCGACATTCCCAAGCACGAGGACACCGAGCGCACGTTCGAGGAGCTCAAGGCGCGCATCGCCAAGACCATCGACTTCGTGCTGTCGGTCAAGCGCGAGCGCATCGAGGGCAGCGAGGACAAGGAGGTCGCGCTGCAGACGCGAAGCGGCGAGCGTCGCTTCACGGGTCTACAGTATCTGCTTGGCCACGCGACGCCAAACTTTTATTTCCACGTCACGACGGCGTACAACATCCTGCGCCATAACGGCGTGGAAATCGGCAAGCAGGACTACATCGGCAAACCCTAGCCGGGCCCGCCGGGCGCCGGCGGGGCGCCGAGCTGCTCGCACTGCTTGCGCGCGTAGTTCGGCCCGATGATGGCGCCGTCGTCCGGACCGCCGTTCACCGCGACGATCTTCTCGTCGCGCAGGATGAATGTCATCGGATAGAAGCCCTGGAAGGCGCCGCTCTTGTCCTTGTCGTTTACCCAGACGCACACACCCCAGCCGTACTGCTCGCCGCGCACCACGCTGCCGCGCTGGTAGAGGATCTTCGGACCGGCGCGGAATTCGACCACCGCGTCCTTGGGATCGGTGAGGCGGATCGAGAGATAGCCCTTGATCTCCTCCTGGTAGCGCACCGGCTGCGGCCCGTAGTCGGCGGTTGCCATCTCCTCCTTTGTGACCGGGGTGGTGCATCCGGCGGCGAGCAGGGCGAGGCTGATGATCCAGGGCGTCTTGCGCATCGTCGTCCTCACGTGGTTTCCAAGAGTTGCGCGGTCTCGCGCGGCAGCGAGACCTGCGGATAGTGGTGCGTCGGCAGCTCGTCGTAGCGCCATGCCGGATCGTTGCGCAGGCGCTCGCCGAACTGGCGAAAGGTGCTCGGCGAATAGCCGCTGCACAGGATGTAGCGCCGCGGCCCGCGGTAATCGCCTTTCACGGAAATTCTTTCCGTGAATGTGCCGAGCGGCTGCGCGACGCGGCGATCGCCGACCCACGAGATCTCGACCGGATCGGTCATTCCCTGCGCCTGCGGCGGCAGCGGCGGAACACGCCATTCGTCGCGCGGCAGCCGCTCGCGCATCGGCTGCGGCAGAAAGTCGATCAGCGCCTGGCCGTTTTGCGGCACGAACGCATCGAGATAGACGAGCGCGGCGATACGCCCTGCGGCCCGGTCGGCGGCGCCGGTGACGACCATGCCGCCGTAGCTGTGCCCGACCAGCACGACCCGGTCGAGCCGCTCGTACTCCAGGACGTTTACGACGTCGCCGACATGCGTCGAAAGATTCACCGCCGGCGCCGCGAGGTGGGCCCGCTCCCCGACGCCGGTGAGCGAGGGCGTGAGCACGTCGTGACCGCGCGCTCTCAGCTCGCGCGCGACGCGCGACCACATCCAGCTTCCGCCCCACGCGCCGTGAACCAGGACGAAGTTCAGGGCTTGGGGGCGCTCTGGAAAACGCCCGACAGGTCGACCTCGTCGAGCTTGACCGACGCCCTGTTCGCCGCGTCGAGCGCGGCCTTGACGCGGTCGGTTTCCTTGTAGGCCTGCTCGAAGGCCTCGGCGAGCTTGAAGCTATAGGCGGCGAGCGCCTTCGGGTCGGGCTTGCGCTGGTCGGTCCCAGCGAGCGTGCCGTACACGCGCGCCGCGAGGCCGACGAAGATCTTCTCCGCGAGCTGGTAGAACGGGTCGGCGGCGTAGCTGGCGGCCTTGGCGGGCGCCGGTTCTTTCGCGCTCATGGCAGGTAATTCTAGACCTTCGATCGCGCCTCGTCGGCGGCGAGCGTGCGCGAGATCTGGTCGCGCAGCTCGTTCGACACCGTGACGTGCGCGTCGGGGGCGTTCTTGTGCACGGCGTAGAGCTTGGCCTGCACCTCGTGGTCGTGCTCGGCGAAGAGCGCGGCGGCGCGGCCCGCCCGCTCGGCATCGCCGCTCACCGCGGCGAGCGCGATCTCGCCCAGCTTGAGCGCCGAGGGCCACGTCTCGCGCTCGAGCAGCTCGATGCCGAGATCGCGCAGCTCGAACATGTGCCGCATGTCGCGCGCGCGGGCGACGATGCGCAGCCTCGGGAAATGCTTGCGCGCGGTGCGCGCGAGGCGCGTGATGGCCTCGGGATTGTCGAGCGAGATGACGAGCAGGTCGGCGGTATCGGCGCCCGCCGCATGCAGCAGATCGAGGCGCGTCGCATCGCCGTAGAACACGCGGAAACCGAACTTGCGCGACGCCTCGACATGGTCGGGCTTGTCGTCGAGCACGGTCGGCTGGAGGCCGCTCGCGGCGAGCATGCGCGCCACAACCTGTCCGACCCGTCCCAGGCCGGCGACGATCACGCGGCTCGGCTCGGGAATGTCGGCCGGACGCTCCTCGGCCGGATCGCGAAAGCGCGGCGCGATGACACGGTCATGCAGGAGGAGGAGGAACGGCGTGGCGAGCATGGACAGCGCCACCGCGAGGGTCAGCGCCTGGGCGGTGGCCTCCGGCATGGCGCCGTTGCTGGCCGCGAGGCCGAGCAGGACGAAGGCGAATTCGCCGCCCTGCGCAAGAAGCAGGAGGAAGAGCGGGCGCTGCGCACGCGGCAAGCCGGCGCGCTGCGCAATCAGCCAGAGCAGCGCGCCCTTCAGCGCAAAAAGCCCGACGATCACGCCGGCGACGAGCCACGGGTGCTGGCGCAGCACCGAGAAGTCCACGCCCATCCCCACCGCGATGAAGAACAGGCCGAGCAGCAGGCCCTTGAACGGCTCGATGGCCGCTTCGATCTCGTGGCGGTATTCCGATTCGGCGAGCAGCACGCCGGCGAGGAATGCGCCCAGCGCCATGGAAAGGCCGGCCGCCTCGAAAAGCAGCGCGATGCCGAGCACGAGGAGCAGCGCGAAGGCGGTGAAGATCTCGCGCAAGCGGGTGCGCGCGATGTGGCGGAAGATCGGCCGGGCGATGAAGTGGCCGAGCACCAGCGTGCCGACGATCGCCGCGAGCGCGAAACCGGCGCCCTGCCAGGAGAACCCAGACCAGCCGCCCTGGGTGCCGAGGACCGGCAGCGCGGCGAGCATCGGGATCACCGCCAGATCCTGGAACAGCAGCACCGCGAAGGTCGCCTGGCCGCCTTGCGTGCCGAGCACGCCGCGCTCGCTGAGCGGCTGCAGCGCGAGCGCGGTCGAGGAGAGCGAAAGCGCCATGCCGGCGACCAGCGCGACGCGGAACGAAATTCCCGCGGCGAGCGCGAGCAGCATGATGGCAGCAATCGTGCCGAGAAGCTGCGCCAGCCCGAGGCCGAGGAGCTTTGCGCGCATGCTCCACAGGCGCTGCGGCTCGAGCTCGAGCCCGATCAGGAAAAGCAGCATCACCACGCCGAGTTCGGCGAGCGCCTGGATCGCCTGCGCCTCGCCGACCAGCTTGAGCCCCCACGGGCCGATAACGATTCCGGCGAGCAGATAGCCCGCCACCGAGCCGAGGCCAAGCCGGTGCGCGGCCATGACGGCCACTACGGCCGCTGCGAAATAGAGGCTCGCCTGAAGGAGGAAGGCGTGTTCCACGGCCCAAAGTATAGGGGGCGGGCCCGTTCCTTGCGGGATGGCGGGCATGAAACCCGCCCAGCTCGGAAGCTTCAACGCCGACCTGCCCTCGATAGACGAGGACCTGGCAGCGCGGGTCGAGATCATCTTCGACCGCTGCCCGCAGCTGCACGGCTTCACCGTGCAGGATTCCTCGGCGCTGCCCGAGGAGCTGCGTTCGCTTGCGCTGGAACGCGAGCTCGTGGTAACCGACATCGGCGTCTATCCGTTCATCAACGCCGAGCAGTGCGAAGCGATTTACAACGAGATCGCCGTGGCGCTGCTCGATTTCATGTACGAGCGCCCAACGGCCAAGGACGTGCTGCGCGGCCGCACGTTCGTGCGCAGCCTGCACTAGCGAAATCGCATCCGGGGCTCAAGGGGCGCGCGGCTAGAATGGCCGCGTGCGGGTCGATCCGTTCTCGAGCGCTCTCGAGCTCGCCAGCGCGATTCGCGAGCGGCGCGCCAGCGCTCGCGAGATCACCGAGCTCTATCTCGCGCGCATAGAACGGCATAACGGCGCGCTGAATGCCATCTGCACGCTCGACGCGGCCGGCGCACGGCGGCGCGCCAGCGACGCCGACGAGGCGCTCGCGCGCGGCGAGCTGTGGGGCCCGCTGCACGGCGTGCCGATGACGATCAAGGATGCGCTGGAGACGGCTGGCCTGCGTACCACCGGCGGCCATCCGCCACTCAGGAATCATGTGCCCGAGCGCGACGCGCCCGCCGTCGCGCGTCTTCGCGCCGCCGGCGCCATTCTGCTGGGCAAGAGCAACGTGCCGCCGCTGTCGGCCGACTATCGCGCCGACAATCCTATTTTCGGCCGCACGAACAATCCGTGGGATCTCGCGCGCACGCCGGGCGGCTCGACCGGCGGCGGCGCCGCCGCGGTCGCGGCAGGGCTTTCGGCCTTCGATGTCGGCTCCGATCTCGCCGGTTCGGTGCGCACGCCCGTGCACTTCTGCGGGCTTTTCGGCCTCAAGGCAACCGAACACCGGATTCCGAACGCCGGGCACATTCCCGAGCCGCCTGGCGAGCCGCGCGCGGTGCGGCATATGAACGTGCTCGGGCCGCTCGCGCGCTCCGTGGGAGACCTGGCCGTCCTCACGCGCATCCTTTCCGGGTCCGACGATGCGGAGCCCGATGTGCCGCCGCTGCGCTGGCCCGAGCCCGAGCAAAAGACGCTGCGCGCGCAGCGCATTGCCTGGAGCTCGAGCTTCGCCGGCATTCCGGTTACACGGGAGACGCGCCAGGGCATCGAGAAGCTCGCCGCGGAGCTCTCGCGGCTCGGCTGCGCGGTCGAGGAGCGCAATCCCGACGGCTTCGATTTCGACGCGGCGTGGGAGACCTGGGGCGAGATCGCCATTGCCGAGCGCGCCGCGACCGGCAGGGAGAGAAGCGCCGAGCGCGTCGCTGCGCTCAATGCGACGCTCGGTGAGCGCTACGCTGTGGCGCGCGGTTCGGCCAAAGGCGTACGCGCGGGCGTCGCCGAGTACATGGTCGCGCTCAACCGCCGCGATGCGCTCAGCGCTGTCCTGGAAAGATTTTTCGCGCGCTGGGACGCCTTTCTGTGCCCGGTAACGGTGGGCCCGGCGATCCCGCATGTGCCCTTCGGCACGCCGATCGACGTCGATGGGCAACAGGTGCCGTACTTCATCGCCGGCACGGCCTACACCTGCCCCTTCAACATGACCGGCCATCCGGCGGTCGTGCTGCCGCTCACGAGGAGCAAGGAAGGCCTGCCGATTGGCGTACAGGTCGTCGGCCGGCGCTGGAGCGAGCCGGCGCTGCTCGCGCTTTGCGAGCACGTGGCGCTCGTCACCGGGCCGTTCACTCCACCGCCCCTGTTCAGGCAATGAACATCGACTGGGACGTTCCCATCCGCATGGACGACGGCCTCGTGCTGCGCGCCGACGTCTACCGACCGGATGTGCAAGGCCGCTATCCCGTGATCCTGAGCTACGGGCCTTACGGCAAGGGCCTCGCTTTCCAGGAAGGCTACAAGACAGCCTGGGACATCATGGCGCGCGACTACCCCGATGCGGTCGCCAACACTTCGAACCGCTACCAGAACTGGGAGGTCGTCGACCCGGAAAAGTGGGTGCGCGATGGCTACGTCTGCGTCCGCGTCGACTCGCGCGGCGCAGGCCGCTCACCCGGTTATCTCTGCCACAACAGCTCGCGTGAGACGCGCGATATCCACGAGTGCATCGAGTGGGCGGCTGCGCAGCCCTGGTCGAGCGGCAAGGTCGGCATGAACGGCATCTCGTACTACGCGAGCAACCAGTGGCGCGCGGCGGCCAGCAAGCCGCCGCACCTCGCGGCGATCTGCGTCTGGGAAGGCTGGCACGACCCTTACCGCGAAAGCGCCCGCCACGGCGGCATCATCTGCAGCTTCCGCAAGAACTGGCAGGACATGCAGGTGAAAACCGTGCAGCACGGCGTCGGCACGCGGGGCAAGAAAAACCCGAACACCGGCGAGCTGGTCTGCGGGCCGGAAACGCTCGACGAGAAGCAGCTGGCGGAGAACCGCGAGGACATGTGGCGCTCGTTCCTCTCGCGCGAGCTGATCGACGACTACTACCGCGAGCGCACGGCCGACCTCTCGCAGCTGACCGTGCCGCTCCTTTCGGCGGCCAACTGGGGCGGGCAGGGGCTGCACACGCGCGGCAATTTCGAAGGCTTTGTCCGATCCGGGTCGAGCCAGAAATGGCTCGAGGTCCATGGCGGCTCGCACTGGGCGCCGTTCTATACCGACTACGGCGTGGCGCTGCAGAAGCGCTTCTTCGATTTCTTCCTGAAAGGCAAGGCGAACGGCTGGGACACGCAGCCCCGCGTGCAGCTGAACGTGCGTCATCCGGGCGAGAAGTTCGTGATCCGCCCTGAGAACGAATGGCCGCTCGCGCGCACGCAGTGGACTCGCTTTTATCTGCATCCGGATTCGCTTGCGCTTGCCATCGCGACGCCTCGATCGGACAAATCGGTCAGCTACGATGCCGCGGGCAACGGCGTCACTTTCTCGATGCTGGCCGAGCGCGAGATGGAAATTACCGGCCCGTCTGCGCTCAAGCTCTTCGCGTCATCGGCGACGAACGACGCCGACTTCTTCGTCGTGCTGCGCGTGTTCGAGCCCTCCGGCAGGGAGGTGCTGTTCCAGGGCGCGCTCGACCCGAAGACGCCGGTCGCGCAGGGCTGGCTGCGCGCTTCGCACCGCAAGCTCGACCCGAAGCTGAGCCTTCCCTATCGGCCCTATCACACCCACGACGAGCTGCAGAAGCTCGAGCCCGGCAAGCCGGTCGAGCTCGACATCGAGATCTGGCCGACCTGCATCGTGGTGCCGAAGGGCTGGAAGATTTCGCTCAGCATCCGCGGCCGCGACTACGAGCACGACGACGCGCCGGCGACGCTCTCCAACATGAAGAATGCGATGCGCGGCTGCGGGCCGTTCACGCACGACGACCAGACCGATCGGCCGGCGAATATCTTCGGCGGCGAGGTGACGCTGCATTTCGAGCGGCAGCCCTACCTGCTGCTGCCCGTCATTCCGGCGAAATAGGAGGCGACATGCTGCGGAAAATGGTGACGCTCACCATTTTGGGATTGCTGTTGTCGACGCTGGCGCAGGCGCAGTTGTACCCGGGCAAGCCGATCCGCATAGTCATTCCGTTCCCGCCAGGCAATACCACCGACATCATGTCGCGGCTCATTGCGCCGAAGATGTCCGAGCGCCTCGGGCAGCCGGTGGTCGTCGAGAACCGCCCGGGGGCGAGCGGCATGCTGGGTCTTGGCTACGTGGCGAAGAGCGCGCCCGACGGCTACACCGTCGCCTGCGTGCAGGGCGGCAACATGGTGGTGCTGCCGCATACCAGCAAGACCATCCCCTACGATCCGCTCAAGGATTTCCTGCCGGTCGCGGTGAGCACGACGAACTATCTCGGCATCGTCGCCAACGTCGACGCGCCGTTCAAGACGGTCGGCGAGATGGTGAAGTTTGCCCAGGCGAACCCCGGCAAGCTGACGGTAGCAACCAACGGCGAGGGCGGCTTCCCGCACCTCGCGTTCGAGAACCTGCGGACCCTGGCGAACTTCACCTACACCCACGTGCCGTACAAGGGATCCGCGGCCATTGCGACCGACATCATCGGCGGCCAGGTGATGGCCGGCATCGACGGCATCACCGGCATGACGCCGCACATCAAGTCGGGACGGCTGCGCCTCCTTGCGACCACCGGGAAGAAGCGCGCCGAGCTCTGGCCCGATACGCCGGCCGCCGCGGAGGATGTGCCGGGCTACGAGTCTGGCGGCTGGTTCGGCTACGCCGTGCCGGCGGGCACGCCGCGCGAGATCGTCCTCAAGTTGAACCAGGAGATCAACCGCGCGATACGCCAGCCCGAGGTGAGCGAGAAGCTGGTCAACGCGGGGCTGATCGTCGTCAACGAGTCGCCGGAGTACTTCGCCGAGATCCTGAAGAGCGACTACAAGAAATACGGCGATCTCGTGCGCGCGATCGGCTTCAAGCCGCAATAGCCATCAGGCCGTCAGCGAAACGCAGGCGTCCTCGTAGCGGCCGGCGCCCATGTCCTGGCCCTCGAAGAGTTGGCGCTCGCGGATCCACTTGAAGGACTCCTCGAACACCTCCTTCGTGTAGGGCTCGAACACGATGCGCTCGCCCGGACCCCAGCGGCGGGTATCCGTCATCGACAGGAAGCGCTCGGGGAACTCCTTGCGGTAGTAGTGCGTGTAGAGCTCGGGCCGCAGGTCGATGTCGCGCTGCGCGCGGCGCAGCGCGCGGAAATACTTCTTGACGTCCTGCGGGTCGGGATCGTTGTTCAGCATCGACGCCATCATGAACGTAGTGTCGATGATCTTGCGGAAGCCCATCTGCTCGAGGAAGTAGTACGGGCCGGAGAACACGGCGGCGGCCGGCACCTTGCGGTCGAAGAGCTTCTCCACGCGGGAGAAGAGAATACCGTCGGCGAAGGACAGCTCGATGTCCGAGATCGGCAGATACTGCTCGAGCGCCTGGATCGTCGAGTAATGGCTGCCCGACTGGTGCCCGACCGAGATCGGGACGTTGCGCAGGTCATCGGGCGACTTGATCGGCGACTCCGGCGGAACAAACACCGCGGAGGGCGAAACCGAATAGGCGTCCGCGTACATCTTGGCGTGGCCCTTGGAAGCGGCGACATTGACCGTCCAATGGCACGCGCAGCTCACGTTGCTGTCGCGACCCGCGGCGATGTTCTGGAAGGCGCCGACCTTGTTCGGCGTGGCGTGGGCGGCCGCCAGGTCCTTGCCCTTGAAGGCCGGGCGGAACTCGTAGTCGAGCTCCTCGGCCCTGAAGTAGCCCTTCTCCTCAGCGA
This sequence comes from uncultured Enterobacteriaceae bacterium, assembly GCA_964477695.1. Taxonomy (GTDB): domain Bacteria; phylum Pseudomonadota; class Gammaproteobacteria; order Burkholderiales; family SG8-39; genus SCGC-AG-212-J23. The sequence goes on along the minus strand of CAYZFN010000050.1, from coordinate 7,404 downwards.
CCCACTCGTGTAGCCGGAAATGCGGCGTGATCAGGAACTTCGCCATGCGGATGTCCCCCTTGAAAGGGGAAAATGATAATCGTCCATCGCCGTCGTCGCGCGGCGACAGGAAAACCATTAACCCGGCCGGCCTGCCTGGGCTGAGCCGGCCTTGCAACGCGCTGGCGCTACGTTGCAGGCATGAAAATCCCCTCCGAGCTTGAGCGCCAGGTCGCGGGAATCTTCGCCGAGTGCCCCGAGCTGTGCGGCTTCTCGGTGCGCGGCGACGCGGAAGACCTGTTCGTGAGCGACATCGGGATTTCGCCGCGCCTCTCGGCCGAGCAATACGGCGAGATCTTCCAGCACATCGCCGTGGCGCTCTCCGAGCTGCTCGACGAGCGGCCGGAAGCGTCCGACTGGCTGCGGGGGCGGACGTTCGCCCGCACGCTGCACTAATTCGCTTCACAAACCGCTCGGGTTTTGGCTGTCGTTGGCGGTCGGGGAATCCCCGATGTCGCGTTTTTACGGCCGTCTGTAGTATCTTCCGTGACACTGCGTTACTGGAAGGCGCTACAGATGAAGACTTTCGAGTTCAAGCCCGGGTTGCCCGAAACGATGCTCGTCAGGATCGAGGCGAGCGTCGCAGCGAAGATCCGCGGCCTGTTCGCGCGCTGTCCCACGCTGCACGGCTTCTCGGTGCAGGACCGGGCGATGCTGCCGCGCGACCTCGATCCCAACCGGATTCCCGACGCCGATCTGTTCGTCACCGAGATCGGCATTTTTCCCAAGCTCGACTCGCAGTTCGACGAGATCTACGACGAGATCACCCTCGCCATCTCCGATCTGGTGAAAGACGAGCCGAAGGCCTACGATCTGCTGCGCGGCCGCACCTTCGCGCGCAGCCTTCACTGACAAGGGGAGTGTAGGGAGCAACGCCGCTCGCCGCCGCGGCAAGGCAGAAACTCGCCGCGGCGGCTGGAGCGGCGTTTTCATTTGTACCGGTACACGACCAGCTTGTCGGCTGCCGATTCCGGCGTCCAGACCTCCCCTTGCCGGCCGTGGATCTGGCGCACGTTGGCGCTGCCGCTCGACGAGCGGAAAGTCTCGAACCTCTCGCTGCGCGGATCGAAGCGCAGCATCACCTGAGCGCTCCATTCCGAAGCCCAGACGCGATCGGTTTCGTCCACGTAGACCGCGTAGATGCGCGGTTCCTTGCCGGGCGTGTGCCAGGTCGACCACCGGCCGCTTGCCGCTGAGTAGCGGCTGAGGTTTCCGGAGTTCCATTCGGCGACCCAGATGTCGCCCTTCGAGTCCGACCACACGCGTCGCGCGCCCTGGCGCGGCGTCGGCGGTTCGATCACCGTAGCGGCGCCGTTCGCGCCATCCACGCGCGCGATGAAGGAGCCGGCGAGCGAAGCGAAATAGACCACTCCCTTCGGCGTCGCCTGCATGCCGTAAGGGCCGACGCCTCGCGGCGCGTCGAACACCTTGACCGCGCCGGTCTGCGGATCGAGCCGGCCATAGAGGCCGCTCTGGCCGGTGAACCAGAGGATCCCCGCGGCATCGAAGGCCGCCGTGTTGAGGTTCGCGTAGCTCGCCGAGCCGGGCAGCTTCCACAGCCGCACCGCGTGCGTCTTCGGATCGACGCGTGCAATCGCATTCTGGCCGCCGTCGGTGAGCCACGCCGCGCCGTCGGGACCATCGATCACCCCATGCGGCGCCGAGCCGCGTCCGAGCGGGACGAACTGCACCGCGCCGGTCTTCGGATCGAGGATGCCGAGACTGCCGGAGCGCTGCGCGGAGAACCACACCGGCGAGCCCGGTGCGCCGCTCGCCCATACGTCGTGGATGCCATGGCCGGAGGGAATCGCGTATTCCTGCACGCTCACCTGCGCGTGCGCCGAAAGGGCGAAGAAAATCGCGACCAGGCAAGTTCTCACGGCAGCAGCCTCCGCATGAGGTACATTCGCCCGAAAGCTTAAAACGCGAAGGCCATCTTGAACGAAAACTCGGCGGCCGCCACGCTCGACCTCAGCCTGCAGGTCGGCAAGTACGACGTGCAGAAGCTGCTCGGCAAGGGCGCGACCGGTACCGTCTACCTCGCGCGCGACACCTTCACCGGGAAAGAGGTGGCGCTGAAGACCATCGAGCCCGAGGTGTTCCGCGACCCGGAGTTCGGCACGCTCTATCGCTCGCAGTTCCTGAACGAGGCGTCGCTCGCCGGCAAGCTGCGCCATCCGCACATCGTCGCGATCCTCGACGCGGTGGTCGGCGAGGATTCCGGCTACATCGCGATGGAGCTGGTCACCGGGGGCGACCTTTCGCGCCATGCGATGGCGCCGCACCTGCTGCCGGTGGCCGACGTGCTGCAGATCGGCTTCAAGTGCTGCGGCGCGCTCGAGTACGCGGCGAAGGAAGGCATCGTGCACCGCGACATCAAGCCGGCGAACATCATGATCGCCTCGGGCACGGACGTGAAGATCGCCGACTTCGGCGCCGCGTTCCTGCGCAAGAGCCAGGTGGTGCAAACGCAAGCCATGGGCTCGCCATACTACATGTCGCCCGAGCAGATTCTCGGCAAGCCGCTCACCTTCGCCTCCGACCTGTACTCGCTCGGAGTGGTGCTCTACGAGCTGCTCACGGGCAAGAAGCCGCTGCTTGCGGAGAACCTGCAGGCGCTGCTCGACAAGATCGTCAAGCTCGATCCGCTCGCGCCGAGCGAGGTGCGCCCGGAGCTGCCGAAGGCGCTCGACCGCGTGATCCTGCGCGCGCTGCGCAAATATCCCGAGCAGCGCTACGCGAACTTCAGCGAGTTCGCGGTCGAGCTCTCGGCGCTCGGCCAGAGCGTGCTGCCGGCGGGCGCGATTCCCGACAGCGAGAAGTACATGGTCTTGAAGAGCGTGCCGATGCTAGCCACGCTCGCCGATTCGGAGCTCTGGGATGTGGTGCGCGCCGGCAAATGGCGCCGCATCGCGAAGAGCCGGACCATCATCCGCGAGAAGGAAAAAGGCGCGAGCTTCTTCTTCCTGGCCTCGGGCCAGGCCAAGGTGACCCTCGGCGGACGCCTGCTCAACATGGTGAACGGCGGTGAATGCTTCGGCGAGATGGCGTGGATCACCGGCGGCCAGCAGCCGCGCCACGCGACGGTGGAATCGATGACCGACTGCCTGCTCGCCGAGTTCGAGCCGCCGGCGCTCGACAGGATGAGCCTCGGCGCGCAGCTGCAGCTGACGCGCGCGCTGGTGCGCAACGTGAGCGACCGGCTCGCGCTCGCGAACACGCGCATCGTGAAATAGGCGCCGTCGTGCGAAACAAGCGCGTCGCGATCTTCGAAGCCCGCCTCGGCCGCGAGCTGGTGCAGCTGATCGAGCGGCGCGGCGGCCGGGCGCTGCACGCGCCGGCGCTCGCCGAGGTGCCCGACCTCGATGCGGCGGCGATCGGCGCGCTCGTCGCCTCGCTCGCCGCGCGGCCGCCGAAGCTGGCCGTGTTCCAGACCGGCGTCGGCACGCAGGCGCTCTTCAAGGCGACCGACGCGCTCGGCGTGACGGCCGAGCTGCTCGCGGCGCTGAAGCAGGCGCTCGTTGCGGCGCGCGGTCCCAAGCCGAGCGGCGCGCTTCGCAGCCGAGGCGTGCGCATCGACCGCAGCGCCAGCGAGCCGTTCACGACGCGCGAAGTGCTGGAGGCGATCCGCGAAATCGACCTGCGCGGCGCACGCGTCCTGGTACAGCGCTACGGGACGACCAACGCCGAGCTCGACGCCGCGCTCGGGGCGCGCGGCGCCGAGGTCCTGGAGATACCGACTTACCGCTGGTCGCTGCCGCCGGACACGCGGCCGCTCGTCGAGCTGGTGGCCGCGCTCGAGCGCAGCGAGATCGACGCGGCGGTGTTTACGAACGCGGAGCAGGTGCGCAATCTCTTTGTCCTCGCGCGGCAGCTCGGCCGGGAGGCGCCGTTGCGCAGCGCGCTCAACCGCACGCTCGTCGCCTCTATCGGTCCGGTCGCGTCCGCGGCGCTCGAGGCCGCGCAGGTGAAGGTCGGCCTGGAAGCGAGCCCGCCGAAGCTGGGCGCGCTGGTCGCTGCGCTCGACGCCGCTCTCTTCTAGAGCTTCTTGCCGAGCACCGGGTCCATGTCGCCGCTCGACTTGAGGCAGGTCGAGTAGAGCGACTCGGCGAAATTCTGCGCGGTTCCGCCGGCGGCTGCCGTGCCGGCCGAATAGGCCGCGTCGGTGATTTCCTTCATGAGCGCCTTGCCGCGCTCCGAGCTCGACACGTCGTAGATGCGCGCCATGATGGTGTCGGCCTTGGCGCGGTCGATCTTCTCGGCGGCGAGCGACTTGGCGACCACCGCCATGTCGGCGGCGATGCCGCATTCGAGCGCGCTTTGCGCGCGCGGCGCGGCGAGTGCCCCGGTCGTGACCGCCAGCCCCGCAAGGGCGAGTAACCGGGCGATGCGAAGCATAACTTTCTCCAGAGGAAAGAAGCGGCGTCCGGATCGGCCGGACGCCGCATACCGCGAAGTTACTTGGTGGTGCCGCTCTCCGAGCGCGGGCTTTCGCTGGGTTGCTTGTTCGGTGCCTTGCCCTCGGTTGCGCGCCCCTCGGTCGTCGCGCCGGCTGCGCTGCGATGTCCTGGACGGCCCGGCCCGTGGCCTTGCGCGCGCTGGTTGGCTTCGAACGCGTTGTACTCCTGGCGCGAGAGCTTGCCGTCGTTGTCGCGGTCCATCTCGCTGAAGCGCGTGTTCAGCTCGTTGGCATGGCTCGCTTCGTCGCGCGATACGTAGCCGTCATGGTTCGTATCTAGGCGATCGAAGCCGCGTGGATGAGGCTCCATACGGTTGCCTGCATAGTCGCCCGCGCCGCCGGAAGCGGCCGAGCCGCTCGCAGAACCAGTGCCGCCTGCTTGTGCGACCACGAGGCTGTCGTCGGCTGCCGACGCCGCGATCGGCACGGCGAACGCCCCGGCGACCGCTAGTGCAATCAAGGTCTTGAGGTTCATTGCATTCTCCAGAAGTGGTGGAATAAATGAGTTGCCTGGCATGGCCAGTTCCGGAGTCCTTTCGCAAGCTACGTGCCGCCGGCGTGTGCCGCTCCTGTACGATGCGCCGCCATGGCGCCCTGCTCCCGATTCGTCCTCGCTTCGTTCGCGCTGCTCGCTGCAGCGCCGGCCGCTCTCGCCCAGCACGGCGCGAGCGCATCCAACATGGTGCTGCTCGGCTCCGACGACCTGCAGGCGCGCAGCGCCTACCAGCCGACCGTGCACGAGCAGAACGGCCGCTGGATCGCCTATGTCGGGCACCACGGCGGGCGCACGCGCAACGTGCTCACCGGCAGCGATGAGGACAACGGAACGTCGATCGTCGATGTTACCGATCCGCGAAAGCCGCGCTATATCGCCCATATTCCCGGCGAGCCCGGCCAGGCGGAGTCTGGCGGCGCGCAGATGGTGCGCGTCTGCAGCGGCAAGGACCTGCCCAAGGCGGACCAGTCGAAGTTCTACCTGCTGCGGACCTACGGCAATCTCGCGCACGAGGTCTGGGATGTCACCGCTCCCGAGAAACCGGTGCGGCTCACCGTCGTCGTCGACAAGCTGAAAGGCACGCACAAGAGCTGGTGGGAGTGCGATACCGGCATCGCCTACCTCGTGTCCGGCTTGCCGGACTGGCGCGCCCGCCGCATGACGCAGGTCTACGACCTTTCCGATCCTGCGCATCCCATGTTCATCCGCAACTTCGGCCTGCCGGGACAGGAGCCCGGCTCGAGCGGTCCGGTGCCGAGCGAGCTGCACGGACCGATCTCCACTGGTCCGCGCGGCAACCGCGTGTACTTCGGCTACGGCACCAACAAGAGCGGCATCCTGCAGATCGTCGACCGCGCGAAGCTTCTTTCCGGGGCGCGCGAGCCGACCGCGGAGAATCTGCGCGCGCCGGAAGTCGGCCGGTTTACGCTCTCATCGATGAACGGCGCGCACACGACGCTGCCGGTGCTGGGGATGAAGCTCCCCGAGTTCGCCAGGGACAGGCTCGCACCCCGCGACTTCGTGTTCGTGGTGGACGAGGCAATCGCCAACGAGTGCCAGGAGGCGCGCCAGCGCGTCTTCGTGGTCGACGTAACCGAGGAGCGCTCGCCCGTGGGCGTCGCGACGTTCAACGTGCCGGAGAGAACCGGCGACTTCTGCAGCCGCGGCGGGCGCTTCGGCTCGCACTCGTCGAGCGAGAACCAGCCGGCGATGTACGCCGGCCGCGTGCTGTTCTTCGCCTGGTTCAATGCCGGCGTGCGTGCGGTGGACATCCGCGACCCGTTCCAGCCGCGCGAGATCGGCTACTACATCCCAGCGACGACCGACAAGACCGACAAGCGCTGCGTAAAGAGCGAGCAGGGCGAGCGCTGCAAGATCGCCATCCAGACCAACAACGTCGAGGTCGACGAGCGCGGCTACGTCTACATCGTCGATCGCGCCAACACCGGGATGCACATCCTGCAGCTGCTCAACGTGCCGCGGTAACCGTCTACATCGGCGGCTTGACGCCGTCCTTGCTGACGGCGACGCGGCCGGTCATGAACTTGCCATCGCCTTCGACGCGCGCGCCGCTGAAGATCGTCTCGCCCGGCTTGAGATCCGCCCGCGTGCCCGGCTCGAACGTGTAGTACTCCGTTTCCGGCGTGACGAGGATCTTCTGCTCGCCGTCCTTGTACTTGAGCGTGATCTCGTTGCCGCCGCTCACCTTCGCGCTGCTCACGAGGTTGGCGTTGGTCATCGTCGAGTTCGGGATCGAGTCCCACGGTCCGTTCATCTGCGGCACCTGCGGTCCCAGCGCATGGATGCGCTTCGCGACGAGGCGGCCATCGGGACCTTTCACCGAAGTGACCCCGACATAGCTTCCCGGCTTGAAGTCGGCCGCGTCCGCCTTCTTGGTCGTCACGACTTGTGCGTCGGGTGCGAGATGCAGCTCGATGTTGCGCCCATCGCGCGACTTTACGAGCAGCGTGTCATTCTTGACTTCCGAGATGGTGCCGCGCACACGGACGTTGGCCTGGGCGAGCACGGACGACGACAGGAGCGCGAGGGCGGCGAGGACTAGGACTCTCATGGCGTTGGTTCCTCCTTGTGGGCCGTGGGTGAACACCCGTATTCTTCGCCGCATTCCATGTTCAACCCATTCCAACCGGTAGAAAAGCTGGCGGTCGAGCGTTTTACGTCGCTCCCCGCCAAGCTGCGAAAGCGCGGCCGCACGGCCTGGTCCGACCCGAACCGCCAGGGCGCCGAGCTCGACAGCTTCCTCGAGGGTCCGTCGTTCGACCGGGAGGGCAACCTCTGGTGCGTCGACATCCCGTACGGCCGGATCTTCCGCATCGATGCCCACGGCAACTGGGAAGTCGCTGCGCAGTACGACGGCTGGCCGAACGGGCTCAAGTTCCATCGCGACGGC
>CAYZFN010000049.1:0-12778 GCA_964477695.1 uncultured Enterobacteriaceae bacterium | reverse complement strand
AGGTAGGGAAACTCGTACTGCTTGGCGAGCGCCTCGCGCAGGTCGGTGTCGGTGATCAGGTTCAGCTCGATCGCCGCCTCGCCGAAGCGCCAGCCGAGCTCGCGCTGGCGCTTGAGGACCTGCTCGGCGTCCGAAGGCGTGAGCTTGCCTTCGTCCATCAGGATGGCGCCGATCGGGCGGCCGCCGGGACGCGCAACGCTGTCCATCGGCAGCACGTTGTCGGGTTTGACTAGCATGGCAGTCCTCTCTTGGTTACCAGGGATGCGGCAGGGCGCGGGGCGCGCCGTTGCCCGCATGGGACCCGGAATAGCTGGGCGAAGGCAGCAGGCGGCCGCCGGTCGGCAGCCACCGGGACAGGTTGCCGAGCGAAGGCACGGCGAGCTTCTGCTCCAGGTCGCCGCGCGAGCGCACCCGGCGGTCCGACATCTCGAGCAGGTAGACGACGCCGGCGGCGAGCAGCAGCCCGATCAGCACCGCGAGGGCGCTGATGAGCGGGATCTTCGGCACCGCCGGCTTGGTGGGCTCGACCGCCGGCGTGAGCATCGCCAGGTTGGTCTGGCGCGCGCGGCTCTCCACCTTGGTGGCGATGTAGCGCTGCAGCGCTCCGTCGTAGGCGCGCTGCGAGCTGTCGAGGTCGCGCGTCAGCACCGCCATCTCGATGCGCGCGTCCTTCGCCTTCATGATGCGCTCCTGCTGCGCGGCGAGCGCGGCGGTGAGCTCCTGCTCGCGCTTCTTCGCCTGCGCCGCGCCGTTGCCGAGGCTGGCGATCAGCTTCTTCGTCTCGGCGTTCAGCCGCTCCTTGAGCGTCTGCGCCTCGAGCGCGGCGCGCTGGTACGCCGGATGGTTCTTGCCGTAGACCTGCGAGGCCTCGTCGAGCCGCCCCTCGGCCGCCTGCAGCGCCGTCTTCACCGTGATGATGTACGGGTTGGCCAGCACCTCGGGCAGCTCGCCCGCGCCGCCGACGCTGCCCGCGGCGTCCTTCGCCTGCTTGTAGCGGATGTCGGCGTCGTAGGTGGCGCTCTTCGCCGCCGAGAGCTGGGCGGAGATCTCCGCGAGGCGCGTGTAGTCGATCTCGCCGCGCTCGTCGCCGCCGATCACGCCGTTCTTCTTCTGGAAGTTGGCGAGCCGGGTCTGCGCCTGCACCATGTCGGCGCGCAGCGCCTTGAGCTGGCCCTCGAACCAGGTCGCCGCCTCGCGCGAGGGCTCGGTGCGCATCTCGAGCGCGGTCTGCAGGTACGCCTTGGCGAAGCCGTTCGCCACCGCGGCGGCCTTCTTCGGATCGTTCGACGAGAACTTGATGAGGATGATGTTGCTCGCGCCGCTGTCGACCTTCAGCTTCTCCAGCAGGTCGGCGGCGAGCCACTCCTCGAGCGTGCCGACGCCGCCCGTGTCCTTCTCCCATTCCTCGCGCGCGCCGGGCTGCTGGGCGAGCTTCAGGTCGCGCACTACGCGGTTCGCCACCCTGCCGCTCTGGATGAGGTCCATCTGCGTGAAGATGTAGCCGGCGCGCTCGCGCGGCGACAAGCGTTCCGGGGCCATCGTCTGCTCGTCGCGCGCGTCGATGAGCACCGTGGCGGTGGCGTCGTAGCGCTTGGGGATGACGAACGCCACGACCACCGCGGCGAACACGGTGAAGGCGAACACCATCAGGAACGCCTTGCGGCGCGCTTTCAGCGCCAGCCAGTACTGGGTGAGATCCATGTCTTTGACTCCCTGTCCTAGAAAATCGATTCCTTGACGAAGATCACGTCGTCGGCCTTGACGAGATCCTGCAGGTTGGCGTCGCTCTCGACGACCTTGCCGTCGGCGCCGGTGCGGCGCAGCTTGACGCGGCGGTCGCTGCCGCGCGGCGTGATGCCGCCGCCGACCGAGATCGCCTGCATCACCGTCATGTTCGGCGTCACCGGGTAGGCGCCCGAGCGCACCACCTCGCCGTAGATGTAGAACACCGGCGCGTGATCGACGTAGATCGTGTCGCCGCCCTTCAGCTCGAAGTCCTTGGCCAGCGCGCTCACCTTCTGCGGCTCGCCGTCGCGGATCACGGTCACCGTGTCGGCGCCGCCCGGGGCGACGCCGCCCGCCGCGGCGATGACGTCGGCCAGCCTGACGTTCGCCTCCTCGAGCGGATAGCGGCCGGGATGGGCGATCAGCCCGAGCACCGAGACCTGGCGGCTGCGCACTGCGGTCAGCGCCACGGTGACCTGCGGGCTCTTCAGGAACTCGCCCTTCTTCAGCGCCCCGGCGATCGCGTTGCCCGCCTCGATCGGCGTGTGCCCGCCGAGCTTCACCTGGCCGACGAGCGGCATGTCGATGGTGCCGCGCTCGCTCACGCGCGCCTCGGTGGTGAGGTCGGGCTGGCCGAAGACGGTGACGCGCACCGTGTCGCCCGGCCCGAGCTTCTGCGCCGCACCCTGCTGCGCCAGGCCGGCGGCGGACACCGCCATCATCAGGAAGACCATCGCTATGCGAATCATCGTCACCTCTCGCTCCGTAATTAAGGCTTGACCTGCGTTGTGTATTCGATGCGCGCCGCCTCGCGCAGCCGGCGAACCTCCGCGGCCGCCACCTCGAGGCGCCTGCGTCCCGCGAGGAAGCGCTCGATGAGCGGCAGCGCCTGCGGCTCGGAGAGCGGCGCCTCCTCGGCGTGCTCGAGCTGGATCACCGAGGCGCCGCCCGCGAAGCCGGAATAGGCCGGGCGGGCGAACACGGCGATCTCGCCGTCCTTCATGCGCGCGAGACGCGGCACGTAGGCGAGCGGCAGCTCTTCGGCCGGCTGCGTGAGGGCGACGGCGCTGAAGCGCGCGTCGCGCGAGCGCAGCCAGGCGGCGATGTCGTCGAGGCTCGCCGCGCGCGCGCTCTCCGCGCGCAGCATGTCGAGCAGCTCGGCGGGCGCCGTGACCAGCAGCTCGCGCAGCCGGTAGATGCGCCGCTCGGCGAAGAGCGGCGCGTTGTCGGCGTAGAAGCTGCGCACTTCCTCGCGCGAGATGTCGGCCGGGACGAGCTTGTCCATGTAGGCCTGGGCGAGGACCTGGCGCCGCGCGGCGTCGATCGAGGCGGCGACCCGCGGGTCGCGGTCGAGGTGCAGATCGAGCGCGCGCTGTACCAGCAGCTCGCGGTCGATCACCTTCTCGAGCGCCTCGCGCGTGCTGCCGCCGCTCGCGGGCGTCACCGCGCCGCCGAGCGCGGCGAGCGAGATTTCCGCGCCGTTCACGCGCGCCAGGACCTGCGACTCGACGCTCGGGCGCTCGCAGCCCGCGGTCGCGGCGCACAAGGCGATGACGAGCACGCGCAGCATCAGTAGGGGCTCGCGATGCGCCGGTGCGCGACCCAGGCGCAGGCAAAAAGGCCGGCGAGGAGCAGCGTCCAGCGGCCGCCGTCGCTCGGCGCCGACACGGCAAAGCGCGGCTCGGCAAAGGCTTCCGGGCCGCTCAGCGCGGCCTGCGAGACGACGCGCAACGGCGCCTGCGCGTCGACGAAGCGGAAGCCGCCGAACGGCTCGCCCGCCACGGTCAGGCGGTACACGTCGGAGAAGGAGTACATCGACGGATGGGTGGCCGCGGGCGCGCCGGCCTCGAACGGCAGGAGCGGCTGGGCGGCAAAGGCGCGGCTCGCCAGCGCGAGGGCGAGCGGCACGAGAAGCGTACGCAGGACTCTCATGTGCGGTCTCGGAATGCTAGGCATCGTCTGTTACGTCACTCCCCCACGACGCTCACCCGGCGATGCACCGGACGGACTAAAGACAAGACGTCCGGGACGGAGCCCGAATTGCCCGCTTCCGGGACGGAGCCCGAATTCCGTCCCCGAATTCAAGGCAAAAAAAACGGGCCAGCGGCCCGTTTTTCGTTCATGAGCGAGAATTTCGCGCTACGGATTGAGGATGCGCAGCTCGAGCGCCTTGCCGATCGCCTGCGTGCGGTTCACGACGTTGAGCTTGCGCAGGATCTTCTGCACGTGGTTCTTCACCGTGAGCGGGCTGATCTTGAGGATCGCGCCGATCTCGAAGTTCGACTTGCCGAGGTAGATCCACTTGAGGATGTCCAGCTCGCGCACCGTGAGCACGCTGCCGCCGGCCGCCTTGTCGCCCGAGGTCTCGCTGCGCTTCGCGAGCTGGGTGCGTACCCAGGCCGCGTGCAGCGAAGGCGCGAGGAGCTGCGCGAGGTAGGTTTGGCGCGGCGTGACGCTGCCCGGCCGGCAGGCGAAGGTGAACAGGCTGAGCGCGCGTCCCTCGGCGTCGTGGATGCCGTGCACGAGGAGCTGCGTCGCGCCGAGCTTCTCCAGCTCGCGCACGAAGCCGCCGCTGCCTATGGGACTGGCGCTCGAGACCTCGACCACGACCGGCTGGTAGCGCCGCTCTTCCCATGCCTTGAGCAGCGTCGGCGCCACCGCCGTGTCGCGCAGGAACATGTCGGAGAAGAGCGTCGGCTCGGGCGTGGTCATGGAGAAGCCGTCGGCGCGGAACGCCGGCGGCTTGCCCAGGCACAGCGTGCAGATCAGCAGCTCGTGGCGGATCAGGCTCTGCAGCAGGCCCTGCGTCCAGCTGAAGAAGTGCGCGCGCGCATGCACGCGCAGCGCGGCGTCGAGGTTGAGCACGATCGACTCGATCTGCAGGAAGTCGGTCTGCGCCGCGGAGGTTTCGGGCGCCTTGGCTTCCGCACTTCCCGGAAGCATCGTAGCGCTCGCGCTGTCTGGCGAGCCGTTGGGCGAACTGAGCGGCGAGCTGAGCGCCGAGGTGAGTGCGGTTGTCATGGCGGGTCAATATAGTGGGATGATTCGTTCGGACGTTCGACGCGCCGGGGCGCAAAACGCTAGTCCGATGAGGCTACTGGCGCGCGGGGCGCGCAACGTCGTGGTTGAACCGGCGTCGCCTAATCTGCATCGGCTTTGCACGCGACGCCCGAAAGCCCGCTCCGCTCGCCGCTTCGCCCCCAGGCCCGGCTCCTGCACAGCCAGCCGGGAACGGGCGCGCTGCTGGTCGCCGCGCTCGACCCGCTGGTCGCGATCGGCATGCTCGCCGCGATGGTGGCGCTGTTCGGCGGGCGCTTCGACGGCGCGTGCCTGATCCTCGCGCTGCTCATCTTCGCGATGACCTTCCCCGGCAGCTTCGGCCGCGAGAGCGCCGGCGCGGCCGAGCTCGCGCTCGAGATCGCCACCGGCTGGGTCGCGGTGCTCGCGCTGCTCGCGCTGCTCGGCTGGGCCTCGCACACCTTCTCGGCGTTCGACCCGCGCGTGCTCGGCGCCTGGGCGCTCGCGACGCCGGCAGCCCTGTTCGCCGCGCACCACGCGTTGCCGCGCCTGCTGCCGCGCATCCTGTCGGCCCAGGGCATCGAGAAGAGGGTCGTGATCGCCGGCGCCAACGAGCTCGGGCGCAAGCTCGCCTCGCAGGTCACCGCCATGCCGCTGCTCGGCCAGCGCGTGGTCGGCTTCTTCGACGATCGGTCTCACACCCGGCTGGAGGGAGTGGGCGCGTCGGAAAACCTGGGCCTGATCGCGGCGCTGCCCGACTACGTGCGCCAGCACCACGTCGACATCATCTACATCGCGCTGCCGATGGCCTCGCAGCCGCGCATCCTGCGGCTGCTCGAGGAGCTGCGCGACACCACCGCGTCGATCTACTTCGTGCCCGACATCTTCGTGTTCGACCTGATCCAGGCGCGCGTCGATTCGATCGGCGAGCTGCCGCTGGTCGCGGTGTGCGAGACGCCGTTCTACGGCTTCAACGGCATCCTGAAGCGCGTCTCGGACATCGTGCTCGCCTTGCTCATCCTCGTGTGCATCGCGCCGATGCTCGCCGCGATCGCGCTCGGCGTGAAGCTTTCCTCGCCCGGCCCGGTGCTCTTCCGGCAGCGCCGCTACGGCCTCGACGGGCGGCAGATCGTGGTCTACAAGTTCCGCTCGATGAGCGTCGCCGAGGACGGCGCGGTGGTGCGCCAGGCGACCAAGGACGACTCGCGCGTCACCCGCTTCGGCGCGTTCCTGCGCAAGACCTCGCTCGACGAGCTGCCGCAGTTCATCAACGTGCTGCAGGGCCGCATGAGCGTGGTCGGGCCGCGGCCGCATGCGGTCGCGCACAACGAGCTCTACCGCAAGCTGATCCGCGGCTACATGATCCGCCACAAGGTGCGCCCCGGCATCACCGGGCTCGCGCAGGTGAACGGCTATCGCGGCGAGACCGAGACCGTGGAGAAGATGAAGGCGCGCATCGAGCATGACCTCATGTACCTGCGCAACTGGTCGCTGCTGCTCGACCTGCAGATCATCCTCAAGACCTTCGTCGTGGTCCTGAAGAAGCAGAATGCCTATTGAGCGCTTCGCCTGCCTCGCCGCCGGGGTGGTCCTCGCCGCCGCGGTGCTGCTCGCCGAGCACTTCGTCCGCTCGGTCGAGGCGATCGCGCGTTTCCTGACCGGAGGGAATTGACCATGTGTGGAATCGTCGCTGCGGTCGCGAGCCGCAATGTCGTGCCGATCCTCATCGAAGGCCTGCGCCGCCTCGAGTACCGCGGCTACGACTCCGCCGGTCTGGCGGTGATCAACGGCAGCCTGCAGAGATTGCGCAGCTGCGGGCGCGTAGCGACGCTGGCGCAGCTGGCCGTGGAACGGGGCCTCGCCGGCCATATCGGCATCGGCCATACGCGCTGGGCCACGCACGGCGTGCCTTCCGAGAGAAACGCCCATCCGCACGTCTCGGGCGGCGTCTCGGTCGTCCACAACGGCATCATCGAGAACCATGACGCGATCCGCGCGCGCCTGAAGGGCCTCGGCTACGAGTTTTCCTCCGATACCGACACCGAGGTGATCGCGCACCTCGTGCATTCGTTTCTCAAGCAAGGGACGGATCTGTTCTCCGCCGTGCGCACGGCGAGCGGCGAGCTGCTCGGCGCGTACGCCATCGCGGTCATCGCGATGGATGATCCGGCGCGCATGGTGGTGGCGCGCATGGGCGCGCCGCTCCTGCTCGGCCTGGGCGACGGCGAGAACTTCGCCGCCTCGGACACCTCGGCGCTGCTGCAGGTGACGCGGCGCATGATCTACCTCGAGGAGGGTGACTGCGCCGAGGTGACGCTGAAGAGCGTGCACATCGTCGACGCGCGCGGCCACGTGGTGGAGCGGCCGCTGCACGTCTCGCAGCTCGCCGCCGACGCGATCGAGCTCGGCGCCTACCGGCACTACATGCAGAAGGAGATCTTCGAGCAGCCCGCGGCGATCGCCGCGACGCTCGAAGGCGTCGCGAACGGCAGCGCCGTGCTGCCGAACGTCTTTGGCGCCGACGCTGCGACGGTGTTGCAGGACATCGATTCCTGCCTGGTGCTGGCGTGCGGCACCAGCTATCACGCCGGCATGGTGGCGCGCTACTGGCTCGAGACCCTCGCCGGCGTGCCGTGCAACGTCGAGATCGCGAGCGAATACCGCTACCGCGAGTCGGTCCCGAATCGGCGCACGCTGGTCGTCGTGGTCTCGCAGTCCGGCGAAACCGCCGATACGATCGCGGCGCTGCACCACGCGCAGGGCCTCGGCCAGCGCCACGCGCTCGCGATCTGCAACGTCCCGGAGTCGGCGCTGATCCGCGGTTGCGAGCTGAAGTTCCTGACCCGCGCCGGACCCGAGATCGGCGTCGCCTCGACCAAGGCGTTCACGGCGCAGCTCGCGGTGCTGTTCGTGCTGGCGATGGTGCTCGCGAAACAGCGGCACCGCCTTTCGAAGGAGAAGGAAACCCAGCTGCTCGATGCCCTGCGCAAGCTGCCGAAGTGGCTGTCGGGAGCGCTGCGACTCGAGCCCGAGATGGCGGCGTGGGCGGCGCGCTTCGCGCCTTGCGAGCACGCGCTGTTCCTCGGCCGCGGCGTGCACTACCCGATCGCCATGGAAGGCGCGCTGAAGCTGAAGGAGATCTCGTACATCCATGCCGAAGCCTATGCGGCGGGCGAGCTCAAGCACGGCCCGCTCGCGCTCGTCGACCGCAACATGCCGGTCGTGGCGATCGCGCCGAAGGATGCGCTGCTCGACAAGCTGAAGTCCAACCTGCAGGAGGTGCGCGCACGCGGCGGCGAGCTCTACGTCATCGCGAACGAAGGGCTGGCGAGCGGCGAAGGCGTCGCAGTGGTATCGATGCACGACGATCCGGGCCTCCTCTCGCCCATCGTCACGACCGTGCCGCTTCAGCTGCTCGCGTACCACGCCGCCCTCCTGAGAGGGAACGACGTGGACAAGCCGCGCAACCTGGCGAAATCCGTTACGGTCGAGTAGCCGTCCGCTACGCGGCCAGGTTCGCCGCCTGCAGGTCGGGCTTGAAGCGGTAGCCCGTGCCGCGCACCGTCTCGATCAGCTTGTCGTGACCGGTGGGCGCGAGCGCCTGGCGCAGCCGCCGGATGTGCACGTCGACCGTGCGCTCCTCGACGAACACGTGCTCGCCCCACACCTCGTCCAGGAGCCTCGCGCGGGAGAACACGCGGCCCGGATGGGTCATGAAGAAATGCAGCAGGCGCAGCTCGGTGGTCCACAGGTCGATCGGCTTGTCGCCGGCGCTGACCTGGTGCGAGGCCGGGTCGATGCGCAGGCCGGCGATCTCGACCACGTCGTCGGCCAGCTGCGGGGCTCTCCTTCTCATCACCGCCTTGACCCGCGCCAGCAGCTCGCGCGCGGAGAAAGGCTTGGTGACGTAGTCGTCGGCGCCCGACTCGAGCGCCGTCACCTTGTCCTGCTCTTCGGCACGCGCGCTCAGCAGCACGATGGAGATGTCCTTGGTCCGCTGGTCGCCGCGCAGGCGGCGCGCGAACGTGAGGCCCGGCACGCCGGGCAAGACCCAGTCGAGCAGCACCAGGTCGGGGCGCGACTCGCGCACCAGCGCCTCGGCTTGCGGCACGTCGCCCGCGGTCATCACGCGGTATCCGGCGCGTTGCAGGTTGGCGGCGAGAAGATCGCGGATCGCTACTTCGTCTTCGACTACGAGGATGGAACCGCCCATGGCGTCTCCCGGTGTTGTTAAAGCGTGACGAATCCTAGGTCGGTGCCGAGGGGCACGGTATCGCCGGCCCCTGATTTAACAGTCGTGTCATATTGGCGTCATGTCGCCGAAAACCGACAGCGCGCGCTTGCGAGGGCCGGTGCAGAGTTTGCTGGTCACCGCGCGAGGAGGCCCGCGCGATGCAACCGGTCAAGCCGTTTCCCCATGCCGTGCTCGACTACGGGCTCGCGCTGCTCTTCATCGTCGCGCCGAAGGCGCTCGGCTTCGGCTCGCCGGCGGCGATCGCCCTATCGCACGGCATCGGCGTGCTCTATCTCGCCGCCTCGCTCGTCACCGGGTACCCGCTCGGCGCCGTGCATCTGCTGCCTTTTCGCCTGCATCGCGTGCTCGAGTCTGCGCTCGGCGTCGCGTGGATCGCCCTGCCGTGGCTGTTCGGCTTCGCCACCGATGCGGTGGCGCGCAACTTCTTCGTCCTGGCGGGCCTCGCCCTGCTCGTCGTGACGAGCCTCACCGATTACCGCGCCGCCGATCGGCTTGCGAGCGGAAGGGAGCGCCGCCGCGGGCGCAAGGATCGCCGCCTGCGCGCGACGCACATCGCCGCCGAGCGGCGGGTCGCGCTGGTGCAGCGTCGCCGGCTGTTGCACGCTGCCCGCTGATGCCACGCTCCTCCGCGTCCCGGTCTGTCGGGATTCTCCCTGCTTGCGATTTCTCCTTGCGACGCGTTGACCCTCGCCTGACGGAAACGCAAAGCGAGGGGAGCATTTATTGCATCGCCGGGAGATGCAAGCACCCGCCATTGCGGCCAAATTTCATCTTGCCAGCGGCGCGTCGCAGAGCGATCTTGACGAGCTTTGCGAGAGGATCGGCGGTTATTGCCTGCGTACCGCCGCGCGCGGCGCGATCGTCCATGTCGCCGGCCATCCTGCGCTTTCCATAGAGCAACTGCGCAGCGCGGTATCGTCCCTCGGCGACGTCGGATGTCCGGAAGGTTTCAGGCTGGCGTGGGTCAGCACACAACCTGACATGTACGAGACGCTCGCGCAAACCGAGCTCGCGAGCCCTCGCTCCGGCATAACGGCGCGAGCCTTTCTCGACGAGCACAACGCGCGGAAGTGGCTGGCGCAGTAACAGGGTCGCAAAATTTCATGCTTGTCCGGCAATTCCCGACGTGTGCATTTCAATCGCATCCGTAAACTGCGAGCGGTATGTCGGTGCAGCGCATACTCATCGTCGACGACAACGAAGACCACGGCCAGACGCTGCGGCTTCTGCTCGCGCGGCCGGATCGCGACATCCAGTACGCGACCAACCCGCTCTACGCACTGGATCTGGTCACCCGCTGGCGACCGCACGTGATCTTCCTCGACATCGGGCTGCCCGACATGGACGGCTACCAGGCGGCGCAGCGCTTCCGCCGCGCGCTGCCGGACGTGCGCCTTTATGCGATCACGGGGCTCTCGGACCATGCCGGCCGGCAGCGCGCGATGGCCGCCGGCTTCGCCGATCATTTCCGCAAGCCGCTCGACCCGACGGCGCTCGAGCGGGTCCTCGCTAGCTCGACTTAGGTAGCGAAGAGGCGCTCCCCGCAGCGGCTGCGCGTCCCTGCTCGATCGCCTGCTGGATGTCCTTCGGATCGGCGGGCTTGGTGAAGTGGTAGTCGAACCCGGCCTCCCGCGCGCGGTCGCGGTCTTCCTTCTGCCCGTAGCCGGTCAGGGCAATGAGCAGGGTCTGGCGGGTCCCGCCTTCGGCGCGCAGCCGGCGCGCCACGGCATAACCGTCCAGCCCCGGCAGGCCGATGTCGAGCACGATCACCTGCGGCGCGAAGACGTGCACGGAGGCGAGCGCGTCGGCGCCGTCGTTGACCGTCTTCACTTCGTGGCCTTCCAGGCGCAGGTACGCCGCGGTGCTTTCGGCCGCGTCGACATTGTCGTCGACGACCAGCACGCGCTGCGCGTAGGCATGGCGTTCTTTCTTCGCCGGCTCGCGCACCTCCGGCTCGGCGCTCACCGAGGCGAGGCAAGGCAGGCGCACCGTGAAGGTCGACCCGCGTCCCGGGCCGGCGCTGTACGCGTCGACGCGCCCCTGGTGCAGCTCGACCAGGCGTTTCACCAGCGTGAGCCCTATGCCGAGGCCGCCCTGGCCGCGGTCGAGCCCGCGCTCGCCCTGCACGAACAGCTCGAACACGTGCGGCAGCAGCTCGGGCTCGATTCCCGAGCCGTCGTCCTCGACCACGATGCGCGCCTCGCCGTCCTGGGCGTCGGCCGAGATGCGGATCTGTCCGCCTTCCGGCGTGTACTTGCAGGCGTTGTTGAGCAGGTTGGAGAAGATCTGCGCGAGGCGCGTCGCATCGCCCGAGAGCCAGACCGGGCGCGGCGTCACGTCCACCCAGAGCCGCTGGCCGCGCGTCTCGACCAGCGGACGCACGATCTCGACGCTCTGCTGCACGACCTTGGCGAGCTCGACCGATTCCCGCTTGAGCACGATCTTGCCCTGGCTGATGCGCGACACGTCGAGCAGCTCGTCGACCAGCCGCGCGAGCAGGCGCGCCTGGCGGTCGATGACGTCGCGCGCCATGGTGAGCGTGGCATCGGGCGGCGCGACGCGCCGGATCACCTCGACGGCGTTGCGGATCGGCGCGAGCGGGTTGCGCAGCTCGTGCGACAGCATGGCGAGGAACTCGTCCTTGCGCCGGTTGGCGTCCTGCAGCTCCTCCTCGGCCGCGCGCGAGCGCGCGATCTCGCGCTTCAGGCTGCGATAGAGCCGCGCGTTGTCGAGCGCGATGGCCGAGCGCCCGAGCAGCTCCTCGAGCAGCCCCCGGTCGCCGGCCGCCCGGCCGGCGTAGCCGAGCGCGCAGGCGCCGATCACCCGGTCGCCGACGTTCAGCGGATGGCAAAGCAGCGCCGAGAGCCCTTCGCCTTCCGCGCGCTCCGTGGCTCGTCCGCTGGCGAGCGTCGCCTCGATCGCGCTCGCGAGCGGCCGCGGAATGAAGTCGCTCGGCGCGCTCAGCATGCTGAAACGGCCGGGCTCCTTCTCGACCCGCACCGCCGCCACGTCGCACACGTGCGGCACCAGCAGGTCGAGCAGCTTGCGCATCGCGTGCTCGAGATCGAGCGACGCGCCGAGCTCGTGGCTCGCATGGGCGAGGAAGTTGGAGCGGCGCGTCGCCTCCTCGGCGGCGCGGCGCGCCGCCTCGGCTTCCGCCATCGCCTTGGTGCGCTGCTGCATGTTGTACAGGTCGACGAATACCTTGACCTTGCTGCGCAGCACGTCGGCGCGCACCGGCGAGAGGATGTAGTCGACGGCGCCCAGCGAGTAGCCGGCCGCGGTCTGCATCTCGTCGGCGTAGGCAGTGACGAAGATGATCGGCGTGTGCGCCGACTTCTTGTACTGGCGGATCAGCTTCGCCGTCTCCAGGCCGTCGATGTCGGGCATGTTGACGTCGAGCAGGATCACCGCGAACTCGCGCGCCAGGATCTCGCGCAGCGCCTCCGAGCCCGAGCGCACCATCACCAGGTTCTGCCCCAGCTCGGCGAGGATCGACTCGAAGACGAGCAGCTTCTCCGGCAGGTCGTCGACGACCAGGATGCTGGCTTTCTCTTCGCTCATCGTCGTTCCCCGAAGCAGGGACGTACACCTATTCCGCGCGGGAAATCGGTGTACGTCCCTGGTTTCGCTCCTTCCTCCTCGTTAGCGATGCAGCCAGCCGCGCAGCACCGAGAGCAGATGCAGGCGATCGACCGGCTTCGACAGGTAGTCCCAGGCGCCCGCCTCGATGCACTTCTCGCGGTCGCCCTTCATCGCCTTCGCGGTGACGGCGATGAT
>CAYZFN010000048.1:0-48156 GCA_964477695.1 uncultured Enterobacteriaceae bacterium | reverse complement strand
GGCGTACGGCTACGTCAAGAACGATTACAACGACTACTTGGGAACGGGCGTGCCGCTGAAATCGAACGGCGAGATGAAATCCTTCATCAGCCGCTACCTATATCGGGTCAAAGGCAACTGGTTCCTGGGAATTCAGGGCGTCTACCAGAACGTGGCTGTTACCGGCGAGACGCAGTTTGACGATCAATTCCTGAACCTGGTCGGGGTGAGACCCTACAAATCGGGTGGGGCAGGGCTCGTCGCTCAGTACGACTCACGCGACAACGAGAACATGCCGACTCAGGGTTGGGTGCTCAACTTGAACAATATCGCCTATCGCGAGTCGTTGGGTGGCGATAACAACTTTGACATCGTCCGCGCAGACATCCGGTATTTCATACCGCACGGAAATGGCAACGTGCTCGCCATTCGGCAGCTGAACCATTTCACCAGCGACGCGCCGACCCAAGCGAAGGCGCCCGTCCAGCTTCGCGGCTACAAGATCGGCCAGTACAACGGCGAGTACATGTCTCACATCGAAGCCGAGGAGCGCCTGCGCCTCGCCGAGAAATTCACGGCGACATTTTTTGCGGGTATCGCCTGCGTCTATGGCGGGGGCAAGAACTGCTCGGAGGACAAGAACCTATTCCCGGCGATTGGCGCGGGCGTGCAATACATCATCAAGCCCAAAGAAGGCATTGTCCTGAACTTGGAGTACGCGCTCGGCAAGAACGACAACTACGGCGTCTATCTCAAGCTGGGGTACGCCTACTGAGAACGTTGCGATATCTAATGAAGGGGATGACATGACTTGGAGCATTGGACATCTGGGTTGGCCGTGGCTGTGTCTGGGCGGCGGCCTGGTACTGTTCGCGGTAATGCTCTACACGGACACGATGCGCAGCCAGCTCACCGTCTCGCGCTGGCGGGACCCCGTGTGGCTGGCGTGGCTTGCCGTGCCGATGCTCATGGTGCACATGTTCGAGGAGTACGGTTTCGACATTCTTGGCCGTACTTACGACCTGCCAGATTCGGTTTGCAAGAACCTCGGGTATCGGCCAAATCCCGATTGCCCGATTCCGCTGGCGCACTATCCGCTGGTGAACCTCGGCATCGCATGGGTGACCGCGCCGCTTGCGGCACTGCTCGCGCGACGGAACCTTGTGATCGGTTTGAGCTGGTACGGCTTGTTGATCTTCAACGGAACGCTTCACGTCGTCGGGACGATTGCTAGCGGCGCTGCAGGCGCTGGCGGCGTGGTGACGGGAGGGTCGTTTTTCATTCCCGCCTTTTTCTGGATGGTTTACGCCGTCATGAAATCCGGTGCCATGAGCGGCAAGGCGCTGGCGGTGTCAGTCTCTGGCGGGATCATTGCACACATTCTCCTGGCAGGTGTGTACGCAGGGCAGAAGTTTGGGGTGTACGGAGCGACCGGCGTGCTGGTCATCGACGTGATCGTGATCATTACCCCGCTCGTCGTTGGTTGGGTAGGCAGCAAGCTCTTGGGACCGGATGCCCTGCAGCCGCTATCCGCAACGTAACAACCCCGGCCATGCCAACGTCGGCTTTTGGAGGTCTACCTCGCAGGCCGATTCATGACGGACCGGCGTTTCAAAGCGTCTCACCGCGGCTCAACGCGGCCGGCCGGCGAACATTCCAATTGGGAGTTCGGGCTCCGTCTCCGAATTGTGGGTGCTCTACTTCAGGCTCCATTCGCGAAATATTTGGCATCACCCACGCAGGCGATTTGCGAGAGGAGGTACTGCGGAGTACAGTCGCGCCGCCACATACGAAGTGGCTCTTATGGAGAGAACAATGAAGAAGACAGCTTGGATAGCAGCTCTGGGAATTGCCGCCGCGACGTTTGCCCTGCCGGCGAGCGCGCAGTGGTATGTCGGCGGCGGGCTGGGTCAATCGAAGTTCAAGGGAGATCTCGGCTGCGATAACTCGGGGGGCATCTCCTGCAGCGACACCGATACGGCGTTCAAGATCTTCGGCGGCTACCAGGTGAATCGCAATTTCGCCGCGGAGCTCACCTATCAGGATTTCGGCAAGGCCAAGGCGGAAGCCGGCGGCCTCACGGCCTCGGTCAAGTCGCATGCGTTCGATATTTCCGCTCTCGGCATGCTGCCGTTTGGCGGCCAGTTCGCCGCTTACGGTCGCCTCGGCATCTACTTCGCCAGCAGCGACGGCGACACCAACTTCGGTTTGAGCACCAGCCACTCCAACAACGATCTGACGTATGGCCTTGGGCTGCAGTGGGATCCGACGCCCAACCTCGGCGTGCGTGCCGAGTTCCAGGTCTATAGCAAGGTCGGCGGCGGCGACTTGGGCAAGGGCGACATCCAGGTCCTCGGCATAAGCGGGCTCTGGCGCTTCTAGGAGGCGGCTACTCGGGCTGGATGCCGATCTCGTCGATCAGCTTGCGGAAACGGGGGATGTCGCGCTTCACCTGCGCGAGCAGGTCTTCCCCCGTGCCGCCGATCGGCTCCAGGCCGGCCTTGCGAAGGCGCTCGGCGACCTCCGGTGTGGCAAGCGCGCGCTGCTTCTCTTGCTGCAGCCGATTGACGATCGGCTGCGGCGTGCCGGCCGGTAGCGCGAAGGCGAAGTAGGTCGAAGCGAGCAGGTCCTCGTCGGTGCCGGCTTCGGCGAGCGTCGGCACCTCGGGCAGGAGTGGCGAGCGCGAAGGCGCGCCGATGGCGAGCGCGCGCAAGCGGCCGTCGCGCACGAAGCCGAGCACGGCAGCCGGCGATGAGATCGTGATCGCCGAGTCGCCGGCGACGACACCCTGCACCGCGGGGCCTGCGCCTTTGTAGGGGACATGCACTAGGTCGATGCCGAGGCGCGCCTTGAGCGCCTCGATGTTGAGGTGCGCCATGCTCGCGATGCCGAAGCTGCCGTAATTGAGCTTGCCCGGATTCGCCTTGGCATAAGCGACGAGCTCGGCGAGCGTCTTCACCGGCAGCCTCGGGTCGCCGACCAGAACGTAGGGCGCGACCGTGACGATGCCGACGTAGGCGAAGTCGCGCGTCGGGTCGTAGGGCATGCTCTTGTAGAGGCTCGGATTGATGCCCAGCGCGCCGCGGTCGGTGAGCAGCATCGTGTAGCCGTCGGCGGCCGACTGCGCGACCGCGCCGGCGCCGACCAGGCCGTTCGCACCGGGGCGGTTCTCGACCACGATCGGCTGCCTGAGCGCCTCGCTCATCTTCATCGCCACGGTGCGCGCTGTGAGGTCCGCGCCGCCGCCCGGCGTGAACGACACGATGAGCTTGAGCGGCTTCGCGGGATACGAGTCCTGTGGATGCGCCGTTCCCCACGGCAGCAGCACGAGAAGCAGCCATTTCATGCGAGAGACCACCAGCCCACCCCCATTCCCATGATGCTGCGATAGAGCGGCTCGTAGACGAGCAGCTCCGGCCTTGCGTCGCCGAGCGCGCCCAGCATGACGATCCACTGGCGGAGCTCCGCTTCGCCGTGCTCGATCAGCTCGCGCGAGGAGAATTGCGCGAGGCGATGCCCTTCGCCCGCCTGCATCCACGCGACGATGCGCCGATCGAACTCGATGCTGATGTCGCCGACATAGCGCGTGCCGACATGATGTGCCCAAGGGTGCGAGGGAGAGAAGTGCGAGAGCCCGCCCGAAGCACAGAGCACGATGCGTCGGTCACGGAGTTCCCGATCGATCACTCGGCGCAGCGCCTCGCCGAAGGCGTAGCAGCGCGCGGGCGAGGGTGCCGGCGGATGCACCGCGTTCACGAACACCGGCACGACCGGCGTGGCCGCTTGCCGCACGAGGTAGAGGATCGGCTCGGTGTGCGCGTGCGAAAGGAGCTTGCCTTCCTTGAAGCTGGCCGACCACGAGATGTCGAATCCTTCCTCGATCGCGCCTTCGACCAGCTTGCGGGCGATCGCCGGGTGATTGGCGATGGCCGCCGCGTGCTTGCGGTCCCAGTCGTGCGCGGTGTAGTCGCCGCCGGTATAGATCAGAAACTGCGGGATGTTGTCGGCTCCGAAGTTCTCCGTCTGGTCGTCGCCGATGAGAAGAACCGCGTCGGGCTCCAGATCGGCCAATCCTTGTCTTATACGTTCGTGAGCAGCGCGGATGTGGGCATAGCGAGAACGATTGTCTTCGAGCGTTTCGGCTTGCGCCTCGCGCGTGTCCTCGGCGAGCCGGCCGGTTTTCTTCGCCACGTTGCTCTTCGAGCGGGTGCGCCGTGCGTCCCAGGTTTCCGGTTCCTGGAACGTGTAGGCGTGGGATGTGGCGAATGCGGCGACGATCGGCATGAGAAAAGGTGGTCTGTCCCTGTTTAGGGTAGCCGCTGTTTAGGGTAGCCGCTCGTCGGGCGGCGCGATCTCGGTTACGAGGTCCTTCACCAGCGTCTTGTTCGGCAGCGGCTCGAGCGTCATCTCATCCTCCGTGAGACGCGTCGTGCAGGCATACACGGTCTTGCCGTCGACCCGGATCATGCACTCCTTGCAGGCGTTGGCGTTGATGCACGAATAGCGGATGGCGAGGCTCGGATCGCGGTGGATGCGGATCCAGCGCAGGCCGTCGAGCACCGTCTGGCCGGCCTCGAAGGGCACCTGGTAGCGCTCGTAGCGCGCCGGCGAGCCGGGCGCGCCGCGCCGGACCTTGAGCTTAGCTTCCAAGCTGGAGCGCTCCCTGCGACAGGCGGATGATTTGATGGCGCAGCCATCCGTCGCTCGACTCCGGAAAGTCCTGGCGCTGGTGCGCGCCGCGGCTTTCGTTGCGCGCGAGAGCGGACCGCGTCACGCACTCGGCGACGAGGCGCATGTTGCGCAGGTCGTGGAGATCGACCCAGGCGGGATCCAGGCCGCCGCGCGGCGCGCGCATTTGTTCCGTCGGCTCATGCAAACTCGTCAGGTAGTCGAGGGCGCGCCGCAACCCCTGCGCGGTGCGCAGCGGGCCGACGTGCTCGTTCATCACGCCCTGCAGCTTCACGATCTCGGCTGCGGCATTTATATCCGGCGGCGGAGATGCGGATCGGCGGGGCTCGGGCCGCACTGCTGGGATGGGCGTCCTCTTCGCGAGCGCTGCAGCGCGCAGGCCCGCGCGGCGGCCGAAGGTAAAGGCCTCGGTGATCGCGTTGCCGGAAAGGCGATTGGCGCCGTTCGCGCCGCCGACCGCTTCGCCGGCCGCGAAGAGATGCGGCACGCTCGTGCGCATGTCGGCGTCGGCGCGGATCCCGCCCATGTGGTAGTGGGCGATCGGCGCTACCTCGATCAGGTCGCGCGTGAGGTCGATGCCGTTCGCCGCGAGTCGCTCGATGACCGGCCCGAAGGCGGCGCGCAGCTCCGCCTCGCTGCAATGCTTGAAGGACAGCCAGACGCCGCCGTGCGGCGTGCCGCGGCCGGCTTCCACCTCGCTCAGGATCGCGTACGTGGCCAGGTCGCGCGCCGAGGTGTACTTGCCCTGCTCCTGGAGGAATTCCTCCCTGCGCGAATTGAGCAGCCGGCCGCCGAGCTTGTAGCGGAACGGATCCCACATGATCGGGTCCATGCCGACCATGCGCGGCGCGAGGTGGCCGATGGGAAAGAATTGCACGAATTCCATGTCGACGAGCTCCGCGCCCGCGCGCAGCGCGAGCGCGTAGCCGTCGCCGCCCATGTTGAGCGAGGCGCTGTTTCGCGCATAGAGGCGGGTCAGGCCGCCGGTGGCGATGAGCGTCGCCTTCGCGGCGATCGAGACTGGCTTGCCCGTCGGGACGTGCAACGCATGGGCGCCGACGCATCGTCCATCGTCGAGGGCAAGGTCGGTCACCAGCAGGTCGCCGGTGCGCTGGATCTCGGGCGTGCGCTGCAATTGCGCGCGCAGCGTCTTCGACACGGCGGGGCCGGTATTGACGAAATCGACATAGACGCAGCGCGGCCGGTCGTGGCCGGGTGCCTGCACCTGGCTGATATGCCCGCCGGCTCGAGCCCAACCCACGCCCCAATCATCCATCTCTCGGATGCATTCGGGCGCATCCTCGCAGAGCAGCTGCGAGAGCGAAGGCTCGCAAAGGCCGCGGCCGGCTTTGAGCGTGTCGGCGAGGTGGTGCTGCCAGTGATCGGGCGCTTCCTCGCCGAGCGCGGCAGCGACCGTCATTTGCGCCATCACGGTCGCGCCGCCGCGGCCGATCAGGCTTCGGTCGACCACCAGCACCCGGCTGCCCGAGCGCGCGGCGGCGAGGGCGGCGTACATCCCGGCAGCGCCGGAGCCGATGACGAGGACGTCGCTCTCCATCTTATGCCGCGAGCGCGCCGCGATCGATGGCGATCACGCGGTCGACGAGGCGCTCGGAATGCTGCAGGTCCGATTCCGAGAGCAGCACCGACAGGCCTTCTTTCTTCAGCCCGGCGACGACCTCTGCCAGCCGCTGCGCGAGCGCTGGCGCGACGCCTTCGAAGGGCTCGTCGAGCAGGAGGAGGCGGGTGCCGCATATCAGCGCACGCGCGAGCGCGGCGAGCTTCTGCTGTCCGCCGGAGAGCTGCAGGCCCTTGCGCGGCGCGAACTCGCGCGCCTCGGGGATCAGGCGAAAGACGCGCTCGAGGCGCTCGTGCGCATCGGCGGCGTGCGCGGCCCACGCCGGCACGAGGATGTTTTCCTGCACCGTGAGATCGGGAATGAGGCGGCGGTCCTCGGGCATGTAGCCGATGCCGAGCGGCACGCGAGCGTGCGTGGGCAGCCGCAGAAGATCGCGACCCTCGAAGCTGACCGAGCCGCCGCCCGCCTTGAGGAGCCCCATGATCGTCTTCATGACCGTCGTCTTGCCGGCGCCGTTGCGGCCGATGAGCCCGGTCATGGAGCCGCTCGGCACCGCGAGCGATATGCCGCGCAGGATCTGCACGTTGGCGATCGACACCTTCAGGTTCTCGACCTTAAGCACGCCGCCCCACCACGTAGCGCTGCACGTCCGGATTTGCCAGCGCGGCTCTCGGCGGCGCATCGGCGATGATCCGCCCGTCGTAGAAGGCGAGCACGCGCTCGGCGAAGCGGCTGACCAGCTCCATGTCGTGCTCGACGAAGAGCACGGTCGCGCCTTCGGCGCGAACCGCCTTCAGCACCATGTCCATGATGCCGAACTTTTCCTGCGCCGACACGCCGCTGGTCGGCTCGTCGAGCAGCAGGATGCGCGGCTTGGACACCATGGCGAGCGCGATGTCGAGCAGCTTGCGCACGCCGCCCGGGAGCACCTGCGCATTGCGGTTGCGGTATTCGGCGAGGCCGAAGCGATCGAGAAGATGCTCGGCGGCGTCCTCCGCGGGCGCACCGTAGCCCGGCACGAGCGGCCGATGGCGCGAGAAGAAGCCGCCCAGCCCCGCGTTGCGCAGCACGACGCCGAGCGCCACGCGCATGTTCTCGAACACGCTGAGCGAGCTGTAGAGCTGCGGGATCTGGAACGAGCGCGAGATGCCGAGGCGCGTGATGTCGCGCGGCGGCAGGCGCGTGATGTCGCGTCCCTCGAACGCGATCGTGCCGCGGTCGGGCTTGAGATAGCCCGTGATCATGTTGATGAAGGTGGTCTTGCCGGCGCCGTTGGTGCCGATCAGGCCTACCACCGAATCCTTCTCGATCGCCGCGCTCACGTCGTTCGCGGCGGTGACCGCGCCGAAGGCCTTGCTCAGGCGCTGCGCGTCGAGGATCGCCATTTGAACCGGCTGAACAGGCCTTCGGGCAGGAACACGATCAGCACCAGCAGCGCGATGCCGAGGCTCATCTGCCAGGTATTGGGCGAGAGGTCGTAGGCCGTGGTGTGGATCACGCCGTAGAGCAGCGCCGCGGCGAAGGGCGCAAGCACGCTGCGCGTTCCGGCGAGGATGGCGATGAAGATGAATTCGCCGGAGGTGGTCCAGTAGGCCATGTCCGGATCGATGTGTCCCACGGTCGTCGCCGCGAGCCCGCCGCCCGCGCCGGCGAGCGCGGCCGCGACGACGTACTTCACGTGCACCGCGTAGCGCGCCGAAGCGCCCATGTATTCCACGCGGATCTCGTTGTCCTTGATCGCCGGCGCGAGCCGCCCGAGCGGCGTATCGAGATAGCGCTGTACGGCGAGCGCCGCAAGGCACGCGATCACCGCGGCACAGGCCATCACCGTATAGCGCAGCCAGTCTTCCGTGGGACGCAATCCGAACAGCCTGGAGGGCAGGATGTTGAAGCCGTCGGTCGAGCCGAGCGCCTCGTTCTTGACCAGCAGTCCATACAAGATCATCGACAGCGCGAGGCTGAGCAGGCCGAAGAAGATGCCGCGGTAGCGAGCGAGCAGGAAGCCGAGCGCGAGCGCGACGAGCGCCGCCAGCGCACCGCCGGCGAGCATCTCGACCACGATGTCGCTCACGCCGAGGAAGCGCCCGAGCGCGCCTGCGGTGTAGGCGCCGAGGCAGTAGTAGAGCGCCTGGCCGAACGAGACGAGCCCCGTGCGCAGGAGGAGCACCAGGCCAAGGGCGACCAGCCCGCGCGCGATCGCCACCGTGACGATGAAGAGCGCCCATTGCGGCAGGAAGAGCCCGGCGACGAGGGTGGCGACGAGGACTATGCCGATGACGAGCGAGGTCCGGTGGCTCATCGGAAGCTCATATCTTGCGCGGCTCCTCGAGGCTGAAGAGCCCGCGCGGCCGCAGCGCCAGCACCATCGCCATGACGAAGTAGATGACGAACAGCTCCACCTGCGGCAGGTAATGCACCGACAGCGAGCGCACGACGCCGACGATGAGCGCGCCGAGCGCGGCGCCCGGCAGGCTGCCCAAGCCCCCGATCACGACAACCGCGAAGGAGAGGACGATGATCTCGACGCCGAGGCCGGGCACCACGGAGACAGTCGGCGCCGTGAAGGACCCTGCAAGCGCGGCAAGGAGCGAGCCGAACGTGAACGTGGCGAGGTAGTAGCGTCCGACATTGACGCCCATTGCCCGGCTGACTTCGGGGTCGTGGATCACCGCGCGCAGGAGCTTGCCGACGCGCGTGCTGTTCAGGAGCCACGCGAGGCCGCCGCCGAGCACGATCGCGAGCGCGACCAGGATCAGGTTGTACGTCGGGTACGCCATGCCCGCGACCTGGAAGCTGCCGAGCAGCGCATAGGGCTCGGCGATGAAGTACGGGTCGACGCCCCACACCAGCTTGATCACGTCCTCGAGCACGAGGAACAGGGCATAGGTGATGAGCAGGATCACCACCTCGTCCTTCGCGTACATGAAGCGCAGGATGCCGCGCTCGATGAGCGGCGCCACGACGAGCGCGACGAGGATCGACGCGCCGAGCAGCACGGCATACGAGGCTGCCGGCGGATAGCCGCGCGCGATCCATACCCCGGTGAGCGACGCGCCCGCGTAGGCGCCGAGCGCGTAGAAGCTGCCGTGGGTGACGTTGACGATCTTCATCACCCCGTAGATCAGCGTCAGCCCGAGCGCGGCGATGAACAGCCACGCCGAGTAGATGGCGCCGTCGACCGCGACGGAGGCGAGCTGGCTCAGTGAGCGGGCTGCGAGGCGGTTACGTCAATTCGCCCTGAAGCCGCCCTTGATCCAGTCGGCCGCCTTGGTGTTGGCCGGCGGATTCACCTTCTCCGCCGGGTAGCGCTTCACGTTGACGACGGTGATCTTGCCGTTCACGAGCTTGGTCGTGCCGTAAGCCGTCTCCATGACGGCCTGGTGGCCCTTGCCGTTCGCCATGCGCACGGTGCCGCCCGGACCTTCGTAGGTCATGTTCTCGAGCGCCGCGCCGACCTGCTCGTTGGTCGGGCGCTTTCCGCTGGCGGCCTGCTGCGCCTTTTCCCAGGCGAGCTTCACGCCGAGGATCGCCTGCGCCATCTGGTAGGAGGCGTAGTTGGGCGGTGCCTTGTACGCCGACTCGAAGCCGTGGGCGAACCAGTGGTTGTACTTGTTGTCGGGCGCGTACGGGCCGAAGGGGCCGCGCGCGCCGAGCACTGTGCCGTCGGGAATCTGGCTGCCCAGCTTGTGCATCGCCGTCTCGCCGGTAGTAAGGATGGTGATGCTCTTCTTCATCAGCCCGCGCGGCGCGCCTTGCAGGATGAGCGCCTCCAGATCGCCGTCCCAGAAGCTCGAGTGCACGACGTCGGCGTCGGCGCCAAGCAGCGCCGAGATCTCCGCGTTGTACTGGCCGGCGAACAGCTTCGGCATCTGCGAGGTCTTCACGTCGACGTTCGGCACGAGCTGCTTCATCGCCAGCTCGAAGTCGCCCCAGGAGTCCTGGCCCCACGCGTAGTTCTGGTTGATGCCGGCCACGGACTTGAGGTCCGGCTTCATGTCCTTCACATAGAGCGCCGCGCCGACCGAGTCCATGGTGGCGGTGGGCGAGGTGCGGAAGACGTACTTGTAGTCGGCATCCTCGAAGATGCGCGGCGTGCCGCAGTCGAAGAAGTTGGTGAACTTCTTCAGCTCCTCGGCGACCGGCGCCACGGCCAGGCAGTTGCCGCTCGAGACGTAGCCCACCACGAGGTCTACGTTGTGCCGCTGCACGAGATTGCGGAACTCGGTGACCTGGGTCGTCGTGCTGCCCGCCTCGTCGATGATCACGGTCTCGATCTTGGCGCCGCCGAAGCCCTTCTTGTCGTAGGGCGCGGGCGCCGTGCCCGCGTTCAGCTCCTTCACCACGAACTCCGCGGCGTTCTTCGCCGGCACGCCGAACGGCGCTGCGGCGGGGCCCGACAGGAAGGTGACGATGCCGATCTTGACGTTTTGCGCCGCCGCGAGCGGCGCGACGGCCGCCGCGACCAGGCCGACCAGGACCTTTCTCATGCAACCCACGATGTCTCTCTCCTCTGTTGTGTTTTGAGCAGTCCGGCGGCGAGCAACGCCGCGCGGATGCGCTCGATCTCCTGTGCGCCCAGCTTGACGAGCGGCGGGCGAACCACCGCGCGCGGCAGCCGGCCGAGCAGCACCAGGGCCTCCTTCATGCGATTGTGCATGTCGACCCACGGCTCTGCGTAGAACACCTCCGCGGTCGGCGTGATGCGGCCGTGGATCTGCTTCGCCGCGTCGAGGTTGCCCGCCTTGACCGCGCGGAAGAGCTGCGCCTGCAGATCGGCGATCACCGACCCTGAGCCCGACAGGAGCCCATTGCAGCCGAGCACGAGCGAGCTAAGGAGCCACGAGCTGTGCGTGGTGAGCACATTCACCGGCCGCGCACGCGACTGGAGCAGGCGCACATGGCGCTCGTGCAGCTGCGGATTCGCGCACCAGTCCTTGATCGCGAGCACGCTCGGCACTTCGTCGAGGATGCGCAGCAGCGTCGCGAGCGGATAGCCGCAGCCGCCGGCCAGCGGATACTGGAAGGCGATCAGCGGCAGGCTCGTCGCGTCGGCGATGCGGCGGAAGTGCTCGAGCGCCATCTCCGGCCGCTGGCCGAAGTAATAGACGCCCGGCGGGAAGACGAGCAGCGCCGAGGCGCCGCCCTGCTCGGCCATGCGAGCGATGCGCGCCGCCTCGAGCGAGCCGTCGGCATAGACGCCATGGACGATCGGCAGGTGTTTCAATTCCTCGCGCGAGATCTCCAGCACCCGGCGCTGCTCCTCGAAGCTGCACGAGGCGACTTCCGAGGCATGCGCGTTGATCGTGATCGCCGAGACGCCCTCGACCGCCGCGACCTCGCGCACATGCGCGCGATAAGCCGGTTCGTCGATCGACAGGTCTTCGTGGAACGGCAGCAGGACCGCGGGGATGACGCCGGAGGGGACGTACATGAAAATATCTTAACCGCTATCATCGGCCGATGCGCCATCCCCGCGAAGTCCGCCAGGCGATTCGCGCCGGACGCCATCGCGGCCATACCGCGGGCGTCGCCGGGGGCTACGTGCAGGGCAACGTCTGCATTCTGCCGCGCGAGTACGCCGAGGACTTCCGCGCCTTCTGCGAGCGCAATCCGAAGCCCTGTCCCCTGCTCGCCCTGTCGGCGCCCGGCGATCCGCGCCTGCCGGCGCTCGGCGCCGACCTCGACATCCGCACCGACGTGCCGCGCTACCGCATCTTCCGCGACGGCCGCCTGGAAGGCGAGGTGAGCGACTTAAGGGATCTCTGGCGCGAAGACCTCGTCACCTTCGTCCTCGGCTGCTCGTTCTCCTTCGAGGAGGCGCTGATGAAGGCCGGGCTCACGCTGCGCTACGTCGAGCAGGGGCGAAACGTGCCCATGTACCGGACCGACGTGGACACCGTGCCGGCCGGGCGCTTTCGCGGCAAGCTGGTGGTCTCGATGCGGCCTTTCCGGCCGGCCGACGCGATCCGCGCCATCGAGATCACGTCGCGCTATCCGCGCGTGCACGGCTCGCCGGTCCACCTCGGCGATCCGCGGATGATCGGAATAGAAGACTTGCAGAAGCCCTGGGCCGGCGACCCGACCGAAGTGCGCAACGACGAGCTGCCGGTCTTCTGGGCGTGCGGCATCACGCCCCAGTCGGTGGTGCTCGAGGCGAGGCCGTCGCTGTGCATCACGCACGCGCCGGGCCACATGCTGGTCACCGACCTCGAGAATGCGAGCCTGGAGCAGGCCGCTCCCTGACCCAGCGCGAATTCTGCAGCACCACACGATAGCCGTCGGCGTCCTCGAAAGTGCGGCCGCGGCGGTCCCAGTAAGGATTGAACGACGCCACGCAGCGGAAGCCGGCGGCGAGCATCCGGGCGCAAGCGGTGCGCCATTCCTCGCTGGCCGGGATATAGAACACGAGCAGGTCTTCGGCGTTCGGCGTTGGCTGCAGGGGGTGCGTGCGGCAGCAGGTGAGCTCGATGTGAAAGGCTCCGCCCGGCATACCGAGCATGACCCCGTCGAATCCGTCGTGATCCTCGAAGCTGCCGATGCTCTGCAGCTCGAGGCCCTGGCAGTACATCGCCCGGGAACGCGCGAGGTCGGTGACGGGGCGTGCGATACGAAGGTGATGCACGCCCCGGTCCCTCGCTAGCGCTGCATCGCGTCCTTGTCGTCTTTCTTCATGGCGTCCTTCCGCATCTTGTCTTTCTTGTCCATCTTCTCCATCTTGTCCTTCTTCATGGAGTCCTTCGCCATGGCATCGCCTTTCATGGCGTCATGGCCCATGGCGTCCTTGTCCATGGAATCGGCAAAGCTGCTGCTCGCGGCAAGGGCGATGGCGACGGAAACGGCGGCGGCGGCGATCCTGATCATAGAAAAGCTCCGGGTTGTCGTAAGGAAATGGCACGCAGCGGCGACCATGGGGCAGCGACCTTCTGCGTTCATGACTCCTAATTCGCAAGCAGCCGCCCGGCAGTTACACGAAATTTCTTCCGCCTCGTGTAACCGCACGGCCGTCGGCAACGAAGAACGGCTAAAGGACCTGTTGCTGCGAGGACTCGCGGGCGAGAGCCGCGCTTATCACGCATTTCTCAAGGAGCTGGCCGCGCACCTGCGCGCTTTCGTGAGGAAGCGCCTCGCCCGCATGCCGGACGACATGGAGGACATCGTGCAGGAATCGCTGCTCGCCGTGCACAACCAGCGCCATACCTACGACGCCGGCCGTCCGCTGACGGCCTGGGTGCATGCCATCGCCCGGTACAAGCTCGTCGACGCGGTCCGCCGTCGCGGCGGCACCGACCTCCTCACCGAACCGCTCGACGATGCCGCCGAAGTCCTGCAGACGGCCGATCACGAAGCCGCGCACGCACGCCGCGACCTGGGCGAGCTGCTCGGCACGCTGCCGGAGCGTCAGCGCCTGCCGATCGTGCACGTCAAGCTGGAAGGACGGTCGATCGTCGAAACGGCGCGCCTCACCGGCATGTCGGAATCCGCCGTCAAGGTGGCCATCCACCGAGGCCTCAAGGCGCTCGCAAGAAAATGGGCGGCCGGGTGATGAAGACGGACGAGCTCGTCGACTTCCTCGCCGCCGGCGCGATACCCGTGCAGGCCCTCGGGCCGCGGCCTCGCTTTGCGCTCGCCCTCGGTTGGGGCGCTTGCGGCGCGACGCTGCTCATGGCGATCATGCTCGGCGTGCGTCCCGACCTGGCCGCCGCGGCGCTGCTGCCGATGTTCTGGGCGAAGCTCGTTTATGCGGGCGCGCTCGCCGCCGGGAGCCTGGTGGCGGCGATGCGCCTGTCGCGGCCGGGCGCAGCGCTTGGCCGCGCGCCGGCCGCGCTCGCTGCGGTGGTCATCGCGATGGGGAGCCTGGCGGCAGCGACGCTCGCGCGCGCCGAAGCGTCGCAATGGCCGGCGCTGCTGCTGGGACAGACCTGGCGCTCGTGCCCTTTCCTCATTGCCGCGCTCTCCGTTCCGGTGTTCATCGCCGTGCTCTGGGCGATGAAGGGACTCGCGCCGACCCGCCTTCGGCTAGCCGGCGGCGCCGCCGGGTTGCTTGCCGGCGCCACCGGCGCGCTGGTCTATACCCTGCATTGCCCGGAGCTCGCGGCGCCGTTTCTCGCCGTCTGGTACCTGCTCGGCATGCTCGTCCCGGCGGCCGTCGGACTCCTGCTCGGATCGCGTCTGCTGCGCTGGTAACCCTCTCTCAATCGACCACCGTCAGCGTGCCCTGCATCTGCTCGTGCCCCGTGCCGCAGAAGATGTCGCACAGGAACACGAACTTGCCCGTCTTGTCGGGCACGAAGCTGACGCGCGTCACCTTGTCGGGCAGCGCGTCGGCGCGGACGTTGAAGTCGGGCAGGTTGAAGCCCATCAGCACGTCGCGGCTCGTGATCTCGAGGACCACCGGCTGGCCTTTCTTCAGCGTCAGGTGGCCGGGCGTGTACTGGAAGCGCTTGGCGCTGATCTTGATCACCCGGGCCTCGGGCGACGAGGCCTGCGCAACGACGAAGCTCGCGCCGTAGCCCAGCGTCAGAATGGCCAGCGTTGCGGCCGTCAGGACGAAGCGGCGGCGGTTTTCGGTCGTCGTCATGGCTCAGGTCCTCACGACCGGAAATTCGGTGATCGAGTAGCGCGCTTCGTCCACGTCGGCTTCGACGCGGCGGAAGCCGAGCCCTTTGTACGGCTGCGCGGGGTCCCAAGGCACCGGCGTGCGGTTGGGCTGCGAGCCTGGCGCAGGCAGGGCGAACATGAGGCCCTTTGCGGCGTGATGCCCGATATGCGCGGTCGCGTGATGGTGCTCCTGGTGGATGTGGCCGTAGAAGACGGTCACATTCTTGTGCGGCATGAGGAGGTCGATCGCCTTGGCGCCGTCGCGCGTCGCCCAGTCCCATTGCGGCGCCAGGTCGAACAGCGGCCGGTGCGTGAAGACCACGATCGGCGCATCGGCGCGCTGCTTGTTCAGGTCTGCGGCGAGCCAGGCGAGCTGCTCGTCGCCGATCAGGGCGCGGGGGTCGGACACGTTGTCGAGGACGATGAAGTGCACGCCCTTGTGGTCGAAGGTGTAGTGCGTCGCGCCGAAGAACTCCTGGAACGCGCTGCCGTTGTCGAGCGATGCGTCGTGCTCGCCAGGCATGAAGCGGACGTGGGGCGCTTTCAGGCTGCCGACGATGTCCTTGAACTCGGCCATGCGCCTGCGGCGCTCGACCGGGTTGTCTGTCGTGTGCGTCAGGTCGCCCGTGAAGATGATGAAGTCCGGTTGCTGCTCGAGGCTGTTCACCGCGGCCACCGCCTTGCGCAGCGTTCCCTTGGCATCGGGGTTGGGCGGCCCCTCGAAGCCCCAGTGGGTATCCGAGAGCTGCAGGAAATAGAACTCGTCGTCGTCGTGCGCGGCGGCCACGCCGGGCAGCGCCGAGCCGAGGACCACGCCTACGCTGCCGAGCCCTGCCAGCTTGAGGAACTGCCGCCTGTCGATTGCCTTTGCCATTTCGGTCTCCGGTCGTCAAAAAGTGAGTGCGTCGTTCCGGAGTACCGGGGCCGGGGCAAGGAAATTCCCGCACCGCTTTGCGCGACAATGCAGCGCCGCGCCGGGAATAACCGGCGGCGTTTCCCGGTATAGCGTTCCATGGCCGAGATTCGCGTGCTCAGGAGCACGGTGGAAATGCCGCCGGTGCGCCGGTTGCGCCCCGTGGAACGCATGGGAGAGCCCGCCGTCTTGGACGCGACGAGCAGCAAGGGTCGGCGCTTCGAGCAGATCTTCAGCGCGCACCTCGACGCGGCGTACAACTTCGCACGCTGGCTCACGCGCGACGAGCGGAATGCCGAGGACGTGGTCCAGGAGGCCTGCCTGCGCGCCTTCAAGTCGCTGGAGAGCTTCCACGGCGACAACGGGCGCGCCTGGCTGCTCGCGATCGTGCGCAATACCTACTACACCTGGCTGCGCAAGAGCCGTCCCGAGCGTCTCAACGTATCCTTCGACGACGAGACGCTCGGCGCCGCCGAGCTCGCCGCGCTGGAGAGCGACACCGAGCCGGTCGAGCACTCGCTCGAGCAGCAGGACGCGCGGCGCCTCGTCAACGCGGCGCTCGAGCGGCTGCCGGAGGAGTTCCGCGAAGTCATCGTGCTGCGCGAGCTGGAAGACCTGTCCTACAAGGAGATCGCCGCGATTGCCGGCATTCCGCTCGGCACGGTGATGTCGCGCCTGGCGCGCGGGCGCAAGCTTCTCCTACAGCACTTGCAGCGTGTCCGGCAGGAGTCCTGACATGGAATGCACCGAAGCCCGTAGCCGCCTCCATCCGTATCTCGATCACGAGCTCGACCTCGAGAGCTCGCTCGCCATCGAGCAGCACCTCGGCTCGTGCGCGGCGTGCCGCGCGGCATTCGAGCGCCAGTCTGCCTTGCAGTCGGCGCTGCGAGAGAACGCTGCCTACTATCGTGCGCCCGCGTCCGTTGCCGATCGAATCCGCCATCAGATTGGCGCGCAACGACCGGCGCCGCGTCGACCGGCGGCAATGCCGCGCTGGCGGCCGCTGCCGCGCTGGCTGCCTATCGGCGCGGCGGTCGCCGCGACGGCGCTTCTGACCTGGACGGCCGCGCTGCAGTACGCCGGGCTCTCCGGCGACGAGCGCCTCGCCGAGCAGGTGATCGACGGCCATGCACGCTCGGTCCTCACCAGCCACCTGATCGACGTCGCGAGCTCCGATCAGCACACGGTCAAGCCGTGGCTGTCCAGCAAGCTCGACTTCTCGCCCGCGGTGGTCGACCTGGCGCAGGCCGGATTCCCGCTCGCCGGCGGGCGGCTCGACTATCTCGACGACCGGCCGGTAGCGGCGCTCGTCTACCGCTATCGCCAGCACGTCATCGATCTCTTCGTCTGGCCGCAGGCGAAGCCAGGCGACACGCCGCTGCGCGAGGTCTCGCGCCGCGGCTATAACGTGATGCGCTGGAGCGAGGGCGGCATGTCGTACTGGGCGGTCTCGGACGTGAACCCCGCCGAAATGAAGAAATTCGTCGAGGCGTATTCGCAGGCGCGCTAGCGACACAGGGAATGTAACCTCGTCCGCGGAGGTATCCCAGCAGGCCATCCCAACCTGCAAGGAGGCCTGCCCTTTGAAAGCCAATCTTCTTCCCTATGCGCGCCGCGCTCTGAACTGGCTGGCCGCGCTCGCCATCGTCGGTGCCATCCTGGGCGCCGCTTTCGTGACGCTCGCGGTTCTGCGCCCGCCGCCCGAAGTGCTGCAGTTTGAGGCGACGGACGTCACCGGCGTCGCCTGGGGCCGCGATTTCCGCCTCGACGGCAATGACGGCAAAGCGCACGAGCTGGCCGACTTTCGCGGCAAGGTGGTCGCTGTGTATTTCGGCTATACGCGCTGTCCGGACGTTTGCCCGCTCACTCTGGCAACGCTCGCCGAGGCGACGCGGCTCCTCGGCTCCGATGCGGAGCGGGTGCAGGGCGTATTCGTTACCGTCGATCCGCGGCACGATAGTCCTACCGTCCTCGCGCGGTACGTGCATTCGTTCGACGAGCGTCTGCTCGGGCTTTACGGGAGTCGCAAGACGACCGCAGGAACGCTCTACGAGTTCAAGATCGAAGGCGGTAAGCACCATTCGATTCCCGTATTTCTTTTCGATCCGCACGGCCGGCTGCGCCTCGTCGCGCGCCCCGACTCGAGCGCCGAATCGCTCGCGCATGACATGCGCGTGCTTCTGAAAGGCGGCGCCGCCTAAGCAAAAAAAGGCAGCACGTTCGCGCTGCCTCCACTCTGCGATACCTGATTCGCGGCGTCGAAATTCCGGCCATTCGTCTGCGCGAAACGGTTGCCACGGCGGGAATCGCGCTCATAAGCCGTCGGTATCGCCGAGTGAGTCCATCACACGGAAAGCAATCATGACCGTCATCCGCAAGCTGCTCGTCGCGTCGTCGCTGCTCGGCCTTGGCGGCCTCGCGCAGGCCGACGAGAAGCATCCATTCAATTTCCCCGGCTCCGACACGCGCATCACCGTAGGCGGCTACGCCAAGCTCGACGCTTTGTGGAGCGATACGAGCGCCGGCGTCGACAGCGTGGGCGACCAGCTCTTCAATCCCGGCCTCATTCCGGTCGGTCCATCGGCGGGACAGCACAAGAACGACCAGGTGACGCTGCACGCGCGCCAATCGCGGCTGTGGCTCGGCACGAGCACGCCGACCAGCCGCGGCGAGCTGCGCACGTACCTCGAAGGCGACTTCTTTGGCGCCGACGGCAACGAGTCGTCCTCCAACTCGCACGGCTTTCGCCTGCGCCATGCGTACGGATCGCTCGGCAAGCTGCTCGCCGGCCAGATGTGGACCAACCTGCTGGACGAGCGCGTGTATCCGGAGACGCTCGACTTCGGCGGCCCGGCGGGGCAGATCTTCGTGCGCCAGGCGCAGGTTCGCTGGACCGAGCCGTTCGCGGCGGGCGACTGGTCGATCTCGGCGGAGAACCCCGAGTCCGTGCTTGCCGTTCCCGGCACGGCGGCGCCTTTCCGCTCCGACGTCGACCATGCCCCGGATCTCACGACGCGGGTCAGAATCCGGGCGGGTCGCGCGATGTATTCGTTCGGCGCAGTGGCGCGTGAAATCGGCGTCGATTCACCTGCGGCTCCGGCGGCGAGCGGCGCCGAATGGGGCGGCGCAGTCGTGCTCGGCGGTTTGGTGCCGATCGGCGCGCAGGACGACCTGCGCCTCGACTTCAACTTCGGCAACGCGATCGGCCGCTACCAGGAGCTCGGCTTCTTCCCCGACGGCTACGTCGCGGCCGACGGCACGCTGCGCCTCGCGCGCCAGGCGAGCGGCTTCGCCGCCTATCGGCACTTCTGGGCACCCGGCCTGCGCTCGACGCTCGAGCTGTCTGCGGCGGGCTCGAACCCGCCGCACGGAACGGCGAATGGCGTCAACCTCTCGGATCGCTCGCAGCACCTGAATCTCATCTGGAGTCCGGTCGCCGCCGTGAACCTCGGCGTCGAGCTGATCCACGGCAGGCGCACGGTCGTCGGCGGGGACAACGGCACTCTCAACCGGCTGCAGTTCTCGGCGCAGTACTTGTTCTAGAACCTCAACCGCTCGAAGGAGCGAATCCCATGAAGCGAACTATCGCAGCACTGATGATTCTCCTTGCCGCCGCGTGCGCCTATCAGCCGCCGCTCTGCCATAACGCGGGCGAGGACTACACCGGTATCGATGCGTGCCGATGATTTACCATTGGCCGCATGATCCATGTGAAGCCGCTCGGCGAGAAGCTCGGCGCCGAGATTTCCGGCGTCGACCTGTCGCGGCGCCTGTCGGATGACGTCTTCGCGCAGGTCGCGAAGGCGTTCTTCGCGCACGAGGTGGTGGTGCTCCGCGGCCAGAAGCTCGATCCGGAGCAGCAGGTGGCATTCACCCAGCGCTTCGGCGAGCTCGAGCACCATGTGCGCCGGGAAAGCTGCCTCGCCGGCTTTCCGGAGATCCTGGTCGTATCGAACGTTCTCGACGAGCGCGGCCGGGCGATCGGCGCGCAGGATGCCGGGCGGTTCTGGCACAGCGATCTTTCTTACAAGCGCGAGCCGAGCCTGCTCTCGGCGCTCTATGCGCTCGAGGTGCCGGTGAAGGAGGGCCGGGTGCTCGGGGACACGGCGTTTGCGAGCGCTACGGCGGCTTTCGAAGCGCTGCCGGAAGCGATCAAGGAGCGCCTGCAAGCGCTGCGCAACGTGCACAGCTACCGTTTCTATCGCGCGAAGAACGTCCTGGCGCAGCAGCAGGAAGCGGCCGGCGGCCGCGTGGTGCAGGAGCAGGTGCCGACCGACGAGCAGCTGAAGAGCGTGCCGGACGTCGAGATGCCCTTGGTGCGCACGCACCCGGTGACCGGGCGAAAGGCGCTTTTCGCGAACGAAGCGCATACCTCGCACATCGTCGGCCTGCCGAAGGCGGAGGGCGACGCGCTGCTCGGCGAGCTTTATCGCCACCTGGTGCGCCCGGAGTTCACCTATACGCACCGCTGGCAGCCGGGCGATCTCCTGATCTGGGACAACTGCGCCGTGCAGCACAAGGCGACTTTCGACTACGACCTGCCGCTGCGCCGCCTCATGCACCGCACGACGGTGCGCGGCGGCGCCCCTTTCTAGGCTACTTCGGCTCGACGCCCTGCATCAGGAGCTGCACCAGCAGCTCGATGCTCGAGCGCGTCTTGTTGCCGAGCGAAGTGAACTCGACGCCGCTCAGGAAGCGGTCGTGCGTACGGGTGGTTTTCTTGACCCGGCCGTACAGATCGGCGGCGCGATGGTTGACCAGCGGCAGGTCCATGCGCATCTTGAGCTCTGCGGCCGGCGACAGCGGCTGCTCGATC
Organism: uncultured Enterobacteriaceae bacterium; assembly: GCA_964477695.1. GTDB lineage: Bacteria > Pseudomonadota > Gammaproteobacteria > Burkholderiales > SG8-39 > SCGC-AG-212-J23. The sequence goes on along the minus strand of CAYZFN010000048.1, from coordinate 27,582 downwards.
TCGGCGAGCAGGCCGTGGTAGCCCATCACCAGCACCACGCCGCGGTGCACCTGCGGCACGGTGATGTCGGCATGGATCACCTGGTAGGAAAAGCCGATCGCCACCTTGACGCGCGGGCTCTTGCGGATCTCGCGCCGCGGCACGACCTTCTTCAGGCTCGGGATCTCGACCACTTCGCGCACGGTGATCGGATCGGCCTTGCCCTTGACGTGCACCGAGAACGGCTGCCCGGTGCGCACGAAGCCGCTCGCGCGCGCGAAGGTGCTCTCGCTGATCAGCACCTGGCCGCGCAGGCTGAACGCCTCGATGCGCGAGGCGAGGTTCACCTGCTCGCCGATTACGGTGCGCGCCGCGAAGAGCTCGGAGCCGAGCGTGCCGAGGAACACCGGTCCGGTGTTGAGGCCGATGCCGAGGAAAAGCTCGGGCAGGCCGTTTTGCCGGTAATACGCGTTCAGCTCGTCCAGGGCGATCTGCAGCTCGACGGCGCAGGCGAGCGCGCGCTGCACGGGATCCCGGCCCGCAGGCTTCTCGCCGAACAGCACCATGATCGAGTCGCCCATGAACTTGTCGATGGTGCCCTCGTGCGCGTACACCACCTCGATCATGGTGATCAGGCAGCGGTTCAGGACCTTGAGCACGACCTCCGGCGGGTGCCGGTCGGAAAGCGCGGTGAAGCCGCGCACGTCGGCGAAAAGGATGGTCAGCTCGCGCGAGGTGAAGCCGTCCTCGCCGAGCAGGTTGCCGCTGACGACGTTGCGCAGGAGCTTGGTAACGGCGTCCTCTGCCTGGACGCCAAGGCGCTGCCCGGTGTCGGCCGAGACGATGTTCTGGATGCGATCTACGGTGTGCCGCAGATCCATGCCGCTCCCACTTCCCTTCTTCTTATAGTGCGCGGATTGTTGCATATTCCCGCGCAGCCGTAAAAAACGCTCCGCTAGGGCTGCAGCAGCAGCTTCTGCACGCGCCAGTTGAGCAGCTCGCCCACGTAGAGCACGTTCTCGGAAGGGCAGGCGATCTCGTGGATCCAGCCGAACTGCTTGAGCTGCTTGCCCGACTCCCCGAGCACGCCGAGAACCTTGCCTTCGAGGCTGAGCTTATAAACGCGGCCAGGGTAGGCGTCCGAGGCGTAGAGCACCTGGTTCGGTCCCGGCGTGATGCACAGCGCCCACGGCGAGCCCGGCATGAGGGTCTTCGCTCCGCCCGACGCTTCGATCTTGGCGAGGTCCGGCATGCTGCCGATCGCCGGCCGCGCGCCGGCCGGGTAGGGCACATCGATGGTGATCTGGCGCAGGAACTTGCCGTCGGTGTCGAACACCTGGATGCGCCGGTTGCCGCGATCCGCCACGTAGATGTTCCCCTTGGCGTCGGCGGCGATGCTGTGCGGCGTGTTGAATTGCCCCGGCTTGTTCCCCGGCTCGCCCCAGGACTTGAGCCAGTTGCCGTTCTTGTCGACCTTGGCGACGCGCGAATTGATGTAGCCGTCGCTGATGAAGGTGTTGCCCGCGGGGTCCCACGTGACATCGGTGACCTGGCGGAAGCGCCCGTCGTCGGGCGCAAGCGGCGGCTTCGGATGCTCGAGCGGCCCGGTCTCGCGGTCCGAGGCTTCCTGCTTGCGGCCGAACACCATCACGACCCGTCCCTGCGGATTGAACTTCACCACCATGTCCGAGCCCTTGTCGGTCACCCAGATGTTGTCCTCGGGGTCGACGCGCACGGTATGGCCGAAGGACCAGGCATAGAGGTGCTTGCCGATCTCGCGCACGAACTGGCCGTTCGCGTCGAACTCGAGCAGCTGCGTAGCGGCGGCCGCGTACGCCGGGCCGCTCGTATTGCCGCGCGAGAGAACGAAGACGTGGCCCTTCGAGTTCACCGCGACGCCGGTCACCTCGCCGAAGTAGATGTCGTCGGGCAGCTTGAGCGGGTCGGGCAGCGACTGGAATGCGATCGTCGGCGGCTGCTGGGCAACGGCTGCCGCGCTGGAGAAAAGACCGGCCAGCCATACGTGCTGCTTCATTTTCGCTCCTCCTCTAGGCGAGCCGGGCGCGCGCTAGCTCGTAGACCTCGCCTTCGGGCCGCGGCTGCTGATGGCTTTGCACCCACTCGACAATCGGCATGAATTGCCTGCGCTCGCCGGCCGAAAGCCCCGGCTCCATCTCGAAGATGCCGATGCCCGCTTCGGCGGCGCGCACGTAGACGTCCGAATCGACCAGCCGCGCGAGCAGCGAGAGCCGCAGCGTGCTCAGGAACCAGTCGAAGGGCGCATATTGCGGCATAGAGCGTCGCACCTTGTTGGCGATGATCGCCACCGGCAGCTTTCTCGCCTGCATGCGCGCGGTGTTGAGCACCTCGGACACGAAATTCGCCGTGGCATGGATGTCGATCGGCGAAGGCGGCACCGGGACGAGGATGCAGGTCGCGCGATCGAGCATCTCCTGCAGCACCAGCCCGCAGGCGCCGGCCGGCGCGTCGATGATCAGCTGCTGCGTCGAATCGGGCACGTACATCGCCATCGAGCGAAGCCCCGTTCCCTGGTGGCGCGCGCCGTTCGCGGCATGGATCTTCGGCGCGTGCGGCGAGCGCAAGCGCAGCCAGTTCAAGCTCGACCCTTGCGGGTCGTAATCCATGACGGTGGTGGGAACGTGCGCGGCGGCGAAGTAGCTCGCCAGGTTGATCGTGACGGTTGTCTTGCCCGAACCGCCCTTCGGGTTGATCACCAGCGTTGTGTTCATCTTGTTTGGAGGGTAATCGTCCCTTCTTCTTGATTAGTCGGAACATCATGCAGCCACGAAAGCGGAAATGCAAGCGCTGCAAACAACTCGTCTCGCAATCGAGAAGCGCAGACGACGCCTGATACGATTTCCGGCGATGGCGTTCCGGGCGGAAATTCCCTATGGCGCGTACTGGAGCACGCCGTTCGCTCGCTGGCAGGGCGCGCTCGCGAGCCTGCCTTCGCTCGAATTCGCCGCCGAAGTGACTCGCCGCGAGCTCGCGCGCCGCGACATCGCGCCCGGCGCGTTCGACCACGGCGTGCTCGGCTTCAGCGTGCCGCAGAAGCATTCTTTCTATGGGCTGCCGTGGCTCGCCGGCATGGCGGGGCTCGGCGAGCTCGCGGGCCCGACGGTCATGCAGGCGTGCTCTACCGGCGCGCGGGCGCTCCTCGCTGCTGCGCAGGAGATCGAGAGCGGGCTCGCCGGCGCGTCGCTCGTCGTCACTTGCGATCGCACGTCCAACGGACCGCATCTCTATTACCCCGACCCACGCGGTCCCGGCGGTACCGGGGCGCACGAGGACTGGGTGATGGACAACTTCCGCTGCGACCCGCTGGGCCCGCATGCCATGGTCGACACCGCGGAGAAGGTGGCGAAGAAGCACGGGCTCTCGACGGCCGAGCAGCACGAGGTCGTGCTGATGCGCGAGGCGCAGTACCGCAGGAGCCTCGGCGCCTTCCAGAAACGTTTCATGACCCTGCCTTTCGAGGTGCCGAACGCCAGGCAGGCGCTCGAAGGCGACGAAGGCCTGCGCACGTCCACGGCCGAGGGCCTGGCGAAGCTGAAGCCCGTGCTCCCGGGCGGCACGGTCACCTACGGCGCACAAACCTATCCCGCCGACGGCAATGCGGCGATCGTCGTCGCGGCGCCCGAGCGTGCGCGCGAGCTCTCGCGCGATCCGAAGATCCGCATCCGGCTGCTCGGCTTCGCGCAGTCGCGCGCCGCGCTCGGCTTCATGCCCGAGGCGCCGGTTCCGGCGGCCCACCGCGCGCTTGAGCGCGCGGGCCTTGCTTTCAGCGACCTGAAGGCGGTGAAGACCCACAATCCGTTCGCGGTGAACGACCTCGTGTTTTCGCGCTCGACCGGCGTGCCGCTCGAGCGGATGAACAACTACGGCTGCTCGCTCGTCTGGGGCCATCCGCAGGCGCCCATGGCGACGCGCGCGATCATCGAGCTCGTCGAGGAGCTCGTGGCCGCGGGCGGCGGCGAGGGCCTCTTCACCGGCTGCGCCGCAGGCGACACGGCAATGGCGCTGGTCGTGCGCGTCTCATGAAGGTTGCGGTCCTCGGCGGCGGACACGGCGCCTATGCCGCGGCCGCGGATCTTTCCGAGCAGGGCCACGAGGTGCGCCTGTGGCGGCGCGACCAGGGCGCGCTTGCGAGCCTCGTGGCCTCCAGCCAGCTTCTTCTGACGGACGAGCGCGGCTCGCGTCCGGTGCGCGTTGCTGCGCTCTTCACCGATCCGGCGGACGCCGTGCGCGGCGCCGAGCTGGTCCTCATGCCCGGACCCGCCACCTCGCAGCTCGATATCGGCCGCGCCATCGCTCCGGCGCTGCAGGACGGCCAGGTGGTCTTCATGCCCCCGGGTACCTTCGGCTCGTACGCCGTGCCGAAGATCCTGAATATCTCGCAGGACGTGCTGTGGGCCGAGACCGGCACGCTGCCCTACCTCGCGCGCAAGCGCGGACCGAACGAAATCGCGATCACGGTCCGGGCAGTTCGCCTGCCCACCGGGGTTTATCCCGCCAAAGCCGCTCCGCAGGCGATAGAGAGGATCCGGAAGGCCTATCCCGCCGTCGAGCCCTGCGGCAATGCGCTCTCGGGCGCGCTCATGAACGCCGGGCCGGTCATCCATCCGCCGCTCATCCTCATGAACGCTGCGCCGCTCGAGCATTTCGAGCGCTGGGACATCCACAACGAAGGTACCCAGCCCTCGGTGCGCGCCGTGACGAACCGTCTGGACGAGGAACGCATTGCGCTGCGCAAACTGCTTGGTTTCGAAGGCAAGCATTACCCGCTGGCCGACCATTACACGAGCGATCGCTGGATGTACGGCGACGCCCATCGAAAGCTCGTGAAATCGGGCGACTGGCGGGAGAAGATCGACCTGCACGAGCATCGCTACATGACCGAGGACGTGGTGTTCGGCCTCGCATTCCTAGTCTCGGTGGCGCGCTGGGCCGGTGCGCCGGCTCCCGTGGCCGCCGGGCTGCTGGCGATTGCCGGCGCCATCCTCGGCCGGGATCTCGAGCGCGGCGAGCGCACGCTCGAGGCGCTCGGCCTCGCCGGCCTGTCGCGCGCCGAGCTGTTGCGGCGCCTCGAGGAGCGATGAGGCTCGCCGCTGTCGGCGCAGGACGCATGGGGCGCGGCATCGCGCTCGCCTTCGCGATCGGCGGCTATGAATTCACGCTCGTCGATCTGAAAGGGCGCGGTGCCGGCGAATGGTCGCAGCTCGAAGCCGAGGCTCGCGCGGAGCTTGCTGAGAGCCTCGACATGCTGGTCGAGCTGGGCGCGATCCCGGAGGCCAGCGCCGCCCTGCGGCGCATCCGTCTCGTCTCGGAGAAGGACGCGAGCGAACTTGCCCACGCCGACGTGATCTTCGAAGGCGTGCCGGAGACGCTGGAGGCGAAGCGCGACGCCTTTGCCCGCATTTGCGCGCTCGCCTCGCCGGAGGCGATTCTCGCCTCCACGACCTCGACCATCCTCGTCACCGACCTCGTGCCGCTCGTCAGCCGCCCCGAGCGGCTGCTGAACGCGCACTGGCTCAATCCGGCGTATGTGATTCCGCTGGTCGAGCTCTCGGCGCACGCGCGCACTTCCCAGGACGTGATCCACAAGCTCGAGCACCTCCTCAAGGCGGCGGGCAAGGTGCCGGTGCTCTGCGGGCCGACGCCGGGCTACATCGTGCCGCGGCTGCAGGCGCTCGTGATGAACGAGGCGGCGCGCATGGTGGAGGAAGGTGCTGCCACGGCCGAGGACATCGACAAGGCGACGCGCTACGGGCTCGGGCTGCGCTTCGCGGCGATCGGCGTCATCGAGTTCATCGACTATGGCGGCAACGACATCCTGTACTACGCCAGCCGCTACCTCGCCGAGCGCGTCAGCGCGGCGCGCTACACGGCGCCCGAAAACGTGCAAAGATTGATGCGCGAGGGGAACCTCGGCCTGAAGACCGGCCAGGGGTTCTATGATTACCGCGGCCGCGACGCCCAGGCGTACCGCAAGGACGTGCTGGCGCGAACGCTCGCCGCAGCGGACATGTTCAAAGCTACGAGGAGGAAAAAATGAAGTCGAAGCTTGCGCTTTTGGCGATGCTCGGCGCGCTCGCGGGTGCGATGAGCAGCGCGGCAAACGCGGAGATCGTGGTCGGGGTGTCGCTCGGTATCACCGGGCCGGGCGCGTCGCTCGGCGTGCACTACCGCAACGCCTTCCAGCTCATGGGCAAAACGCTCGGCGGCGAGCCGGTGCGCTATGTCATTTTGGACGACGGATCCGATCCGACCAACGCCGCCAAGAACGCGCGCAAGCTGATCAGCGAGGAGAAGGCCGACGTGCTGATGGGCTCGAACGGCGTGCCTTCTGCGGTGCAGATGGCGCAGGCGGCCGCCGAGGCGAAGATCCCGATGCTCGTCATGACGCCGGCGGTGCTGAGCGGCGAGGTCCTGCACTGGTCGTTCGTCGTGCCGCAGCCGACCGAGCTCATGATGAGCGCGGTCTCGCAGCAGCTGAAGGCGCACGGCGTCAAGACGGTCGGCTACATCGGCTTCTCCGACGTGTGGGGCGACCTCGTCTACAAGGCGATCCAGTCCCAGGCGGACCAGTACGGCTACAAGATCGTCACCGACGAGCGCTATGCGCGCGCCGATACCAGCGTCACCGGCCAGATCCTGCGCCTCATGTCGAAGAATCCGGACGCGGTAATCGTCGGCGGCTCGGGCACCGGCGCGGCGCTGCCGCACGTCGCGCTCGTCGAGCGCGGGTACAGGAAAACGATCTATCACAACCACGGCACGGTGAATGCCGAGTTCATCAAGGTGGGCGGCAAGGCGGTCGAAGGCGCGGTCGCGCCGACCGGCCCGCTGGTCGTGCCCGAGGAGCTGCCCGACAACTATCCGACGAAGAAGGTGTCGCTCGACTTCACCAAGCGCTACGAGGCGGCGTTCGGCGCCGGTACGCGCAACGCCTTCGCCGGCTACTCCTACGATGGGTACCTCCTGCTCGAGGCCGCGGCGCCGGCGGCGCTGAAGAAGGGCAAGCCCGGCACGCCGGAATTCCGCGCCGCCCTGCGCGACGCGCTGGAGCACGTGAAGAACGTGGTCGGCACGCACGGCGTCTACAACATGGACCCGAAGAACCACAACGGCCTCGATGAGCGCGCGCGCGTGCTGGTCGAGGTGAGGAACGGCGCCTGGCATTTGATGAGGGCGCAGTAAAGCAGCGCAGTGAGCGCGGACATCGTCCTGTGGCTGGCGCAGGACGGCATTACCAACGGTGCGATCTATGCGCTGCTCGCGCTCGCGCTGCTGCTCGTCTTCTCGGTCACGCGCGTCATCTTCGTGCCGCAGGGCGAGTTCATCTCGTATGCGGCGCTATCGCTGGCGCTCCTGCAGTCGGGACAGGTGCCGGGCGTCGTGTACGTGCTGGTCGGCGGCGGGGCGCTGGCCGCACTTTTCGAGCTCGCTAGCGCCTTCCGTCGACGCAGCTTCGGCCGCCTGCCGCGTGCGTTCCTCCTGTATGTCGTAGTGCCGTGCACGCTGACCGCGCTCGCCTGGTGGGCGGCGCCGCGCAAGCTCGACCTCTTCTGGCAGGTGCTGATCGTGCTCGGGCTCGTCGTGCCGCTCGGGCCGATCGTCTACCGCGTCGCCTACCAGCCGCTCGCGCGCGCCTCGATCCTCGTGCTGTTCATCGCCTCGATGGCCGTGCACTACGTGCTGACGGGCCTCGGGCTGGTGTTCTTCGGCGGGGAAGGCCTGCGCTCGCAGGCCTTCTCGGACGCAAGCTTCAAGCTGGGCGTCATCCAGGCCAGCGCGCAGAGCCTGTGGGTCGTCGCGGCGAGCGTCGTCGTCATGGGAGTGCTTTGGCTGTTCTTCGGCCGCTCGCTCTACGGCAAGGCGCTGCGCGCCACGGCGGTGAACCGCGTGGGCGCGCGCCTGGTCGGCATCCGCACCGAGCTCGCCGGCAGCCTGTCGCTCCTTCTCGCGGCGTTCATCGGCGCGCTCTCCGGCGTGCTGATCTCGCCGATCACCACCATCTACTACGACACCGGCTTCCTGATCGGCCTGAAAGGCTTCGTCGGCGCGATCCTCGGCGGCATGGCGAGCTATCCCGGCGCGGTGCTCGGCTCGCTGGCGCTCGGATTGCTCGAGTCCTACGCGTCGTTCTGGTCGAGCGCGTTCCGCGACACGCTGGTCTTCTCGATCATCATCCCGCCGCTGGTCTGGCTGTCGCTGCGCTCGCGCCACGTCGAGGAGGAGGAGGAGGGCGAGTGATCGACCGCCGCGCGGTGCTCGCCGCATTCGTCGTGTTCATCGCGGCGGCGCCGTTCATCCTGCCGGAATTCCCCGTCGCGCTGCTCAACTACATCGCGCTCGCGACGATCGTCAGCCTTGGGCTCGTGCTCCTCACCGGCGTGGCGGGCGTGATGTCGTTCGGCCAGCAGGTGTTCTGCGGCCTCGCCGCCTATACGACCGCGCTGGTGACCACCAAATACGGCGCCTCGCCCTGGCTCGGCCTCGTGCTCGGGCTGGTCATCGTCGCCGCGGTGGCGCTTTTCCTCGGCGCCATCACGCTGCGCCTTTCCGGGCACTACCTGCCGATCTCGACCATCGCGTGGGGCATCGCGATCTACTTCATGTTCGGCAACTTCGAGCTGTTCGGCAAATACACGGGCGTGCCCGACGTGCCGCGCATCGCCGGGCCGCGCGCCACGTACTACCTGCTCTGGGCGATGACGGTCGCTCTGCTCGTCGCCTCGAGCAACCTGCTCGACTCGCGCCCCGGGCGCGCGATCCGCGCGCTGCGCTTCCGCGCCGTGATGGCCGAGAGCTTCGGCGTCGACGTGCTGCGCCTGAGGAGCGTGGTGTTTCTCTACGCGGCGCTGTTCGCCGGCGTGTCGGGGTGGCTCTACGCGCACTACCTGCGCTTCGTCAGCCCGAGCGCTTTCAACGTGAACGCAGGGATCGATTACCTGTTCATGGCTGTGATCGGCGGCGCCGGCCAGGTCTGGGGCGCGCTCGTCGGCGCGTCGATCCTCACCCTGCTCAAGGAATGGCTGAAGGGCCTCGTGCCGATGAGCGCCGGCACGACGGGCAACTACGAGATCGTGGTCTTCGGTGCGCTGATGCTGCTGCTCCTGCATCGCGCGCCGGCGGGCCTCGTGCCGGTGCTCGCACGCTGGACGCGCGCACCGCGCCGGCGCCCGCCGCCGGCAGGGCATGCGCTGCGCCACCGCGCGGCACCGGCGCCGGGCACGCCGCTGCTTTCCGTCGCCGGCGCGGCGAAGAGCTTCGGCGGGCTCATCGCCGTGCGCGATGTGTCGTTCGACATGCGCGCCGGCGAGATCCTCGGCCTCATCGGTCCCAACGGCGCCGGGAAGAGCACGCTTTTCAACCTCATCACCGGCGTGCTGCGTGCCGACGGCGGCGAGATCGGCTTCGCCGGCGAGCGCATCGACGGCCGCTCGCCGAGCGCGATCGCGCGGCGCGGCATCGCGCGCACCTTCCAGCACGTGAACCTCGTCGGCTCGATGTCGGTCCTGGAGAACGTCGCGCTGGGCGCGCACCTGCGAGGGCACGCCGGCACGCTGCGCGCGATGCTCCGCGCCGAGCGCGCCGAGGAAGCGCAGCTCCTCGCCGAGGCGGCGCGCCATGCCGCTCGCGTCGGCCTCGCGGGCCAGCTCGAGGCGCCGGCGGGCAACCTGCCGCTCGGCCAGCAGCGCCTGGTCGAGATCGCGCGTGCGCTCGCCGCGGACCCGGTGCTGCTGCTGCTCGACGAGCCGGCGGCGGGATTGCGCTACGCGGAGAAGCGCTCGCTCGCCGAGCTGCTACGCCGCCTGCGCGGCGAGGGCATGAGCATTCTCCTCGTCGAGCACGACATGGAGTTCGTCATGGGCCTCGTCGATCGCCTGGTGGTGATGGACTTCGGCGTCAAGCTCGCTGACGGCCTGCCGCAGGAAATCCAGTCCGATCCGGCGGTCATCGAGGCGTACCTGGGAGGCTTCGAGTGAGCGCGCTGCTCGAGGTGAAGGGCCTGCGCGTTCTTTACCGCCGTGCCGAGGGCTTGCGGCGCGCGAGCCTGAGCGTCGCGCCCGGCGCCATCGTCACCGTGATCGGGCCGAACGGCGCGGGCAAGTCGACGCTGCTCGGCGCGGTCATGGGCCTCCTCGCCAGCACGGGCGAGCTGCGCTTCGCCGGCGCGCCGCTCGCGGGGATTGCCGTCGAAGAGCGCGTGCGACGCGGCCTGTCGCTCGTCCCCGAGCGGCGCGAGCTCTTCGGCGAGCTCACCGTCGAGGACAACCTGCTGCTCGGCGCCTTCCAGCGCGAGCGGCGCCGCGCGGCGCTCGCGCGCGATCTCGAAGCGGTCTGCCGCCGCTTTCCGCGCCTTGCCGAGCGCCGCGCGCAGCTCGCCGGAACGCTTTCCGGCGGCGAGCGACAGATGCTCGCGCTGGGGCGCGCCTTGATGGCGAAGCCGAAACTCCTGATGCTCGACGAGCCGAGCCTCGGTCTCGCGCCGCTCGTGGTGCGCGAAGTGTTCCGCGCCATCGCCGAGCTGCGCGGTGCGGGCATGTCGATCCTGCTGGTCGAGCAGAACGCCCGCGCGGCGCTGCAGGTCGCCGATTACGGCTACGTGCTCGAAACCGGCGAGACGGTCCTGGAAGGCACTTCGGGCGAGCTGCTCGGCAACCGCCGCGTGGTGGAAACGTATCTCGGCCTCGCCCGCGCTTGAGCCATCCGACGGTCCTGCACATGCTCGCCGCGGCCGCCGCCGAGCGCCCCGACGCCGAGGCGCTCGTCTGCGGCGAGCGGCGCTTCACCTATCGCGAATACCTTCGCGCCGTTGCCGGTTTGGCTGCCCAGCTAGGGCCGAGCAGCGATGCTCGCATAGCGACACGGTTGCCCAACTCCATCGAAGCGTGTGTCGCCGCCTTCGGCGTGCTTGCTTCGGGAGCGCAGCACGTGCCGATCAACCCGCTCTACACGCAGGCCGAGCTCGACCCCATCCTCGCCGACGCGGCACCGAGCGCGTTCATTACTGAACTGGAGCTGTCGTTCAGAGAACCGACGTTCGAGTTGCCGGATCCAGGGACCCTCGGGTTGCTCCAATACACAGGCGGCACGACCGGCCGTGCCAAAGGCGTGAACCTCACGCACCGCGCTATCGCCACGAACGTCGCGCAGCGCGAAGCGTTGCTGCCCACCCGTCCGGACGGCGAGCGCATCGTTTGCGTCATGCCGCTCTTTCACTCCTATGCCATGGCGATGGGGCTATTCCTTGCGGCGAACTGCCGCGGCACGCTCGTGATCCTCGAGCGCTATAAGCCCGAGCCGCTGCTCGAGACGGTCGAGCGCGAGCGCATCACTATCTTCCCGGGCAGTCCGACGCTGTTCACCAGCCTGATGGCGCATCCGCGCTTCGCCGCGACCGACTGGTCGAGCGTGCATACCTGCTATTCCGGCTCGGCGCCGCTGCCGGAGGAGACGCTGCGCCGCTGGCGCGAGGCGGTCGGCGCGCCGGTGTTCGAAGGCTACGGGCAGACCGAGGCCGGGCCGGTGCTGACGTTCAACTCGCCCGGGCGCGCGAAGGTCGGCTCGGTCGGCGTCCCGGTGCCGGGCACCGAGATCGAGATCGTCGATGTGCAAGGCGGCGAGCGCGTTCTGCCGCTCGGGGCGCGCGGCGAGATCCGCGCGCGCGGGCCGCAGATCATGCAGGGCTACCGCAACCGGCCGGAAGAAACTGCCGCGGCGCTGCGCGGCGGCTGGCTCTATACCGGCGACATCGGCGAGCTCGACCGGCACGGCTTCCTCTATGTGCGCGAGCGCAAAAAGGACATGGTGATCGTCGGCGGCTACAACGTCTATCCGCGCGAAGTGGAGGAAGCGCTTTGCGGGCACCCGGCGGTCGCCGAGTCGGCCGTGGTCGGCGGGCCCGATGCCTACTGGGGCGAAGCGCTGCATGCCTACGTGACGCTGCGTGGGGCGGCGAGCGTCGCAGCGTTGCTCGAGCATTGCCGCGCTCGTCTCGCGAAGTACAAGATTCCCGCGACGCTCGAGATCCTCGATGCGCTGCCGAAGACCACGGTTGGCAAGCTGGACAAGGCGGCGCTGAGGGCGAGATGGAACAAGACCTAGCGCCGCGCGGCCGAACGCTGCCCGGGCTGCTCGCTCGCGCCGCGCAGCGCTTCGGCGATCGGCCGGCGGCCGTGTTCGCCGGCGCGCAATGGTCGCATCGCGACGCGCTCTCGATCGCCGCGCGCCGCGGAGCAGCGTTGCGCGCCGCGGGCGTGGCGCGCGGCGACCGCGTCGCCATCCTGTCGGGCAACCGTGCCGAGATGCTGGAGACCTTCCTCGGCTGCGGCTGGATCGGCGCGATCGCCGTGCCGATCAACACCGCGGCCATGCGTCCGCAGATCGAGCACTACGTGGCCGACAGCGGCGCAAGGCTGCTGGTGGCGGAGCCGCGTTTCGTCGAGCGGCTGCCGAAGGTCGAGCAGCTCTGGGTACTCGGCGAAAGCTATCCGGCGGCCGTGGAAGAGGGCGCAGCGGAGGACATCCAGCCGGGCGATCCCCTTACCATCCTCTACACGTCAGGCACGACCGGCCCCGCCAAGGGGGTGCTCTGCCCGCACGCTCAGTATCACTGGTGGGGCGCCAACACGGCGTCGATCCTCGGCCTGCGCGCGGGCGACGTGCTTTGCACCACGCTGCCGCTCTTTCACATCAACGCGCTCAATACCTTTGCGCAGGCCGCATTGACCGGGTGCCGCGCGTCCTTCGAGCCGCGCTTCTCGGCGTCCGAATTCTGGGCGACGATCGCGGCGCGGCAGGCGACGGTGATCTATCTTCTCGGCGCGATGGTGCCGATGCTGCTCGCGCGCGAAGTCCACGCGCTCGAGCGCAGCCACCGGGTACGGATCGGCCTCGGACCCGGCGTGCCGGCGGCGGCGCTGGAAGCTTTCTGCGCGCGCACCGGCATTCGCCTGATCGAAGGCTACGGCTCGACCGAGACCAACTTCGTCATTGCCACCGCGCCGGATACTCCGTTCCGCGGCGTCATGGGATGGCCGAGGCCGGGATTCGACGCGCGGGTCGTCGACGAGCAGGATGTCGAAGTCGCGGCCGGCGAGCCGGGCGAGCTCGTGCTGCGCGCCGATCAGCCGTTCGCCTTTGCCACCGGCTACTTCGGCCTGCCGGACAAGACCGTGGAAGCGTGGCGTAACCTCTGGTTCCACACGGGCGACCGCGTGGTTCGCGAAGCCGACGGCGCCTTTCGCTTCATCGACCGGATCAAGGATGCGATCCGCCGCCGCGGCGAGAACGTGTCCTCCTACGAGGTGGAGCAGGTCCTGCTCGCGCATCCGCACGTCGCGGCGGTCGCGGTCTACGCCGTACGCTCGGAGCTCGCCGAAGACGAAGTGATGGCCGCGGTCGTGCCGCGCGCGGGAGAGGCGCTCGATCCGGCGGCGCTTGCGCTTTTCTGCGAGCCGCGCCTGCCGAAGTTCGCCATTCCGCGCTACATCGATGTCCTGGACGAGCTGCCGCGCACCGAGAACGGCAAGGTGCAGAAGTACAACCTGAAAAGCCGCGGGGTTAGCGCGTCAACCTGGGACCGGCAGAAACCGTCCGCCAGGAGGGGCTGCTGACGCTCGCGAGCACCGGGCGCGCCGCAGGCGAGACGCCCGGCCTGGTGACCGACAGCGGCTCGCTTTCCACCCATTCGACGATCGGCAGGAACTGCTGGCGCTCGCTCGCCGAGGCGGCGAAGTCGATCTCGAAGACGCCGAGCCCCGTTTCCGCGGCCCTGAGGTAGACGTCCGAGTCGCTGATCCGCGTGAGGAGCTTGAGGCTCAGCGAATTGAGGAAACGCTCGAGCGGCTGGTAGACCGGCATGGAGTTGCGCACGCGGTTGGCGACCACCGCGATGCGCAGCTTGCGCGCGCGGATGCTGCCCGAAAGCAGCAGATCACGGATGAAATTGGCCGTCGCATGGATGTCGATCGGCGAGGGCGCGACCGGAATCAGGATGCAATTCGCGCGCGAGAGCATTTCCTGGAGCACGAGGCCGGAGGCCCCGGCGAAGCCGTCGATCACCAGCTGCCGCGTGTCTTCGGGCACCCGCATGTCGATGCTGCGCAGGCGCAGGCCCTTGGCCGGGGCCGCGTTGGCGCCGTGGATGCGCGGCGCATCGCCGGGCCGCGAGCGCAGCCAGTTGAGGCTCGACCCCTGCGGGTCGTAGTCCATGAGCGCCGTGGGCGCGCCCTTGGCGGCGAAGTAGCTGGCGAGGTTGATGGCGATCGTAGTCTTGCCCGATCCGCCTTTCGGATTGATCACCAGCGTCGCATTGGTTCGCATCGACCGCCCCCCGATCAAGACCATACGCCTGCCCTAGGCCTTTAGGTGTTAACTAGTTCGCCCGGAGGGGCAGGCAGCACGAAAGTCGCCATTCCGGCTGCTTAGCATCGCCTTCCATGTCCTCCTTTCCCTTGCTTATGGCTTTCTTTTTCATCGCCGGGCCTGCCGTCGCCGCTGCTCCGGGCGCCGATCCGGCGCTGCGCGCCGACCTCGAGCGCCTCGCCGGCGAGCGAATCTATTTCGGCCACCAGTCGGTCGGCGCCAACCTGCTCGAGGGCGTGGCGGACATTGCCGCGCAGGCGGGTGTCGGCGTGCGCATCCTTCAGGTCGAGCGCGCGAGCGAAGTGCCGCCGGCGACCTTCGGCCATAGCTTCGTCCCGGAGAACGGCCAGCCGCTGGAGAAGCTGGAGAACTTCCGCAAGGCGCTCGGCACTGCGCCGGTCGATATTGCGTTCGTCAAGTTCTGTTACGTCGACATCGGCGGCGACAGCGACGTGAAGATGCTTTTCGCGCGCTATCGCGACACGATCGACGAGCTTCGCCGAAGCCATCCGCGCACGACCTTCGTCCACGTGACGCTGCCGCTCACCACGGTGCAGACCGGCGTCAAGGCGTTGGCCAAGCGCCTGCTTGGCCGGGCGCCTTACGGCACGATCGAGAACGTGCGGCGCGAGGAGTACAACCGGCTGTTGCGCGAGGCCTATGCCGGCCGCGAGCCGCTCTTCGACCTCGCCCGGATCGAGTCGACCGCCCCGGACGGAAGGCCGGTGCGGGTGCAGTGGGACGGCGTGTCCGCGCCGGCGATGGCACCCGAGTACAGCGATGACGGCGGCCATCTGAACGCCGAAGGGCGCCGCCGGGCGGCGCGCGAGCTCATCGTCGTGCTCGCCGGGGCGCGCCTGCCGCCGCCATAAGTTCGGCCGGCGTGACTTTTGTCCTCCGCCCGGCAGCGGACGGACTGATAGGTTGCGCGCAGCATGAGTGCGCGCCCTGCCGGTCAGCCGCCCGCCGTCGTCTCCGTGTCCGTCGGCGTGAAAGTCATCGAATCGCTGACTATCGTGCTGCTGGCCCTCATGGCCTTCGTCCTCGCCCTCTAGGTAGCGGCGCGCAATCCCATCTGCTCCAGCGCCGCCCGGCCGGCGAACTGGAACGGATTGGCGAGCGTTTCCATCACCTCGAAATGGTTGTACCCGTCGGCGACGATGAGCTCGACCGGCTTGCCGCGCTTTTGCAGCGCGGCCGCGAAGTCGCGGCTCTGGCGCTGGAACTCCGGCGTCTCGAGAGTTCCGTGCACGAGCAACATCGGCGCGCCGACGCGCTCCACATGCCGCTGTGCGCTCAGCGCATCGAGCGCTTCCGGACTGAACTTCACATACGAGCTGCGCGCGGAGAGTGAGACGGGAAGCAGCTCGTACATGCCGCTGATCGACACATAGCCTTTGACGGCATCCGCAGGCAAGCCGAAGTCGCGTTGCCAGTCGGTGATGGCGACGACGCCGGCCTGGTGGCCGCCCGAGGAGTGTCCCGAGACGAACAGCCGGCGCGCATCGCCGCCGAAGGACGCGGCGTTGCGGTACGTCCAGGCGACCGCGCGCCGTACCTGGTCCGAGATCGGCAGCAGGTCGCCGCCCACGTCCTGTACCCATGAAAAATCGGGCACGACGTAGTGGGCTCCAGCGCGCATGAACATCTCGGCCGGGAAGGCGTAGTCCTTCGCGAGGCCGCTGCGCCAGGCGCCGCCGTGCAGGAATACGTGGATCGGCGCGTTCGGCCGATCGGCGCGGTAGATGTCGAGCTTCTCGATCTCGCGCGAGCCGTAAGCCACCCGCAAAGACGCGCCGAGCCTGCGCCGCGTGAGCTCGCTGTTCGTGGCGTAGCGCTTCACCACCTGCGCGAGGTTCGGGGCGTACTTGGACTGGTCGTAAGCGGCGTCTAGCGCCGCCTGGTCGTAGTCGAGGTAGATCTTCGACCCTTGCGCGAGCGCTGGCGCCGCGGCGAGGGCGCCCGCGCCGGCCAGGAAGGTGCGGCGTTTCATCGTTCCTCCTCCGAGAGGTTCCGCTGTCCATGGTAGGGTAAAAGCCTATGCCGCAGTCGAAGCAGGGCGTGCCGCTGGTGCCGCATCCGTCCACACCGAGCGCCGCCGCGCGTGCCATCGCCGTGCGCGTGCACCGGGAACGTCAGCGCCTCGCGCTGCGCTACGTCGTCGCCTGCGACCTCGGCCGCATGCGGGTGCCGGCGCCCCGCCGGCCGGCGCCCGCCGACGGACTCTGGCGGCACACCTGCTTCGAGCTGTTCGTCGCTCGCCCGGGAAGCACGGGCTACGAGGAATTGAATTTTTCGCCGTCGGGAGAGTGGGCGGCGTACCGCTTCAGCGGCTATCGGCAGGGCGGCGTGCCGCTCGACTGTCCGCAACCCGCGATCCACGTGCGCGCCGGCGACGGGGCGCTGCAGCTCGAAGCAGCGATAGCCTGCCCGCCCGACGGGGCGCTGAAGATCGGGCTGTCCGTGGTGCTCGAGGACGCGGACGGCGCGCTGTCGTATTGGGCGCTGCGCCATCCTTCGGCGCAGCCCGATTTCCACCACGCCGACGGGTTCGCGCTCGAGATCGATGAAGCTCGGCATTGACCGCCTGATCGCCGAGCGCGAGCTGCGCCGGCCGCTCGTCGGCCAGCGCGTGGCGCTGCTCGCGCACCCGGCCTCGGTCACCGCGCAGCTCGTCCATTCGCTCGATGCGCTCGCCGGGTGCGGCGACCTGCGGCTCGCCGCGGCGTTCGGCCCGCAGCACGGCCTGCGCGGCGACAAGCAGGACAACATGATCGAGTCGCCCGATTTCACCGACCCGGTGCACGGCATTCCGGTGTTCAGCCTCTACGGCACGGTACGCCGGCCGAGCGACGCGATGCTCGAGACCTTCGACGTGCTGCTCGTCGACCTGCAGGACCTCGGCTGCCGCATCTACACTTTCGTTACCACGCTGCGCTACGTGCTCGAGGCCGCCGCGCGCGCACGAAAGAGCGTGTGGGTGCTCGATCGTCCCAATCCGGCAGGACGACCGGTGGAAGGGCTGCGCCTGCGCGAGGGCTGGGAAAGCTTCGTCGGCGCCGGGCCGCTGCCGATGCGCCACGGCCTGACGATGGGCGAGCTCGCGCACTGGTTCGTGCGTACGCTGCGCCTGGATGTCGAGCTGCAGGTTGTCGCCATGGAAGGCTGGCAGCCTGGGCAGGCGCCGGGATACGGCTGGCCGTTCGGTGAGCGCGCCTGGATCAACCCGAGCCCCAACGCGCCGAACCTGTCGATGGCGCGCTGCTACGCCGGCACGGTCATGCTGGAGGGCACGACGCTATCCGAAGGACGCGGCACGACCCGGCCGCTCGAGCTTTTCGGCGCGCCGGATCTCGACGCGCGCTCGCTCGCAAGGCAGATGCAGGCGCTCGCCGGTCCGTGGCTTGCCGGTTGCCGCCTGCGCGAATGCTGGTTCGAGCCGACTTTCCACAAGCACGCCGGGAAGCTCTGCGCAGGGCTGCAGATCCACGTCGAGGACGGCGCGTACCAGCACGACGCTTTTCGACCGTGGCGGCTCATGGCCGCGGCCTTCAAGGCGCTGCGCGCGCTGCGCCCCGATTACGACCTGTGGCGCGATTTTCCCTACGAGTACGAGCGCGACCGGCTGGCGATCGATCTCATCAACGGCGGCGAAGCGCTGCGCCGCTGGGTGGACGATGCGCAGGCCGCGCCGGCCGATCTCGATGCCCTGGCGCTCGCCGACGAGGCGGCCTGGCGCGAGGAGCGAAGGGCCGTGATGCTCTATCGCTGACATGGTAGAGTGAGCCGATGCATCCCGCCCTCGAAGGCGCGCTCATCGGTGCCGGCGTCGGCTTGTTCCTGATCGGCGCCGAATACCTGCTGCTCAAGCAGAACGTGAACGAGCGCGCGCAGCGATTCAGGCGCAAGGCGGAGTTCGATGTCACCGAGCGGCGGCGCATGTCGTCGATGTGGCGTTTCGCGGTGCTGCTGCCGATCGGCTTCGCGCTCGGGTTCTGGATCGTCTGGGGCTGATCATGGCCAAGCCGCCGCAGCGCCGCGCGGACGACATGACCGCCGAGGAGGTCAAGCAGTTCTGGCACGGGTTCTGCGAACGGAAGAAGATTGCTCCCGCGTTGCGCGCGCGCGGCGACGCGAAGATCGACGAAGACCCGGATTACTGGGCCGACCAGACGATGATGAAGCTTCTCGAAGTAGTCTCGAGTTGAACTCGATTCATGCGGAGGCAAAGATGAGCAAGGCGAAGTGGTGGAGTGCCGCGGCGGCACTGGCGGCCGCGCTCGGCGGCGCGACGCTCTACGCGCAGCAGCCGGGCTTCACCCGCAAGATGCTGCAGGACCAGAACCTGTCGGTGAACGAGCGCCACGCCGTGCAGGTCGTCGCGGAATTCACGCCGGGCGGCGTCGCTGGCAAGCACACCCATCCCGGCGAGGAGCTCGGGTACGTAATGGAAGGGACGCTGCAGCTCGAGGTCCAAGGCCAGCCGCCGCGCACCGTCAGGGCGGGCGAATCGTTCTTCGTACCCGCCGGAACGGTGCACGATGGCAAGAACATCGGCAGCGGTCCAGCCAAGGTGCTCGCGACCTACATCGTCGAGAAAGGCAAGCCGGTCGCTTCGCCCGCGAAGTAGCGAAGGCCAGTCACTTCCAGTCGTCGTCGGGCGGCAGCGGCGGCACGTCGGGCATCTTGTCCTTACGGCGCAGCCAGCCGTAAAGGAACATGCCGCCCACGCCCGCGACGACAAGCAGGAGGAAGAGGGCGAGCCAGACATTCCCCGTCATCGCGCTGCTCTCGTTTCAGCTCACTGCACCTTCATTCCCGTTTCCTTGACGAGCTTCGCCCATTTCTGGACGTCGGCGCGGATGAACTTGCCGAACTCATCCGGCGTCATGCCCATCGGCAGCGCGCCCTGCTTCGCCCAGTTCTCCTTTACGTCGGGCGAGTTGATCACCTTGTTCACCGCGCTGTTCAGCCCGTCGATGATCGGCTTGGGCGTGCCGGCGGGCGCCATGAGCCCGAGCCAGATCGTCGCCTCGTAGCCCGGAACGCCCGCCTCCGAGAGGGTGGGAACTTCGGGCGTCACCGGCGAGCGCGTCTTGCCGCTCGTCCCTAGCGCCTTCAGCTTGCCGGCGTTCACCTGACCGATGATGGTGCTGATCGCGTCGAACATGATGTCCACTTCGCCGGCCAGAACCGCGGTGCGCGCCTGGTCGGAGCCCTTGTGCGGGATGTGCACGATGTCGACGCCCGCCATGTACTTGAAGAGCTCTCCGGCCATGTGATAGGGCGTGCCGGGCCCTCACGAAGCATAGTTCAGCTTGACCGGGTTCTTCTTCGCATAGGCGAGGAATTCCTTCAGATTGGACGCCGGGCCCTTGGGGTTGGCGACCAGCAGCAGGTCTTGCGAATTGATCCCGGTGATCGGCGCGAGGTCGCGCATCAGCTGGTAGGGCTTCTTCGGGAACAGCGTCTCGTTCACCGTGTGCGTGTTCGACATCACGAGCAGCGTATAGCCGTCGGGCGCGGACTTCGCCACCGCGTCGGTGCCGACGATCGCTCCGGCGCCCGGCCGGTTCTCGATCACGAACGGCTGGCCGAGCGCTTCCGAGAGCTTTGCGGCAAGCACTCGGCCGTAGACGTCGGCCGAGCCGCCGACGGCGTACGGCACGATGATTTTCACCGGCCGGTTCGGATAGTTCTGCGCCGCTGCAGCAAAGCTCGCGATGGCGAGCAGCAAGGCGACTGCGCTGCGAAGCATCAGCTCCTCCTATTTAGAATAGCTGCGGGCCATGAGAATACTCGTCACCGGCGCGGCGGGCTACATCGGTTCCGCGCTGGTTCGCTCACTCGGCGAGGCGAACGTCCTCGCGACCGATCAGGCGCGGCTCGCGTTCCGCCACGCCGTGAGCGGCAACCTCGCGTATCCGCCGTTCGCGCGCTCGCTCATCACGCCGGAGTTGGACGTGGTATTCCACCTCGCCTCACTCGTCTCCGGCGGCGCCGAGCAGAATTTCGAGCTCGGCATCAAGGTGAACCTCGATGCGACGCGCGATCTCCTGGAAGCATGCCGCCTCGCGGGCCGCTGCCCGAAGTTCGTGTTCGCCTCGTCGATCGCGGTTTACGGCGGTTCGCTTCCCGATCCGGTGACCGACGAGACGGCGCCCGCGCCGCGCATCTCGTACGGCGCGCAGAAGCTCGTGTGCGAGATCCTGATCGATGACTACAGCCGGCGCGGCTACGTCGACGGACGCTCGCTGCGGGTGCCGACCGTGATGGTGCGCCCGGGCCCGGCAAACACGGCGGTATCCGGCTGGGCGAGCGCCATCATTCGTGAGCCGCTCGCCGGCCATGACTATGTCTGCCCGGTGGGGCCGGACACCCGCGTGGCGTGCATCTCGCTCGGGCGCGTGGTGGAAGCGTTCACCCATGCCATGGCGCTGCCGGCCGAGCGCTTTGGCTCCCGGCGCAGCGTGCTCCTCACCGGCATTGCGGTATCGGCGGCCGAGATGTGGGACGCGGTGAAGGCCCGCTCGCGCGGCCGGGTGCGCTTCGAGCCCGATCCGCGGTTGCAGGCCATCATGGACGGCGTGCCCAAGGCGACGCTTTCCAGCCGGGCGCGGGACCTCGGCTTCCGCTCCAGCGCTTCCATCGACGAAATCGTGCGTGAATACGAAGAAGCTGCCCTCGCGCATAACGGTTGAAGGGCTCGACCGCGCGCCGCACCGGGCGTTCCTGCGGGCGCTCGGCGTCTCCGACGCCGATCTCGCAAAGCCGTTCGTCGGCGTTGCTTCCACCGACGGGCGCGTTACGCCGTGCAATGCGCTGCTCGGCGAGCTGGCGCGCGCGGCCTGCGGCGGCGTCCGCGAAGCCGGCGGCGTGCCGTTCGACTTCGCCTCCATCTCGGTCGCCGACTCGATGTCGATGAATCACGCCGGCATGCGCTACTCGCTCGTATCGCGCGAGATCATCGCCGACGGCGTCGAGGCCGTGGCGCGCGGCCATGCCTACGACGCGCTGGTCGGCTTCGCCGGCTGCGACAAGACGCTGCCCGGCCTGCTGATGGCCATGGTGCGGCTCAACCTGCCGGCGGTGTTCGTCTACGGCGGCGCCGCGTTGCCGGGCATGTGGAAAGGACGCGAGGTCACGGTGCTCGACACCTACGAGGCCGTGGGCGCCGTCATGGCGGGTGACTTGCCGAAGGCCGAGCTCGATACGCTCGAGCACGTCTGCCTGCCTTCGCTCGGCTCGTGCCCCGGCCAGTTCACGGCCAACACCATGGCCATGGTGTCCGAGACGCTCGGCCTCGCGCCGCCGGGATCCGCGACGCTGCCGGCCGTCGCAGCGGAGCGATCCGCCTTGGCCGCAGCCGCGGGCCGAATTGTCATGCAGGTGCTCGAGCGAGGCGGGCCGCTGCCGCGCGACCTGGTCACCAGGAAAAGCCTCGAGAATGCCTGCGCCGCGGTTGCCGCGACGGGCGGCTCGACCAACGCGGCGCTGCACATTCCAGCCATTGCCCACGAGGCCGGCCTCCGCTTCAGCCTCGACGATTTCGCGCGCGTGGCGAAGCGCACGCCGCTCATCGCCGACATGAAGCCAGGCGGCCGATACCTCGCCAAGGACCTGCACGCGGCGGGCGGCGTCTACGCCGTTCTCAAGTCGCTGCTGACGCACGGTGCCCTCCATGGCGACTGCCTGACGCTTTCCGGCCAGACTCTTGAGGAAGCATTGAGCAAGCATCACGGCGCGGACGGCCAGGTCGTCCGACACGAGCCGATCGCCAAGACCGGCGGCCTCGTGGTCCTGAAAGGCAATCTCGCGCCGCAGGGAGCGCTCATAAAGGTCGCCGGCCTGAAGGCGCTCGCCTTCGAAGGCGCGGCGCGCGTGTTCGATTCCGAAGAGGCGTGCGCCGAGGTAGTGAAGCGCCGCGCCTACAAGGCGGGCGAAGTGCTGGTCATCCGCTACGAGGGACCGAAGGGCGGGCCGGGCATGCGCGAGATGCTCGGCATCACCGCGCTGCTCTACGGCCAGGGCATGGGCGAGAAGGTGGCGCTCCTCACGGACGGCCGCTTCTCCGGCGCGACGCGCGGGATGATGATCGGCTACGTCTCTCCTGAAGCCGCGGCCGGCGGCCCGCTTGCGCTGGTGCGCAACGGCGACCGAGTTCGCATCGATGCCACGCGCGGGACGTTGACGTTGGACGTCTCCGGCCATGAGCTGAAGTCGAGGAAAGCCAAGGCACCGCCGCGCGCGCCGCTCACCGGCGTGCTGGAGAAATACGCTGCGCAAGTCGGCTCTGCACATCTCGGCGCGGTGACGCACAGCGGGCCAAGAAACGCTAGGCGTTCGGGCTCCGTCCCGGAATCCGCCGTGTCCAGTAGGCGAACGTTGCCCGCACGATCGAGGGTTGCAGCAGGAAGGCGCACGCCTCGGCGGCGAGCTCGGGCTGCACTTCGCGGAAGCCGCCGGCGGCCATCGCCCTGAGCTGCATGCGCGCCGCGCGCTCGAAGAATACGGCGAGGTAGGCGGCTTCCTCGACGCTCGCGCCGGCGGTGAGAAGGCCATGGTTGGCGAGCAGGATCGCTTTCGCGCCGCCAAGCGCGCCCGAGATGATGCGCCCTTCGTCGTCCGCGACCGGAACGCCCGGCCACTCGGCGAGATGCGCGCAGCCGTAGAGCATTGCGCTATCCATGTGGATGACGCGCAGGGGACTGCCGGTCGCCGCGAGGGCGGACGCGTAAGGCGCGTGCGTGTGGGCGATGGCGTTGACGTCGGCGCGCTGGCGATAGATCCACACGTGGAAGCGCACGCCAGGATTGGGCCGCGTGCCTTGCAAGGGGCGCAGGTCTTCGTCGACCAGCACCATGCGCTCGGCCGTCGCTTCGTCGAAGCCGCAGCCGAAGGGCAGCGTCCACCAGAGGGAGGGTGAATCGGCGCGGGCCGTGAACTGGCCGGCGAGCCCGGACTCGTGGCCTTCCGCCGCGAGGATGCGGCAGGCGGCGGCGAGCGCCTCGCGCGGCGGCAGGTCGGCGCCGGGGAAGTCCTGCGCCATCTCGCGGTTAACGCGCTCGAGGAAAGGCTGCTTCA
The DNA here is from genome assembly GCA_964477695.1 of uncultured Enterobacteriaceae bacterium. Taxonomy (GTDB): domain Bacteria; phylum Pseudomonadota; class Gammaproteobacteria; order Burkholderiales; family SG8-39; genus SCGC-AG-212-J23. Next base: position 4,122 of record CAYZFN010000048.1, on the reverse strand, counting down.
TTTCATCATGCTCGGCAGGAAGGTGGAAATGACCGGCAGGGCGACGAGGATGGCGAGCCGCAGGCAGTCGACCAGCACGAACGGCATCACGCCGCGAAACACGGTGCGCGTCGGTACCTCGGGAAGGAGCGTGCTGAGGACGAACAGGTTCATGCCGACCGGCGGGCTGATCAGGCCGATCTCCACCACCACGACGATCAGGATGCCGAACCACACCGGGTCGAGCCCCATGTGCACGATGAGCGGAAAGAACAGCGGCACCGTGAGGAGGATCATCGACAGCTCCTCCATCGCCGTGCCGAGGATCACGTAGATCACCATGATGGCCGCGACGACCAGGATCGGGTGCACCTCGAAGCGCGAAACGAAGTCCTTCAGGTCGGCCGGCATGCTGGTGATGTTGACGAACTCGGCGAACATCAGCGCGCCGATCAGGATCAGGAACAGCATCGACGTGGTGCGCGCGCTCTCGAGCAGGGCGGCGTAGAGCTCCCGCCAGCCGAGCGCGCGGCGCGCGAGCGCGAAGACGAGCGCACCGAATGCGCCCACCCCTGCGCCTTCCACGGCGGTGAACACCCCGCCGTAGATGCCGCCCATCACCAGGGTGAAGAGCGCGATGACGCTCGAGACGCCCTTGTAGACGAGCGACAGCGCGAACACGGCGAGCGCGGCGACCACGGCGGCGTCGTCGCTGGGTAGCCAGTTGAAGTGCACCGCGACGCCGACCGCGGCGCCGACCGCGGCGAACCAGTGCAGGCCGGCGAGCGTCGCCCAGCGCTCGCGCCAGGGCAGGCGCTCTCCCGGCGGTCCCGCCTTCGGGTCGCGCCAGGTCACGTACTGCACGGCGAGGCAAAGGAGCAGCGTCGCGAGAATGCCGGGCAGCACGCCGGCGGCGAACAGCTTGCCGATGTTCGTCTCGGTCATGATCCCGTAGATGACCATGATCGTGGAGGGCGGGATCAGGATGCCGAGCGTGCCGCCTGCGGCGATGGCGCCGGTCGCCAGGTAGTCGGCGTAGCCGAAGCGCTTCATCGACGGATAGGCCACCTTGGCGAAGGTGGCGGCGGTGGCGATCGACGAGCCGCAGATTGCGCCGAAGCCCGCGCAGCCGACGATCGTGGCCATCGCCAGGCCGCCGCGCCGGTGGCCGATGAAGGCGTAGGCGGTGCGGAACAGCTCCTGCGACATGCCGGCGCGCGTCACGAAGTTGCCCATGAGGATGAAAAGCGGCACCACGGACAGCGTGTAGTTGCGCCCCGTCTCGTAGATCTTGGTCTGCGCCATGGCGAGCGCGCCGCCCCAGCTCCAGTCGCGCATGTACGCATAGCCGATTACGCCGACTAGGCCCATCGCGAGCGCGATCGGAATGCGCATGAACGCAAGCAGCATCATGGCCAGCAGGCCGACCAGCGCTTCGCTCATGCCCTCAGGTTGTCGCCTGTCCCGAGCGGTGCTCGCCGGGCACGAACACCTTGAAGAGGTGCACCAGGCCACTCAGGAAAATCATGGCGGCCATGAAGTAGACGAACGGCCCGACGGCGATGCGCAACACGTCGGTGGTATCGCCGTACGCGGAGATCCGGCCCGCCTTGATGATCACTTGCCAGGTGAGAAAGAAGAACATCGCGGCCACCAGCGCATGCACCGCGCGCACGAACGGCGCGAGCGCTCCCGGCGGCAGCATGCGGTCGATGAAGTCCATCGTCACGTGTTCGTCGGCATGCGAGACGAGCGGCAGGCCGGCGAAGATGAGCACGAGCAGCAGCAGCTCCGTGACTTCGAAGGCGCCGCGGATCGGACGGTTGAACAGGTAGCGCGCCACCACGTCGGCGAACGTGAGCAGCATCAGGCACAGGAGCAGCGCCGAGGCGGCTACGCCGAGCACCGCGTCGGCGCGCCGCTCCCACGCCTTGCCGGGTGCGCTCAAAGGCTACTTGCCCGCCGAGAGCTTCTTGATCTCCGCGTGGAACTCGTCGAGCGCGGCGCGCGCATCGACGCCCTTGGCGCTCGCCTTCCTGATCCAGTCCTCGATGATCGGCCCGGAGCGCTTGTGCACCTCGGCCACCATCGCGGGGCTTGCCTGCACGATCTTGACGTCGGCCTTCTTCAGGGCTTGCAGGCCGACCTGGTCGGCGCGATCCCACGACTGGCCGTTCGAGCGCGCGGCGACCTCGTAGGAATGCTTCTCGATGATCGCCTGGTCCTGCTTCGGGATCTTGTTCCACTTGTCTTCGTTCATGAAGAAGCCGAACGCCGAGCTGTACATGCCGCCCGGGAAGACGGTGGCCTGGCCGATCACCTTGTCGAGCTTGAACGAGACGATCGACTCGAACGGGAAGAATACGCCGTCGGCGACGCCGGAGTTCAGGAGCTCGTAGGACTCCGGCGCCGGCTTGACGAACGCCGAGCAGCCGATCGCGTTCGCCACGGCTTCGGCGACGCCGCCGCCGGTGCGGATCTTCAGGCCCTGGATGTCGGCCATGCTCGACACCGGCTTCTTGGTGAACATCTGCCCCGGGCCGTGCGTCCACACGGCGAGCAGCTTCACGCCCTTGTACTCGCCGATCTTCTGGAAGTACTTCCAATGGATGCGCGAGTAGGCGACCGAGTTCACCTCGGCGGTGTCGGCGGCGCCGGGCAGCTCGGCCATCAGCGGCAGGATATGGCGCGCCGGCGTGTAGCTCGCGGTGACGTAGGAGAGATCGACCAGGTCGTCGCGCACGGCGTCGAACGTCCCGGGCGGCGCGGCGGGTGCCTTGGGCAGCCCCTGGAACTTGACGCGGCCGTCGGTCGCTTTCTCGACCTCCTTGGCCCAGTTCGCCTGCCAGATGGAAAGATGATGCGTCGGCGGCACCCAGCTCGAGTAGGTGAGCGTGATGTCGGCGCGCGCGGGCGAAACGAGCGAAAGGCCGAGCGCGCCGCAGACGAGCGCGGCTGCGGCGAGCTTGCGCGTAACCATCATGGTGAGTCCTCCTCGCCGTAATCATAAATGTTTACTGCGCGCCGTGCGCAAAGTGACGCGCGCGCATTGTCTTTAAGAATTCGTTTGGCTACGATGCACTGCGTTCGACGTGCGCAATGCATGCGATGCGAAAGCAACACAAGCGGGGGATGGCATGCCACACGTGGTGACCAAATCAGACCTGGTGCTCGTTGCCGCGAAGGCCGGCAACGTGAGCAAGGCAGCGGCGGGGGAGGCCGTGAACGCGGTGTTCGAAGCGATCGTCGCGAACGTCGCGAAGGGCAAGCGCGTGACCGTGGTCGGCTTCGGCACCTTCATGCCGCGCAAGCGCAAGGCGCGCGCGGGCCGCAGCCCGGTCAACGGCAAGGAGATCCGGATCGGCGCGAAGACGCTGCCGGCGTTCAGCGCCGGCCAGGGATTCAAGGAAGCAGTTAATAAAACGCCGTAGAGGATTTCTTCCCAGGCTCTTGTTTTAGCGGGCATTGCAAAGGCCGGGCCGGCTTGGCAGAATCGCAAAGCACGATTCTTGCCAATGGACAGCCCGCTCATTCTTTCGCTCGACGCGCACGGTGTGCCGCACCGCTGGATCAGCTGGCAGCAGGCGTGCTTCTACTACGCGAAGAACCTGGTCGCCTGGACGCTCGGCGACGAGACCTTCACCTACTACGGCGGCATCTCGCGCATCACGGGCGAGCGCTCGAGCATCACTGCCCATTCGATCGTCGCCATCAAGGGCAAGGCGCTCGCCGCGCGCGGGTTCAACCAGGTGCCGCCGCTCAACAACCGGGAGCTGTTCCGCCGCGACCGCCATGTCTGCGCCTATTGCGGCGGCGAGTACAGCTACTTCCGCCTGACGCGCGATCACATCACGCCGCTCTCGCGCGGCGGGCGCGACACCTGGATGAACGTCGTCACCGCCTGCCGGCAGTGCAACGGCCACAAGCGCAACCGCCTGCCCCAGGAGTGCGGCATGGAGCTGCTCTACGCGCCGTACATCCCGAACAAGGCCGAATACCTGATCCTCACCAACCGGCGCATCCTCGCCGACCAGATGGAGTTCCTCAAGCAGCACGTCGCGTCGCATTCGCGACTGGTCGTCCACCCTGCCTGATTTCTGGCGTAACAGCGGCTACCACCTGTTAGAGCGCGACGCGGCCGGC
>CAYZFN010000047.1:0-24254 GCA_964477695.1 uncultured Enterobacteriaceae bacterium | reverse complement strand
ACCGCCGTCGGGTTGACGAGGTACTTCTCGTACAGGTCCTCGATGAACGGCGCGTTGCCGCCGAAGAGGTACGACGTGTCCAGAAACTGCCGCATTACACTGGCCATACGGGTTAACGCTTGTCGATGGGCTTGACGTCGCGGCGCGTGGCGCCCTTGTAGAGCTGGCGCGGCCGGCCGATCTTGTACTCGGGGTCGGTGATCATCTCCTGCCACTGCGCGATCCAGCCCACCGTGCGCGCGAGCGAGAAGATGCAGGTGAACATCGACACCGGGATGCCGAGCGCGCGCTGCACGATGCCGGAGTAGAAGTCGACGTTCGGATAGAGCTTGCGCGACACGAAGTAGTCGTCCTCGAGCGCGATCTTCTCCAGCGCGAGCGCGAGCTTGAAGATCCGGTCGTTGTGCAGGCCGAGCTCGTTCAGCACCTCGTGGCAGGTCTCGCGCATGAGCTTCGCGCGCGGGTCGTAGTTCTTGTAGACGCGATGGCCGAAGCCCATGAGGCGCACGCCGGAGTGCTTGTCCTTCACCTTCTTGATGAACTCGGGCACCTGGGACGCGTCGCCGATCTCTTCCAGCATCTCGAGGCACGCCTCGTTCGCGCCGCCGTGCGCCGGGCCCCACAGGCAGGCGATGCCGGCGGCGACGCAGGCGTAGGGATTCGCGCCCGAGGAGCCGGACAGGCGCACCGTCGAGGTCGAGGCGTTCTGCTCGTGGTCGGCGTGCAGGATGAAGATGCGATCCATCGCGCGCACCAGCACATCGTTCACCTTGTACTCCTCGGCCGGCACGCCGAACATCATGCGCATGAAGTTGGCCGTGTACGAGAGGTCGTTCCTCGGGTACATGAACGGCTGGCCGACCGAGTACTTGTAGGACATCGCGACGATGGTCGGCATCTTGGCGATCAGGCGGAACGCCGAGATCGTGCGATGGTGCGGATCGTTGATGTCGAGCGCGTCGTGATAGAAGGCGGACAGCGCGCCCACCACGCCGACCATCACCGCCATCGGGTGCGCGTCGCGGCGGAAACCCTGGTAGAGCCGAGCGAGCTGCTCGTGCACCATGGTGTGGTGGGTCACGATGCCGACGAACTCGTCCTTCTGCTTGCGGTTCGGCAGCTCGCCGTTCAGCAGCAGATAGCAGACCTCGAGAAAGTCGCACGTCTGCGCCAGCTGCTCGATCGGATAGCCGCGGTAGAGCAGGATGCCCTGGTCGCCGTCGATGTAGGTGATGTGGGAGGAGCAGCTCGCGGTCGAGAGATAACCCGGGTCGTACGTGAACATGCCCGCTTTTCCGTACAGGCTGCGGATGTCGATTACGTCCGGGCCCGTCGTTCCGGAGAGCACGGGAAAGTCGACGCTCCTTCCGTCGGGCAGCTTGAGCTGGGCGTTCTTTTCAGCCATGGGGTTCCTCTCAGGCGGCGCGCAGGCGCGCCACGACTTCCTTCAGGTGCGGCGGGAAGGCATCGCTGCGGCTCGCAACGATGTCCCAGAGATCGTTATCCGGCAGCTCGAGCAACGCATCGAGTTGCGCGGCTTCTTCTCCGCTCGGCTGGCGGTTGCGCAAAAACCGCTCGAGGACGATATCGAGCTCCAGCAGGCCGCGCCGGCACTTCCACTTGAGGCGGTGAAGTTCGGGGCTCAAACCGCGCGCTTCGCCAGCAGTTCCTTGATGTGGTTGATCGCCTTCGTGGGGTTGAGGCCCTTCGGGCATACGTCGACACAGTTCATGATCGTGTGGCAACGGAACAACCGGTAGGGATCGTTCAGGCTGTCGAGGCGCTCGCTCGTGGCCTGGTCGCGCGTATCGGCGATGAAGCGGTAGGCCTGCAGCAGGCCCGCCGGGCCGACGAACTTGTCCGGGTTCCACCAGAACGACGGGCACGAGGTCGAGCAGCAGGCGCACAGGATGCACTCGTAGAGGCCGTTCAGGTGGTCGCGCTCCTCGGGCGACTGCAGGCGCTCGCGCTCGGGCGGCGGATCGTTGTTGATGACATAAGGCTTGATCGAGTGGTACTGCTTGAAGAACTGCGTCATGTCGACGATCAGGTCGCGGATCACCGGCACGCCGGGCAGCGGCCGGATCGTCACGTGCTCGGGCAGCTCGGCAAGCTTGGTGATGCAGGCGAGCTGGTTCTTGCCGTTGATGTTCATCGCGTCGGAGCCGCACACGCCTTCGCGGCACGAGCGGCGGAAGGCGAGCGTGTCGTCCTGCGCCTTCGCCTTGACCAGCGCGTCGAGCAGCATGCGGTCGTGCGAGTCGAGCGGCACGTCGTAGTCCTGGTAGTAGGGCTTCGCGTCCTTGTCGGGGTCGTAGCGGTAGATGGTGAGTTTCATCGTCAGTACGTCCGTACCTTGGGCTCGAGGGTCGCCACGGTCAGCGGCTTGAGGTGCACGGGCTTGTAGTCCAGGCGGTTACCTTCCTTGTACCAGAGGGTGTGCTTCATCCAGTTGACGTCGTCGCGCTCGGGAAAATCGGCGCGCGCCTGCGCGCCGCGGCTTTCCTTGCGCGCCTCGGCGCAGACGATGGTGGACAGCGCAGTCTCCACGAGGTTCTCGAGCTCGAGCGCCTCGACCCGCGCGGTGTTGAAGACCTTCGACTTGTCGGCGATGAAGATGCGCTTGCTGCGCTCGGCGATCTGCTTCATCTTCGCCACGCCCTCGCGCAGCATGTCCGGGAAGCGGAACACGCCGCAATGGCCCTGCATGGTGCGCCGCAGGTCGTTCAGCACGTCAGCCACGCGCTCGCCGCCGCTCGCCGAATCGAGGCGGTTGACCCGCTCGCGCGTGGCCTCGCCGGCGCCTTTGGGCAGGGTGCGGTAGGGGCTCGGCTGACTGCGAATGTCCTTGAGGATCTGCTCGCCGGAGGCCTTGCCGAACACGAGCAGGTCGAGCAGCGAGTTGGTGCCGAGGCGGTTCGCGCCGTGCACCGAGACGCAGGCGCATTCGCCCGCGGCATACAGCCCGGGAACGATCGCCTCCTTGCTCGCGCCTTCCGGCGCGACCACCTGCCCCATGTAGTTGGTCGGGATCCCGCCCATCTGGTAGTGCACCGTCGGCACCACCGGGATCGGGTCGCGGATCGGATCGACGTTCGCGAACTTGATTGCGATCTCGCGGATCCCGGGCAGGCGCTGCATGATCACTTCGGGCCCGAGGTGGTCGAGCTTGAGCAGCACGTGGTCGCCGTGCTCGCCGCAGCCGCGGCCTTCCTTGATCTCGGTGGTCATGGCGCGCGACACCACGTCGCGGCTCGCCAGGTCCTTGGCGTTCGGCGCATAGCGCTCCATGAAGCGCTCGCCGTTCTTGTTGAGCAGATAGCCGCCTTCGCCGCGCACGCCTTCGGTGATCAGCACGCCCGCGCCGGCGACGCCCGTCGGATGGAATTGCCAGAACTCCATGTCCTCGAGCGGCAGCCCGGCGCGCGCCGCCATGCCCAGGCCGTCGCCGGTATTGATGAATGCATTGGTACTCGCCCAATAGATGCGGCCGGCGCCGCCGGTCGCCAGCACCACCGCTTTCGACTGCAGGATGTGCAGCTCGCCCGTTTCCATCTCGAGCGCCGTGACGCCGACCACGGCGCCGTCCTGCGGGTCGCGGATCAGGTCGAGCGCCATCCATTCGACGAGGAACAGCGTGTTGGCGCGCACGTTCTGCTGGTAGAGCGTGTGCAGCATGGCGTGGCCGGTGCGATCGGCGGCGGCGCAGGCGCGCATCGCCATCTTCGGACTGCCGTAGTCCTGGGTATGGCCGCCGAACGGCCGCTGATAGATCTTGCCGTTCTCCAGGCGATCGAACGGCATGCCCATATGCTCGAGCTCGACCACCACCTCGGTGGCGCGGCGGCACATGTACTCGATCGCGTCCTGGTCGCCGAGGTAGTCGGCGCCCTTGACCGTGTCGTACATGTGCCAGTGCCAGTTGTCCTCGGTCGAGTTGGCGAGCGGCGCGGCGATGCCGCCCTGCGCCGCCACGGTATGCGACCGGGTGGGGAAGACTTTGCTCAGCACGGCGACTTTCAAGTTGGCGCGCGCGAGCTCGAGCGCGGCGCGCATGCCGGAGCCGCCTGCGCCGACCACTATGGCATCGAAACGCCTTGTAGCTATAGCCATAAAGTCAGCGCCATAGGATCTGCACCGTCCAGCCGAGATAGACAGCGATGACGAGAATGCTCAGCACCTGCAGCGCGAAGCGCAGGCTGGCGGGCCGCGCATAGTCCATGAGGATGTCGCGCAGGCCGATCCATGCGTGCCAGGCCAGGCTGACCGCGAAGATGAGCGTCGCGACGCGCATCCAGCCCTGCGCGAAGAGCGCCTTCCACGCCGCATAGTCCATCGGCGCGCTGCGCGCGGCGAACACGCCGAGCAGGAGCAGCGTATAGAGCATCATCACCACCGCGGTGATGCGCTGCGCGATCCAGTCGCCCAGGCCGTAATGCGCGCCGACGACCACGCGCTTCACCACCATAGGCGCCAGCCAATCAAGGCCGTCAGCACGAGGCTGGCGGCGAACACGGCGTAGGCCGAGTAGCGTGCCTGCGGCAGGTCGACGCCCACGTTGAGGTCGATCAACAGGAAGCGCAGCCCGGCGAAGAAATGGTGCAGGTAGGCCCAGACGAAGACGATGAGCGCGAGCTTGGCGATCGGGGAGCGCAGATACGCCTCGCGGACGTGCGCGAAGCCCTGCTCGGAGGCGAGGCTCACGTCGAGCAGATAAAGCAGCCAGGCAGTGAACGGCAGGAACAGCAGGAAGCCCGAGATGCGGTGGAACCCGGAGACCCACGCCGCCGGCGGAAAGCGGATCTCGAACAGGAACGCGGTGAGGCTCAGGTATTTTGGTCGACGTTTTTTCGCGGCCACGCTGGACATAGGCTTTGCGCGAGCCCCACAACCCGCGCCGCTTGATTATAACGTCGCGGCGCAGCAACCCGCTGCTGTAGAATCGAAATCAGGCGTTTTCCCGATAAGTAACCCAGGTTCGCGGAGCTCCTAGATGCCCAAAGCCCCAGTTCGCGTCGCCGTCACCGGCGCCGCCGGTCAGATCGGCTATTCGCTGCTGTTTCGCGTCGCGAGCGGGGAAATGCTCGGCAAAGACCAGCCGGTCATCCTGCAGATGCTCGAGATCCCCGACGAGAAAGCGCAGAAGGCGCTGCGCGGGGTGATGATGGAGCTCGAGGACTGCGCCTTTCCGCTGCTCGCCGGCATGCTGCCGGCCTCCGATCCGATGGTGGCGTTCAAGGACGCGCAGGTCGCGCTGCTGGTCGGCGCCCGGCCGCGCGGCCCCGGCATGGAGCGCAAGGACCTGCTGGAGGCGAACGGCAAGATCTTTGCCCCGCAGGGCCAGGCGCTCGAGCGCGCCGCCGACAGGAACGTGAAAGTTCTGGTCGTCGGCAACCCGGCGAACACCAACTGCCTCATCGCCATGAAAAATGCGCCGGGACTCAAGCCCACCCAGTTCACGGCCATGATGCGCCTGGACCACAACCGCGCCACCTCGCAGGTCGCACAAAAGGTCGCCAAGCCGGTGACCTCGATTCGCAAGATCACGATCTGGGGCAACCACTCGGCGACGCAGTATCCCGATGTCTTCCAGGCAGAAGCGGAAGGCAAGAAAGTCTGGCCGATGATCAACGACCCGGCATGGTTGGAGAACGAGTTCATCCCGAAGGTGCAGAAACGCGGCGCGGCGATCATCGAGGCGCGCGGCCTCTCCTCCGCCGCGAGCGCGGCCAATGCCGCGATCGACCACGTGCGCGACTGGCTCTCGGGCACGCGCGACGGCGACTGGGTGAGCATGGGTGTGCCCTCCGATGGCAGCTACGGCATTCCGGAAGGCGTCGTGTACGGCTATCCCGTCACCTGCCGCGGCGGCGGCTACCAGATCGTCAAGGGGCTGGAGCTTTCGGACTTCAGCCGCAAGCGCATGGATGCGACATTGAAGGAGCTGCACGAAGAGCGCGACGGCGTGAAGCAGCTCCTCGGGAGATAGCGCATGAGTGCCGGCGCGCGCTTCAGGCAGGCGGCAAAGGACGAGCGCCCGCTCCAGGTTATCGGCACCATCTGCGCCAACCACGCGCTGATGGCGAAGCGCGTCGGCTATCGCGCGATCTATCTCTCCGGCGGCGGCGTCGCGGCCGGCTCGCTCGGCATGCCGGACCTCGGCATCTCGAACCTGGACGACGTGCTCACGGACATCCGGCGCATCACCGACGTGTGCGACCTGCCGCTGCTCGTCGACGTCGACACCGGCTTCGGCGCGAGCGCCTTCAACGTGGCGCGCACCACGCGCTCGCTGGTCAAGTTCGGCGCCGCGGCGATGCACATCGAGGATCAGGTGGGCGCCAAGCGCTGCGGCCACCGGCCCGGCAAGGAGCTCGTCGCCAAGGAAGAGATGTGCGACCGCATCAAGTCCGCGGTCGACGCGCGCACCGATCGCGAGTTCGTCGTCATGGCGCGCACGGATGCCTTGGCGAATGAAGGACTGGAGCCAGCCATCGATAGGGCGAAAGCGTATGTCGACGCGGGAGCCGACATGATCTTCCCCGAGGCGATCACCGAGCTCGCGATGTACCGCAAGTTCGCCGCCGCGGTGAGGGTGCCGATCCTCGCCAACATCACCGAGTTCGGGAAGACGCCGCTCTTCACGGTCGAGGAGCTGCGCTCGGCCGACGTGGCGATGGTGCTCTATCCGCTCACGGCCTTCCGCGCGATGAACAAGGCCGCGCTGCACGCGTACGAAACGCTGCGCCGCCAGGGAACGCAGAAATCGCTGCTGCCGGAGATGCAGACGCGCGAGGAGCTGTACGACATCATCGGCTACCACGACTACGAGAAGAAACTCGATGAGCTCTTCGCCCGCGAACGTCGCTCCTAAACCCAAGAAATCGGTCGCCCTGTCGGGCGTGCCGGCCGGCAACACCGCGCTCTGCACCGTCGGGCGCAGCGGCAACGACCTCCAGTACCGCGGCTACGACATCCTCGACTTCGCCGAGCAGGCCGAGTTCGAGGAGATCGCCTACCTGCTCGTGCACGAGAAGCTGCCCACGCCCGCGGAGCTTGCGGCCTACAAAGGCCGCCTGAAGAAGCTGCGCGGGCTGCCGGCGGCCCTCAAGACTGTGCTCGAGCAGCTGCCCCGCTCCGCGCACCCGATGGACGTCCTGCGCACCGGCGCCTCGGTGCTCGGCACGCTCGAGCCGGAAAAGGAAAGCCATCCCATCGAGGGCGCGCGCGCCATCGCCGATCGCCTGATGGCCAGCTTCGGCTCCATGCTTCTGTACTGGTATCACTATGTAAATGGGGGCAAGCGCATAGAGGTCGAGACGGACGATGACTCGATCGGCGGCCACTATTTGAGGTTGTTACATCAGAAAAAACCGAGTGCATCCTGGGTACGGGCCATGCACACCTCGCTCATCCTGTACGCCGAGCACGAGTTCAACGCCAGCACCTTCACCTGCCGCGTGATCGCCGGCACGGGGTCGGACATGTACAGCGCGATCACCGGCGGGATCGGCGCGCTGCGCGGCCCCAAGCACGGTGGCGCCAATGAAGTGTCCGACGAAATTCAAAAGAGATACAAAAATGCAGACGCGGCCGAGGCGGACATCCGCCGGCGCATGGCGGCCAAGGAGATCGTCATCGGCTTCGGGCATCCAGTCTACACCACCGGCGATCCGCGCAACAAGGTGATCAAGGCGGTCGCCGAGCGGCTCGCGAAGGAAGCGGGCGACCTCGCTCAATACCGCGTCGCGGAGCGCATCGAGAAGGTGATGTGGGACGAGAAGCGGATGTTCGCCAACCTCGACTGGTACAGCGCGGTCTCCTACAGCCGCATGGGCGTGCCGACGCTGCACTTCACGCCGCTCTTCGTGCTCTCGCGCACGAGCGGCTGGTCGGCACACGTCATCGAGCAGCGCATCGACGGCAAGATCGTCCGCCCGAGCGCCAACTACACCGGCCCGGACACCCGGCCCTGGGTTCCCCTCGAGAAGCGATAAATGTACGAATCCGACCTGACCCGCTTCATCCGCGAGTTCCTGACCGAGCATCCCGAGGAGCTCGAATCGCAGCGCAAGGGGCGCGCCATCTGGTGGGACAAGCGTCCCGACGAGCGCGCGCCGGCGCCGCCGATGCGCCATGCGCCGCGCCGTTCCGGCGGCAACGAGCACACCTTCGATCCGGTCGGCGGCTACGAATGGAGCTTCGAGGTCGACGACGTCCCGCAAGGCAAGCCGATCGAGAAAGAATGACCGCCTTGATCTCCAACGTCCGGCCGGCGCCGGACCAGGTCCTGACCGACATCGCCGACTACGTCGCGCGCTACGAGATCGCCAGCCCGGAGGCCTACGAGACGGCGCGCTATTGCCTCATGGACACGCTCGGCTGCGGCTTCGAGGCGCTCGAGTATCCGGCGTGCACGAAGCTGCTCGGGCCCCTCGTGCACGGCACGGTGGTGCCGAAAGGCGCGCGCGTGCCGGGGACGCAGTTCCAGCTCGATCCCGTGCAGGCGGCGTTCAACCTCGGCGCGATGATCCGCTGGCTCGACTTCAACGACACGTGGCTCGCCGCCGAGTGGGGCCATCCCTCGGACAACCTGGGCGGCATCCTCATGACGGCCGACTGGCTGTCGCGCAACGGCGCCAGGCTCGTCATGCGCGACGTGCTGAGCGCCATGATCAAGGCGCACGAGATCCAGGGCGTGCTTGCGCTCGAGAACAGCTTCAACCGCGTCGGCCTCGACCACGTGGTTCTGGTGAAGGTGGCCTCGACCGCGGTCATTGCCCGGCTGCTCGGGCTGTCGTACGACGAGACGGTGAACGCCATCTCCCAGGCCTGGGTCGACGGCCAGAGCCTGCGTACCTACCGCCACGCGCCGAACACCGGCTCGCGCAAGAGCTGGGCCGCGGGCGACGCCACCTCGCGTGCGGTTCGACTCGCGCTGATTTCGCGCACCGGCGAGATGGGCTATCCGTCGGTGCTCACGGCGAAGACCTGGGGCTTCTACGACGTCTCGTTCCGCGGCCAGCCGTTCAAGTTCCAGCGACCCTTCGGCAGCTACGTGATGGAGCACGTGCTCTTCAAGATCTCGTTCCCCGCGGAGTTCCATGCGCAGACGGCCGCCGAGGCCGCGATGCAGCTCCATCCGCTGGTGAAGAACCGGCTGGAGGACATCCGGAAGATCACCATCCGAACGCACGAAGCGGCGATCCGCATCATCGACAAGAAGGGGCCGCTCTACAACCCGGCCGATCGCGACCATTGCATCCAGTACATGGTCGCCGTGCCGCTGCTCTTCGGCCGGCTCACCGCGCAGGACTACGAGGACGAGGTCGCCGCCGATCCGCGTATCGACCTCCTGCGGGAGAAGATCGTCTGCGCCGAGGATCCGCAGTTCACGCGCGACTACCACGATCCGGACAAGCGCTCGATCGCCAACGCGCTCAGCGTCGAGTTCAAGGACGGCAAGCGGCTTGCCGAGGTGGCGGTCGAGTACCCGATCGGCCACAAGCGCCGCCGCAAGGACGGCATCCCGCTGCTCGTCGAGAAGTTCGAGCGCAACCTCGCGCGCCGCTTCCCCGCGAAGCAGCAGAAGGCGATCCTCGAGCTATGCCTCGACGCACGCAGGCTCGGCGCCACGCCGGTGCACGAGTTCGTCGACCTGATGGTCATATGAGAGAGGAACTCGAGCGGCGCATCGCCGAGCTGTCGGCCGAGATCCGCAGCTATCCCGGCCCGATCGCGCGCTGCGACGAGCAGCTCGCCGCGCTTCTCGAGGAGCGCGCGCAGCTGCTGTTCCGGCTGGAAAACCTCGCCGGCTGCTCGGCGGAGGCGATCTGGTTCAATGACGGCGGCCGTTAGGCTCGTCTTCCTGCTGCTCGTCGCCGCGTCCGTGCACGCGGCCGAGCCCTGGGAAGCGTTCTTCGATCCGTTCCTCGGCGACCTGAAAAGCGAGCTCGCCGACGCGAAAGCCTCCGGCAAGCGCGGGGTGGTGGTGATGTACCACTTCGAGGAGTGCCCTTACTGCCGGCGCATGAAGCAGGAAGTGCTGAATCTGCCGCAGGTGCAGAAACAGTTCCGCAAGGACTTCACCGTCGTGGCCATCGATATCCGCGGCGCGCAGGCCATCACCGGCGTCGCTGGCAACGTGCTTCCTGAAAATCGCCACGCCCGATCGGTCGGAGTTTCTGCAACCCCCACCTTCGACTTCTACGCCGCCGACGGGCAGCGGATGTACCGCCAGGTCGGCGGCATCTTCGACCCGGACGAATTCGTGCTGCTCGAGCGCTACGTCGCGAGCGGCGCGTACCGAACGCTCACCTTCGAGCAATTCAAAGACAAAGAGAAAAGGACCTGAACATGCCCCACAACGCCTTCCAAACGCTCGAGCCGTTCAAGCAAGGCAGGCTCTACTCCCTGCCCGCCCTCGGCAAGGCCCTGGGCGTGAATATCGAGCGCCTGCCGGTCTCGATCCGCATCGTGCTCGAGTCGGTGTTGCGCAACTGCGACGGAGCCAAGATCACCGAACAGCACGTGCGCCAGCTGGCCGGCTGGAAGCCGGTGGCGCCGCGCACCGAGGAGATTCCGTTCGTCGTCGCGCGCATCCTGCTCCAGGACTTCACCGGCGTGCCGCTGCTCTGCGACCTCGCGGCGATGCGCAACGTTGCCGACCGCATGGGGAAGGACGCCAAGGTGGTCGAGCCGCTCGTGCCGGTCGACCTGGTCGTCGACCACTCCGTGCAGATCGACCACTACGGCAAGAAGAACGCGCTCGACCTCAACATGCAGCTCGAGTTCCGGCGCAACACCGAGCGCTACCAGTTCCTCAAGTGGGGCATGCAGGCCTTCGACACCTTCAAGGTAGTGCCGCCGGGCATCGGCATCTGCCACCAGGTGAACCTCGAGTACCTCGCGCCCGGCGTGCACAAGGACCCGGACGGCATCTGCTACCCCGACACGCTGGTCGGGACCGACAGCCATACCACGATGATCAACGGCATCGGCGTGGTCGGCTGGGGCGTGGGCGGCATCGAGGCCGAGGCGGGCATGCTCGGGCAACCGGTCTATTTCCTCACGCCCGACGTGGTCGGCGTGCATCTCAAGGGCAAGCTGCATCCCGCGTGCACCGCCACCGACCTCGTCCTCACCGTCACCGAGATGCTGCGCAAGGCCAAAGTGGTCGGCAAGTTCGTCGAGTATTTCGGCGAAGGCACCGAGTCGCTCACGGTGCAGGACCGCGCCACGCTCGCCAACATGGCGCCCGAATACGGCGCGACGATGGGCTTCTTCCCGGTCGACAGCCGCACCCTCGAGTACTTCCGCGGCACCGGGCGCAGCGCCGACAAGGTGGCCGCGCTCGAGGCGTACTTCAAGGCGCAGCGCCTGTTCGGCATTCCGCGGCCCGGCGACATCGACTACAGCGAGACGCTCGAGCTCGATCTGTCGAAAGTGATGCCCTCGCTCGCCGGCCCGAAGCGGCCGCAGGACCGCATCGACCTCGACAAGGTCAAGCCGACCTTCGAGCGTCTGTTCACCGCGCCGATGAAGGACAACGGCTTCGGCAAGAAACCCGAGCAGCTGACGAAGCCCTACCGGACCTTCGACGGCCTCGAGATCCGCAACGGCGACGTGCTGATCGCCGCGATCACCTCGTGCACCAACACCTCGAATCCGGGCGTGCTGCTCGCGGCCGGCCTCGTGGCGAAGAAAGCGGTCGAGCTCGGCCTGACCGTCAAGCCGCACGTGAAGACCTCGCTCGCGCCGGGCTCGCGCGTAGTGACCGAGTACCTGGCGAAGGCGGGCCTGCTGCCCTACCTCGAGAAGCTCGGCTTCTCGCTCGCCGCGTACGGCTGCACCACCTGCATCGGCAACGCCGGGCCGCTCGCGCAGTCGATCGAGGAGGCGATCGTCAAGAACGACCTCGTGTGCGCGGCGGTGCTCTCGGGCAACCGCAACTTCGAGGCGCGCATCCACCCGAACATCCGCGGCAACTTCCTCGCCTCGCCGCCGCTGGTGGTCGCCTACGCCATCGCCGGCACGGTGCTGAAAAACCTGAGGAGCGAGCCGCTCGGCACGACCAAGGACGGCCAGCCGGTGTACATCGGCCATATCTGGCCGAAGGCCGAGGAAGTGAAGGCGCTGATGAAGCTCGCGATGGACGCGCCCACCTTCCGTCGCCTTTACTCGAACCTCGGCGACGCGACGCCGCTATGGAAGAAGATCGCCGCCCCGGCCGGCCAGGTGTACACCTGGCCCGAATCGACCTACATCGCCGAGCCGCCCTTCTTCCGTGGCTTCGCGATGCAGCCGGCCCGCCCGGGCGGCATCAGCGGGGCGAAGATCCTCGGCATGTTCGGCGACTCGGTGACGACCGACCACATCTCGCCGGCGGGATCGATCAAGCCCACCTCGCCCGCCGGCATCTATCTGCAGGAGCACGACGTCGCGGTCGCCGACTTCAACAGCTACGGCGCGCGGCGCGGCAACCACGAGGTCATGATGCGCGGCACTTTCGCCAACGTGCGCATCAAGAACCTGATGCTCGGCGGCAAGGAAGGCGGCTTCACCCTCTACAAGGGACAGGACCTGCCGATCTACGACGCCGCGATGCGCTATCTCGCCGAGGGTACGCCGACGGTCGTCTTCGGTGGCGAAGAATACGGTACCGGTTCTTCGCGCGACTGGGCCGCCAAAGGTACCCAGCTCCTCGGCGTGAAGGCGGTCATCGCGCGCAGCTTCGAGCGCATCCACCGCTCGAACCTGGTCGGCATGGGGGTGCTGCCGCTGCAGTTCATGCCCGGCGATTCGGCGCAGTCGCTCGGCCTGAAAGGCGACGAGACGATCGACGTGCTCGGGCTCGACGACATCGAGCCGCAACAGAGCCTCAAGCTGCGCATCACGATGGCCGACGGGCGCAAGGTGGAGCTGCCGGTGAAATCGCGCATCGACACGGCCATCGAGGTGGACTACTACCTCCACGGCGGCATCCTGCCCTACGTGCTGCGCGAGCTCATGCGCCGCGCCGGCCCCGCCAAGGCGAAGGCCGCCTGAATTCGGGGACGGAGCCCGATCTCCGAATCGGGCGCGCGGCAAGGATCTTGCAGGTCATGGCCTGGATCGACGCTCGGAACATCGAGCGGAAACTGTTGAGGAGCCATCCATGAGAACGGCCATTTCCCTTGCCGCGCTGGCGATCGCGCTCGCTGCACCGCTCGCTTCGCTCGCGCAAACCACCCAGCAGGATGACGAGCGACGCGTCCCGGCCGCCAAAGGCGGCGCGGCACCGAATACGCCCGCGGCGAGCGAGCAGTACGGCCAGGGCGGATCGCCGCACTGCGATTCGCTGAGCGGCGCCGAGCGCGATCAGTGCCTGAAGGACGAAGGCGCGAAGACCGATAGCTCGGCCGAGCCCGGCACTGCCGCCGGCGGGGCCAGCACGTCCGCGACCGAGAGCAGCGAGCGGTTCAAAGGCGCCACCGAGCCCGAGCGCGCGCCGGCGAAATAGGTTATTTCGCGGGCGAGAGCCCGGCGATGTAGTCGACAAGGACGTCGATGTCCTTGTCGCCCAGCGCCTGCGCGGCGGAAGTCATGTTGCCGTCCATGTCGGCGCGCTGGCCGGCCTTGAAGAGCTTGAGCTGCGCGCGCAGGTAGTCGGCCTGCTGGCCGGCAAGCCGCGGAATGTGCTGCTGGCCGAGCAGCGCCGGTCCGTGGCACTGCGTGCAGTTCAGCTTCCGGGCGAGCGGCGGCCCAAGCTCGGCAGCCTCGGGCGCGGTGCGGTGCTGAGAAGGCGCCGGCGGCACGCTGGAGAAGTACGCGGCGAGGTCGTTCATCTCCGAGTTCGACATATTCGCCGCCAGGGGCGACATCTGCTCGTTCTTGCGGTTGCCTTCGCGGAACTGGTAGAGCTGCGTGGCGATCATCTGCGCCGGCTGGCCGGCGAGCGACGGAATCTGCGGATTGGTCGAGTTGCCGCCCTCGCCGTGGCAGGCAGCGCAGGGCTGCGCCTTCGCCTTGCCCGCTTCGGCGTCAGCCGCAATAGCGTCAGCGCAAATAAGGAACGCGACGGCGAGCGCCGTCGCGTTGCCAGCTCCAAACTTCAAGCTCACTTCCGGTAGCTGATGCGGTACAGGATACCGTTGTAGTCGTCGGAGACGAGCAATGCGCCGTCCTTCATCACCAGCACGTCGACCGGCCGGCCCCACATCGGCGGGTCGGCTTTCTCGTCGACGAGGAAGCCGGTGAGGAACGGCTCGCTCTTCACGACCTTGTCGCCGTTCACCACGACGCGCATTACCTGGTAGCCCTGCTTGTTGGTGCGGTTCCAGGAACCGTGCTCGGCAAGGAAGATGTTCCCTTGGTACCCGGCGGGGAACATCTTGCCGTTGTAGAAGCGCATGCCGAGCGGCGCGACGTGGCCGCCGAGCTTGAGCGCCGGCGGCGTGAATTCCTTGCACGAGCGGTTCTTGCCGTACTCCGGATCGAGCGTATCGCCCTGGTGGCAATACGGGAAACCGAAGTGCTGCCCGGCGCGCGTCGCCACGTTGAGTTCATCCGAGGGCGTATCGTCGCCCAGCCAGTCGCGGCCGTGCTCGGTGAACCACAGGTGCTTGGTCTTCGGATCCCAGTCGAAGCCCACCGAGTTGCGCACGCCCTGCGCGAAGTTCTCCACCACGCCGGTCTTCGGGTCGACGCGCAGGATCGACGCCTGGATGTAGCTCGGCATGGTGATGTTCTGCGGCGAGCCGTCGTTGAAGTACAGCTTGCCGTCGGGCCCCATGGCGAGGAATTTCCAGAAGTGCCCGGGCTGCTTGTCCGGATCGAGGTTGTCCACGACGACCTTGCCCTCGGGCGGATTGTCGAGGCGGCTCTCGATGCCGTCGTAGCGCGTGATCCGGTCGCGCTCCGCGACGTACAGCGTCCCCTTGCTGAACACGATGCCGTTCGGCGCGTTGAGGCCTTTGAGGATCGTCTTCACCTCGCGGCTGCCGCCTTTGTCGACCACTGCGTAGACGCTCTTCGCGAGCCGGTTGCTGACGAACACCGTTCCCTTGTCGCCGAGCGCGAGCGAGCGCGCTTCCGGAACCCCTTCCGCCCACACCTCGACCTTGAAGCCGGCGGGCACCTTCAGCTTGTCGAACGGTACCTCCTTCGCCGAGCGTCCGGTCATGTTCGGCGCGAAGGGATGCAGGCTGGATTCGCTCATGGCGGGGGGCTTGCCCTGGTGCCAGGCGGGCGGCGGCGCCTTGTCCTGCGCCTGCGCCGGAACTGCAAAGGCGGCCGCGACGGCCGCCGCGACTACGGGTCTGATCATGGACGTGTCTCCTCCGTGGGGACGGGTATTCTAGAACTGAAGCGCGGCCTGCAGGCCGACCGAGAAGTTGCGTGTCGGGGCAGGCTCGAAATAGCGGAAGCTCGTTTCGTTCACGATCACCGAGCCGACGTAGTTTCGATCGCCCAGGTTGTCGATGCGCGCGAACTCGGTGAAGCGCCAGCGACCGCGCGCCTGCACGAGGCCAGCGGACACGTTCCACACCGTGAACGGACCGGCGAAGTCGGTGTTGGGATCGCTCACCGGCACGCTCGAGCGGTGCAGCATCTCGAGGCTGGCGCGGAATGGCTCGCGGGTATAGCGCAGCTCGCCGTAGAACTGGTTCTTCGCCGTCCCGGGGAGCTGCGTGCCCGGCGCCACGGCGATCGGCGTGTTGTTCGGGAAAGTCCCGATCACCGTGTTGAAGCCTTCGCGGAATGTGGCGTCGAGGTAGGTGTACGCGGCGCGCAGCTGGAAGCGGCCCGGGAGCAGCGTTTCCGCGCCGAGCTCGAAGCCCTTGCGATCGGTGTGTCCGACGTTCTTGAACGTCGCGCGCCCGCCGCTGTTGCGGTCGACCACGATTTCGTCCGACGTCTCGATCTTGAACAGCGCCGCGTTTACCCGGCCCCATCTCGGCACGATCGTCTTCACGCCGATCTCCGCGTGATTGCTGTGGCTCGCGTTCAGGTCGAAGTTGAGGCCGCTGCCGGCATTGCGATAGGCGATCTCCAGCAGCGTCGGCGTCTCGAAGCCTTTGCCGAGGTTGCCGTACACGCTCGTGTTCGGCGTGGCGCGAAAGACGATGCCGGCTACCGGGGTCGCCGCCTGGAAGGACTTCGATCCGCTGTCGTCGCCGTTGCCCGGCACGATGAAATGGTCCTGGGACTCGAATTCCACCCGCGTCGTGCGCACTCCGCCATGCAGCAACCAGTGCTCGCTCGCCTTCCATTGCGCCTGGGCATACAGGGCGGTGCTCGTCACCGTGTTGTCCTCGTCGCGCTTCGGCGCCCCTTGCTCGCCGAAATTGTTGATGAACCCCTGGCGATGCTCGTACATCACGTCGTATTCGGCGCCGAGCGAAAAGTCGACGCTCGCGATCGTGCGGAACCAGCGCAGAGCGCCGCCGCCGAATTGGCGGTCGAGGTCGACCACGCCGCCCGAATGGGTCGCGGCATTCTGCGTGGCGAGCGGGATGGCGAGAAACTGCTGCACGCCGCGCTGTCCGACGTAGCCCATCAGCTCGGCGCGGCCGCCGCCTAGCCGGTGCGCGAGGGTTGCGCCCACCTGGTCCTGCGAGACGCTCTTGCGCGTATTGAACTGGGTTGCTTCGGGCGTCGCCTGGCGCGGGTCCTGCGCCACCTGCGCGCGGGTAAGCCCCAGCGGATCCTGGGTGTCGGGCTGGCGCAGGCTGTTCTCGACGACGGTGACGCCGTCGTCGTCGCCCAGGCGGTATTTCAGCTTGCCGTTGAAGAGGTCGCGCGTTGCGGCACTGTGGTCGCGATAGCCGTCGGTCTTGAAATGCGAGAGGTCGCCGATGCCGTTCACGTTGCCCCACTGGCCGCCGAACTTGAGCGCGCCCCGCCACGTGCCGTAGCTGCCAAAAAGGACATCGGCTTCGCCCGTCGGCACCGCCGGGCCGTCCATGGTCTCGAGCGAGATCACGCCCCCGGATGAATTCCCGTACAGGCTGGAAAACGGCCCGCGCAGCACCTCGATGCGCTCCGCCGTGCCAAGATCGAAGCTCGCCGCCTGTCCCTGCCCGTCCGGCATGGTCGCCGGGATGCCGTCCGTGATGAGGCGGATGCCGCGCACGCCGAACGTGGAGCGGGCGCCGAAGCCGCGCGACTGGACCTGCAGGTCTTGCGCGTAGTTCTGGCGATTCAGCACCGTCACGCCGGGAACCTGGCCGAGGCTCTCGGAAAGGTTCACCTGCTGGCGGTCGCGGCGAATGTCTTCGCCATAGACGCGGTCGACCGACGCCGGAATCTCGAGGCTCGGCTCGGGCACGCGCGTCGCCGTGATCACGACGGTTTCCTGCGCCGCCGCGAGCGCCGGCAGCAGCGCGGCGGCCATCCCCCCCAGGATCCTCCTCATGGCGGCGCTAGGCTATCGCGATTCGTACTGGAGCGCGAGCCAGAACGCGCGGGGGGCGCCGGGAGCGAGGAAGGGCTCGGGCGCCGCCGTCGTCAGGTCGTAAGTGTTTCCGGGCCCGTTGAAGAAGTTGCGCCCGAGCACGCCGAAGCTGGAATAGCGCCGGTCGAAGAGGTTGTCGACCTTGAAGATCACCAGCCAGTCGCGCGCCGGCCGGTAGCGCGCGAAGGCGTTGGCTACGCTGTAGGCGGGCAACGCGCCGTGCGCATCCTCGTTGTTCTCGTCACCCTGCGCAAACTGACGATCGAACCAGATCCAGCTCAGGCCGAGGGTCGCCTGCGGCGCGGGCGTCCATTCGCCGGCGATCTTGAACTGGTTCGCCGGGATGCTGGGGATGCGGTCCCCCGCCTCTATCTGGATCTCTCCGGCCGCGTCGGCGGCGGAGTTGTTCGGGCTCTGCATGCGGAAGGCGCTCAGGTATTCGGCGCGGATATGGCTGTAGGTCAGGGCAAGCGAGAGCTTCTCGGTCTTCCTCGCCAGCGTCACGTCGATCCCCTGGCGCAGCGTCTTGCCGGTGTTCTGGAAGAAGCCGGCGTTGACGCTGGCGCTCGAAGCTACGAACTGGATGTCGTCGCGCAGCACTGCGCGGTAGGCGGTGACCGACACGGTGGTCTCGCGCGAGGGGCGCAAGCGCACCCCGGTCTCGAAGGTGCGGGCAATGACCGGTTTCAGCGCCGGGTCGGCGAGGAACTGGTTGGGCAGCGAGCAAGGTGCCGCCGGATCGGCGCAGGTCAGCTCGACCGGCGATGGAACGCGCATGCCTTCGGCCAGCGAGGCGAACCCGGTAAACGAGGGATTGGGATTCCAGGCGGCGCCGAAGGACGGCGTAAGGCGGCGGAAGTCGTGGTCGCCGTCCAGCTCGGGCTGCGCGCCCGAATGGTCGCGCAGGCTCACCGTCGCTATGTTGTAGCGGCCGGAAAGCGTGAACGTCCACTGCTCCGAGGGCCGCAGCTGCTCGATAGCATACAGGCTGTGATAGGTGTTCCGGGCCGCGACGTCGACGGTCGGCACGAAATCGCTCTGGCCGACGGTCTCGCGATCCGGCGTGAAGAAGGCGTCCTGGCGCTGCTGGGTGAAGTCGGTTTTCGCCCCCTGCAACGAAAGCCCGGCCGTAAACTCGCTCGCCGCGCTGCCCAGCTTGCCGCTCGCCACCGCCTGGAGAGTGAGCCCGACGGTGCGCTGCTCGATGACGCTGCGGTCGTTGAACGCCTGCGGCACGAGATCGTCGTTCAGGTTGCTCGCCAACGAGTCCTGGCGCAGCGAGCGCAAGTAGAAGTTTCCGGAGAGCAGCACGTCGTTGTCCAGCGAGCGGCTTGCGCGCGCAGTGAGAAAGGCGTGCCGGTTCTCCAGGCTGTCGGGCCAGGTGTAGGCCTGGCGCGGATTGCCGAGCATCGATGCGGGCAGCGCCTGCGTGCCGTGCATGGCGTTGTCCGCCGCGGCGAGCGACACGTCGAGGTCGGTGCGCGCGTCCTGCCAGCCGCCCTTGACGAACATCTGGCGAATACGGCTCGGCGAGTGCTCGCGCCAGCCGTCGTCGTCGCTGGCACGCGCCGCGGCGAAGTAATCGGCGCGCTCGCCATGGCCTCCGGTCTCGGCCTCGATCGCGCGCCGGCCGAACGAACCGCCGCCGAGGGTGGCCGCCGTTCCGGGAAAGGCAAATCCGGACTTGGTGTGCATCGACAGCACCCCGCCCAGCGTATTCAGGCCGAACACCGGGTTGGTGCCCGAGAGCAGGTGCATGTTGGCGATCGTGTTCGGCGCGATCAGATCCCAGTTCACCATGTCGCCGAAGGGCTCGTTGACCCGCACGCCATCGATGAACACCGAGATGCCCTGCGGCACGCCGAGCAGCGGCGAAGCGGTGAAGCCGCGATAGGTCAGCGTCTGCTGGAAGGGATTGCTTTCCGGATCGCCCATGCTCACCCCGGCGAACGAGCGCTCCAGCGGCTCGGTGACCTCGCGCGGCTGGCCGGCCTTCAGCTCCCCGGCGTTCGTGCTCTGTACCGCGCTCGGGATGTCGCGCAGCGGCGTGCCGAGCCCCGGCACCGGCCGGATGCCGATGACATGCACCGTCTCGCTTTCGATCGCGGTGGCCGGGTTCTCCGGCTGCTGGGCCAAAGCGGAAACACTCGCCGCCAGCGCCCCGAGCGCAAGGCAGCGACCACGCCTGTGATCACGAGAGGCGCGTCGCCACGCCACGCAGCTCTTCCGCGCGATGCATGCGCGGCCACATGCGTTCGAAGATGCCGTCGCGCCGGAAGAGATGGCCCAGCGCTGCGGCGATATGCACCGCCACGACCGTGGTGATGAGGCACGCGAGCGCGAAGTGGACGCCGCTGCAGAGTGCCTTGAGCGGCGGCGAATCCCAGCCCCAATGCGGCAGCGTCATGCCGAAGTACTTGATCGGATAGGGAGTGAACGAGGAGCCGAGGTAGCCGACGATCGGCTGGGCGATGAGCGCCCCGTAAAGCAGCCAGTGGTTGACGCGGGCGGCGATCGCCTGCCAGCGCGGCATCCAGCGCGGGAGCGGCGGAGCCCGATGAGCAAGGCGCCACGCGAGGCGCACCAGCATCAGCGCGCAGATCGTCAAGCCGATCGATTTATGCAGGTTGAACCACCAGGCCCGAACGCCGACCGGGGTCTTCGGGATCTCGATCATCCACCAGCCGAGGGTGATCTGCGCGAGCGCAAGCAGCGCTATCGCCCAGTGCAGGGCCATGGCGATCCTCCCGTAGCGCACGCTCATCTCCTCCTCGGGCCGCAGATTAGACGACGCGGCAGGCTCTTTCCCAGAGGAGATGCCGTAGGACCGCCTCACGAATTTCATTAAGCCGTCAGGACGGCTTCGGGCCGAGAAGCTTGGCCGTCGCCGGATGGCCGCCTTCGGACGCCATGTCGCCCGCAGTCTTGCCGCGATTGTCGCGCGCCAGCGGGTCGGCTCCCCGCTCGAGCAGCATCCTCACCGTGTCGTCGTGGCCGTAGGCTGCCGCCCACATGAGGGCAGTGAGCTCGTTTGCGTAGCGCTGGTTCACCGGGACGCCATGGTCAAGCAGCAGCTTAAGGACCTCCGTGTGCCCATTGCCGGCGGCATAAATCGCCGCGGTCTTCCTGACGCGATCGACAGGCGTCGGATCGGCCTTGCGCTCGAGCAGCGCGCGCACGAGCTCGGCGTTGCCGTTGAACGCCGCGGCCATGAGCGGCGAAATGCCGGCAATGTCCTGCTGGTTCACGTCGGCACCGCGCTGCAGCACGAGCAGCGCCATGGGCGTGTTCCCATTCTTTGCCGCAATGAGGAGCGGCGTATCGCCCAGCCGGTTGCGCGAGTTCACGGCCGCGCCCTGCTCGAGCAGCACACGGACGGTCTCGGTCTTGCCCTCGCGCGCGGCGACGAGCAAATCCTGGTTGATGTTGATCGACTCCGCCTGCGCTGCGGCCGCGGCCAGCGCCAGCGCGCCGGCGACGACGATGCGAACCATGGACCTCCTCCGCCTTGCCAACCGCTATTTGCCAAGCCTAGACTAACTGCCCGATTTTCACCAAGGGGAGGCCTTAGTGAGCGCGATTCTTCGCACGACGCTCGCATTCGCGGGCACAGCGCTGCTGACATCCGTCGTCGCCGCAGCCGAGGTTCCGAAGCAGATCAACGTCACCCAGGATCAGCTGAGCAAGTCCGCCGGCGACCAGCACAACTGGTTGCACACGCAGGGCAACTACTCGCAGACGCGCTATTACCCCGGCACGCAGATCAATACGAAGAACGTGGCGAAGCTGCGCCCGGCCTTCGTCGTGCAGACCGAGGTGGTCGAGTCGATGGAGACCGCGCCGATCGTCGTCGACGGCGTCATGTTCCTCACCACGTCGTTCAATCACGTCTACGCCGTCGACGCCAGCACCGGCAAGGAGTACTGGCACTACAAGCACAAGATGGGGCCGGTGACGACGTTCTGCTGCGGCCCGAACAACCGCGGCGTCGCGGTCTCGGGCGGCAAGCTCTTCATGGGCACGCTCGACGCCAAGCTGGTCGCGCTCGACGCGAAGACCGGCAACGTGCTCTGGGAGAAGGAGATCGCCGACCCCGACAAGGGCTATAGCGAGACCATGGCGCCGACCGTCGTCGACAACAAGGTGCTGATCGGCACCAACGGCGGCGAGTACGGCATCCGCGGCTTCCTCAAGGCGTACGACGTCGAGAGCGGCAACCTGCTGTGGACCTTCTACACGATTCCCGAGCAGGGCCACGAAGGGGTGTGGGCGCCCAAGGACGCCACCGGCCGCGACATGCACCGCGACATCGACAAGGAGAAAGCCGCCTTCGCCGAGAGCAAGGGCGCCTTCTACGACAAGCTGGGCGGCGGCGTCTGGATGAATCCCGCCATCGACCTGAAGACGCGAACGGCGTGGTTCGTCGTCGGCAACCCCTCCCCCGACCTGTACGGCGCCATCCGGCCCGGCGACAACCTCTACACCGACTCGATCGTCGCGGTGAACCTCGACACCGGCGCCTACAAGTGCCACTTCCAGTACATCGCGCACGACGTCTGGGATCTCGATGCGGTGAGCCCGGTCATTCTCGCCGACGTGAAAGGCAAGGACGGCAAGATGATCCCGGCCGCGCTGCATGGCGGAAAGACGGGCCACGTGTACGTGCACGACCGGCGCGACTGCTCGCTCATCCGCTTCTCCGAGGCAATGATCCCGCAGGAGAACATGTGGGTGCTGCCGACGCCCGAAGGCGCCCGCATGCTCCCCGGCGCGAACGGCGGCGTGGAATGGTCGCCGATGGCGTTCGACGCGAAGACCCGGCTCGCCATCGCGCTGAACCTGCACCAGCCGATGACCTATCACGTCGAGGAAGTGCCCTACCCGGGCGGCAAGCTGTGGCTGGGCGGCGCGTTCAAGGTGATCGCGAGCGAGAAGCAGGCGGGCCGCGTCTCCGCGGTGAACGTCGATACCGGCAAGGTCGCCTGGAAGCTCGACACCGAGCAGCCGCTCATCGGCGGCGGGCTGGCGACGGCGGGCGGCCTGTTCTTCTTCGGCGAAGGCAACGGCAGCTTCAACGCCCTCGACTCGAAGACCGGCAAGAAGCTCTGGACCTTCAACTGCGGCGCCGGCGCCAACGCGCAGCCGGTCTCGTACATGGTCGGCAAGAAGCAGTACATCGCCATGGGCTGCGGCGGCAACACCCAGCTCGACTTCAAGCGCGGCAACAGCGTATTCGTGTTTACGGTCGATTGAGATTCGCGCTGCCGTGCAAAGGCCGCCTGCGGGCGGCCTTTTTGTTTTGCCTGCTCGCTCCGCTCATCGTCCTGGCGCAAGACGTCGACGCGGGGCGGAAAAAGGCCGCGGTGTGCGCCGAATGCCACGGCGCCGAAGGGAACTCGAGCCTGCCGCAATTTCCCATGCTCGCCGGCCAGACCGCACGCTATCTGTACCTGCAGCTGCGCGACTTCAAGGAAGGCCGGCGCAGCGATCCGCAGATGTCGCCCATGGCGGCGCCGCTTTCGCGCCAGGACATGTTCGACCTCGCCGCCTACTTCGCCGCGCAGAAGGCGCGTCCCCTGGACTTCAAGGCCGATCCGGCGCGCGTGGCGCGCGGCAAGGCCAAGGCCGACGAGACGCTTTGCACCATGTGCCACCTCGGCGGCTTCATGGGGCAGAACGAGATCCCGCGCGTCGCGGGGCAGCACTACGAGTATGTGGTCAAGCAGCTGCGCGATTTCAAGAACCGCGCCCGCACCAACGACGCCGGCAACATGACGAGCGTCGCGCGCACGCTGTCCGACGAGGATATCGAGAACCTTGGCCATTACCTCGCTTCGCTTTTTTAGCTTTCTCGCTCTTCTCGCCGTTTGCGCGCTCTGCGCGGCAGCGGATGCCGAGCTGGTAGCGAAGCTCCGCGAAGGTGGCTACGTCCTCTACTTGCGCCACGCCTCGACCGACTTCAGCCAGAACGACTCGCGCATGACGAGCTACGAGGATTGCGCGACCCAGCGCAACCTCACCGGTAAAGGCCGCGCCGAGGCGCGCGCCATCGGCGAGCAGATCCGGCGGCTGCGAATTCCGGTCGGCCGCGTGCTCGCCAGCCCTTTCTGCCGCACGATGGAGACCGCTCGGCTTGCATTCGGCAGCGCGCAGGCGATGCCCGAAGCTCGCGGTGGCTCTGCGCAGCCCGACCACGCGTCCCGCTATCCTCGCCGGGCCTCCCTACTTGGCCGAAGGCGAGATGGCCGTGCTAAAGCCGAAAGGCTCAACCTTCGTCGTCGTCGCGAGGGTCCGACTCGACGACTGGCAAGCCTTCAAGTAGGCGCCGATCGCGCTTGGTCGGTCGTCCTTTCAGCGCATCGGCCGGCTCGGCGCCCCAGCGGCGCAAGTCCTGCCGGCGCTCGCGCTCGGCGCGGCTCGCAGGCGTCTCGTCGTAGAGCTGCCGCGCTTCCTGCGCAGGACCGCGGCGCTCGGAGAACGCGCGCACGACAACCTCCCAGCGCCAGTCGCCGACGCGCACGTCGATCGTGTCGCCGACGCGCACCTCGTGCGCGCGCTTGGTGCGCTCGCCGTTCAGCTGCACACGGCCGCCGGCGACCGCCTGTTGCGCGAGGCTGCGTGTCTTGAAGAAGCGCGCAGCCCAGAGCCATTTGTCCAGCCTCACGCCTTGGCGAGCGCTCCGACCGGGCAGGCCACGCCGGTGCCGCCGAGGCCGCAATAGCCGTTCGGATTCTTGCCGAGATATTGCTGGTGGTAATCCTCGGCGTAGTAGAACTCGGGCGCGGGCCGGATCTCGGTGGTGATCGCGCCGAGGCTC
>CAYZFN010000046.1:0-28574 GCA_964477695.1 uncultured Enterobacteriaceae bacterium | reverse complement strand
CCGGCGAGCTTCGCCACGCGCTCCTGCAGCTTCTCCTTGTCGTAATCGCTGGTCGCCTCGTCGATCTGCACGCGGATCTGCTTGACCCGCGCCTCGATCGACTTCTTGTCACCTGCGCCGTCGATGATGGTGGTGTTCTCCTTGCCGGACTCGACCTTCTTCGCGCGGCCGAGGTCCTTCAGGGTCGCGTTCTCGAGCTTCAGGCCGAGCTCTTCGGAGATCACCGTGCCGCCGGTGAGGACCGCCATGTCTTCCAGCATCGCCTTGCGGCGGTCGCCGAAGCCCGGCGCCTTGACCGCGACGGTCTTCAGGATGCCGCGGATGTTGTTCACCACCAGCGTGGCGAGCGCCTCGCCTTCGACTTCCTCGGCGATGATCAGCAGCGGCTTGCCGGCCTTCGCCACCTGCTCGAGGATCGGCAGCAGCTCGCGGATCGACGAGACCTTCTTGTCGTGCAGGAGGATGTAGGGGTCCTCGAGCACGGCGATCTGCTTCTCGGGGTTGTTGATGAAGTACGGCGAGAGATAGCCGCGGTCGAACTGCATGCCCTCGACCAGGTCGAGCTCGTTGTCGAGCGACTTGCCGTCCTCGACCGTGATCACGCCTTCCTTGCCGACCTTGTCCATCGCGTCGGCGATGATCTTGCCGATGTTGGCGTCGGCGTTCGCCGAGATGGCGCCGACCTGGGCGATCTCCTTGGAGCTCGAGCAGGGCTTGGAAATCTTCTTCAGCTCCTCCACCACCGAGCCGACGGCCTTGTCGATGCCGCGCTTCAGGTCCATCGGGTTCATGCCCGAGGCGACGAACTTCATGCCCTCGCGCACGATCGCCTGCGCGAGCACCGTGGCGGTGGTCGTGCCGTCGCCGGCGACGTCGGAGGTCTTGGAGGCGACTTCCTTCACCATCTGCGCGCCCATGTTCTCGAACTTGTCCTTGAGCTCGATCTCCTTGGCGACCGAGACGCCGTCCTTGGTGACGGTCGGCGCGCCGAACGAGCGCTCGAGCACGACGTTGCGGCCCTTGGGACCGAGCGTGACCTTGACGGCGTCGGCCAGGATGTTCAGGCCGTGAACCATCTTGGCGCGCGCCCCCTCATGGAAGCGGACTTCTTTTGCTGGCATTGTTGCTGTCTCCTAAATAACGGGTTACGCGCCTTCGATGACGCCCATGATGTCCTCCTCGCGCATGACGAGGAGCTCATCGCCCTTCACCTTCACCGTCTGCCCGGAGTACTTGCCGAACAGGATCTTGTCGCCCACCTTGACGTCGAGCGGAATCAGCTTGCCCTGGTCGTCTTTCTTCCCTTTGCCGACGGCGACGACTTCGCCCTGGTCGGGCTTCTCGGCTGCGGTGTCGGGAATGACGATACCGCCCGCGGATTTGCGCTCTTCCTCGATGCGCTTGACGATCACGCGGTCATGCAACGGACGAATTTTCATGCTAGAGACTCCCTCCAAAACGCATTGGAAAATGCGATGTCTTACAATGGGTTGAGAATGCTCACAGCCCGGAATCCGAGAGTGGTGCTGCAATGCAAAAGCGCACTTAGCACTCGACTCGCACGAGTGCTAATAATAAAGGCAGCGCCCACGGCTTTCAAGTGGGCGACGTACCTGTGCTTCGCCATAGGGCTCACTGTCCCGGCCGCGGGCGCAGAGTTGCCGCGCCAGGTAACGCGCGCCTTGCGCGCAGTCGGCATCCCCACCTCGAGCGTGGGCGCGGTCGTCCAGGAAATCGGCACGCCGCAGCCGACCGTCGCCGTGAACGAGCGCGCGGTCCTCAATCCGGCCTCGACCATGAAGCTCGTCACCACCTTCGCTGCGCTGGAGAAGCTCGGCCCGGCCTATCGCTGGCGCACCGAGGCGTACCTCGACGGGGAGAACCTGGTGCTGCGCGGCAGCGGCGATCCGAAGCTCAATTACGAAAGCTTCTGGATCCTGCTCAGGAACCTGCGCGGCCGCGGGCTGCGGGACATCCGCGGCGACATCGTGCTCGACCGCAGCTTCTTCGCGCCGGCGCAATACGCACCGTTCGACAGCGACACCTATCGTCCCTACAACGTCACGCCCGACGCCCTGCTCGTCAACTTCCGCTCGCTGCGCTTCACGTTCATTCCGGAAGACGACAAAGGCGTGCGCATCTACGCCGAGCCTGCGCTGCCGGGTCTCGCGATCGTCAATTCACTCAGGCTTTCCGACGGCGCCTGCCCCGACGGCGGGCGGGCGTTTCGGGAGCTGCTCCGGGCCGCCTTCGAGCCCCGGCCGCCGCGCGCGAGCTTCACCGGCGCCTATCCGGCGAGCTGCGGCGAGCGCGACATGAACGTCGCGCTGTACGAGCCGGCCGACTACCTGGCCGGCCTGGTGCACGACCTTTGGACCGAGCTCGGCGGCACCTGGACCGGCGAGCTGCGCGAAGGCAGCGCCTCGCCCGCGGCGCGGCTCCTCTACACGCACGAATCGGAGCCGCTCTCGGACGTCGTGCGCGACATCAACAAGTTCTCGAACAACGTGATGGCGCGCCAGCTTTTTCTCACCCTCGGCGCGGAGCTGGAAGGTCCGCCGGCGCAGGCCGAGAAGTCGGCGCACGCCATCCGCGAATGGCTCGCGGAAAAGAAGCTCGCCATGCCCGAGCTGGTGCTGGAGAACGGCTCGGGCCTCTCGCGCCTCGAGCGAATCAGCGCCGCGCACATGAACGCGCTGCTGCAAGCGGCCTGGCGCAGCCCGGTGATGCCGGAGCTGGTCGCTTCGCTGCCGGTGGTGGGCAGCGACGGCACCATGAAGAAGCGCCTGAAGGACGAGCCGGTGGCGGGGCACGCGCACATCAAGACCGGGATGCTGTCGGATGCGCGGGCAATGGCCGGCTATGTCCTCGACCGCCGGGGCCGGCGGCACACCGTGGTCATGATCGTGAACCACCCGCGCGCCACCGAGGCCGACCCGGCAATGGACGCGCTGCTCGACTGGATCTACGACGGTCCTACAGCCCCAACTCGCCCCATAACGAATCGACCCGCCGCTTCGTCTCAGCGTCCATAGCGACCGGCCGGCCCCAGCGCCGCGCGGTTTCGCCGGGCCATTTCGCCGTGGCGTCGATGCCCATCTTCGAGCCGAGGCCGGCGACCGGGCTCGCGAAATCGAGGTAATCGATCGGCGTGTTCTCGACCACGACGCAGTCGCGCGCCGGATCGACGCGCGTGCTGAGCGCCCAGATCAGGTCCTTCCAGTCGCGCACGTCGATGTCCTCGTCCACCACGACGACCAGCTTCGTGTACATGAACTGGCGCAGGAAGCTCCAGACACCGAACATCACGCGCTTGGCGTGACCCGGATACTGCTTTCGCAGGCTGACCGCCGCCAGGCGGTAAGAGCACGCTTCGGGCGGCAGGTAGAAATCGACGATCTCCGGAAACTGCTTGACGAGCAGCGGGACGAACAGCTCGTTGAGCGCCACGCCGAGCATCGCCGGCTCATCGGGCGGCCGGCCGGTATAGGTCGAGTGATAAAGCGGCGCTCGCCGTGACGTGATGCGCTCGACGGTGAACACCGGAAAGCGCTCGACCTCGTTGTAGTACCCCGTATGGTCCCCGTGCGGACCCTCCTCGGCGCTTTCGTCTCCGAGAAACCCTTCCAGGACGATTTCCGCGCTCGCCGGCACCTGCAGGTCGTTGCCGACGCAGTCCACGAGCTCGGTGCGCGCGCCGCGCAGCAGGCCGGCGAACTGGTATTCGCTCATCGTGTCGGGCACCGGCGTGACCGCGGCGAGCATGGTCGCCGGGTCGGCGCCCAAAGCGACCGCCACCGGAAATCGCTCGTGCGAAATCTTGCGATGGTCCTGGAAGTCGAGCGCGCCGCCGCGGTGCGCGAGCCAGCGCATGATCAGCCGGTTCGGCCCGAGCACCTGCTGCCGGTAGATGCCGAGGTTCTGGCGCTTCTTCTGCGGTCCGCGCGTCACCGTCAGGCCCCACGTGATGAGCGGCGCGGCATCGCCCGGCCAGCAGAGCTGCACCGGCAGCCGCGTGAGATCGACCTCGCTTCCCTCGCGCACCACCTCCTGGCAGGGCGCGCCCGAGCGCACGCGCGGCGCCATGTCGAGCAGCCGCTTGAACACCGGGAACTTGTCCCACAGGTCGCGCAGTCCGCTCGGCGGCTCGGGCTCCTTGAGATAGGCGAGCAGCTCGCCGATTTGCCGCAGCTGCTTTTCGTTCTCGGCGCCCATCGCGGCCGCGATGCGGCGGACGCTGCCGAAGAGGTTGGCGACGACCGGCATGTCGTAGCCGGCCGGGTGCTCGAAGAGCAGCGCCGGCCCGCCGGCGCGCAGCACGCGGTCGCACACTTCGGTCATCTCGAGGCGCGGCGACACCGGCGCGGCGATGCGCTTCAGCTCGCCCTTCGCTTCGAGCTGCGACAGAAACTCGCGCAGGTCGGCGTAGCTCACGCGGCCTCGCTCACCTCGCGAGCGCGCTCAGCCGCTCGCTCAGCAGCTCGGCGAAGTCGAGGAGCAGCGTGTCGCGTCCGCGCACCCGGTAGACGCGTTCCCCGCCGCCGAGCGTGAGCGCGAGGACCGTCGTGCCGCGCCAGCCATACACGCCGAGCGCCGCCCCGCCGAGCGCACACGCGAGCGCCATCGCCGGCAGCAGGCTCGCCACGCCCTCGACGAAGCGAAACAGCGTATAGAGGGCGCGCGCGACGCCTTGGCTGCCGCCGGATGCCATGTCGCCCGCCGCCTGGCTCGCAAAGGCGCCGAGCGGCGCGGCGACGGCGAGCAGGAGCAGCGCGACGACGACCAGGCCGATGCCCCAGCCGAGCTTGCGCGAGTCGCGCGCAAACGCGACGCGCACGGCCGCCAGCGCGGCGAGCGGCAGCGTCTCGAGCTGCGACTCGCTGCGGTGCACGAGGCACCGCGGATAGAGAGCGAGGTGCGAGCCGCGCACGAGCCCGCTCGTGAACTCGAAGCGCGCAAGCGGCGGCGGCGCTTCGCGGGCCGCCGGATCTTCGGGACTGGTCATGCGACGGCGAAGCTTGCCACGATGCCGGCGAAGATCGCCGCGCCGACCCAGTTGTTGTGGCGAAACGCGCGGAAGCACCCGGCGCGGGTGCGGCCGCGGATCAGCCAGCCGTGATAGAGCATCATCGACGCCGCCACGACCAGCCCGGCGTGGTACGGCCAGGAAAGGCCGCGATAGCGGCCGACCAGGGTGAGAAAGCCGAGCATCAGCGCGTAGCTTGCCATCACCGCCGCGACGTCCCAGCGGCCGAGCGTCAGGGCCGAAGAACGGATGCCGAGCCTCGCGTCGTCGTCGCGATCGACCATCGCGTACTCGGTGTCGTAGGCGAAGGCGTAGCAGACGTTGGCGGCCAGGAGCAGCGCGCATTCCGCGGGCAGCCGCCCCTGGACGGCGGCATAGGCCATCGGTATGCCGAAACCGAACGCGATGCCGAGATAGGCCTGCGGGAAGGGAAAGAAGCGCTTGGCGAACGGGTAGCTCGCCGCGATCGCCGCGCCGAGAAACGACAGCGCGATGGCGAAGCGATTGAGAAAGAGCACGAGCCCGAACGCCGCCACTGCAAGGCCGGCCGCGACGGCCAGCGCTTCCCACGGCTCTATCTCGCGCGTGGCGAGCGGCCGCGTGCGCGTACGCTCGACGTGCGGGTCGAAATCGCGGTCGGCGTAGTCGTTCACCGCGCAGCCGGCCGAGCGCATGAGCAGCGTCCCCACGACGAAGATGAGCACCAGGCCTGCCGCGGGCGGCCCGTCGGCGGCCAGCCAGAGCGCCCACAGCGTCGGCCAGAGCAGGAGCAGCGTGCCGATCGGCTTGTCGAGACGGATGAGACGCTCATAGGCATCGAGGCGCCTGACGATGGCCGCGCGGTCCACGCTCCTAGAATAACGCACTCAAGCGTGCGTCAAGTCGCCCCGTCCACCGAGCCAGCGCGCGACATGCGCACGTGCCGCCGCCGGATGGCGTTCGACCATCTGCGCCGCGGCCTCGATGGCCGCGGCGACGAGCTCGCCATCGCGCTCGAGGTCGGCGAAGCGCAGCAGCGGCTCGCCGCTCTGGCGCTCGCCAAGATATTCGCCCGGCCCGCGCAGCTCGAGGTCGCGCTCGGCGATAGTGAACCCGTCGGCGTTGTTGTAGATGACCTCGAGCCGATCGCGCGCGGTGTCGGCCAGCGGCTGCGAATAGAGGAGGATGCAGACGCTTTCCCGTGCACCGCGCCCGATCCGGCCACGGATCTGGTGCAGCTGCGCGAGGCCGAAGCGCTCGGCGCTCTCGATCACCATGAGCGACGCGTTGGGCACGTCCACGCCGACCTCGATCACCGTGGTGCAGATCAGAAGCTCGATCTCGCCAGCGGCGAAGCGCTGCATCAGCGCCGCCTTGTCGGCGGCCGGCAGCCGCCCGTGGAGCAGGCCGACGCGCAGGTCCTTCAGCTCGGCCGAGAGGAGTGCATGTGTGTCGACCGCTGTCTGCACGCCCTTTTTCGATTCCTCGATTACTGGGCATACCCAGTAGGCCTGCTGTCCCTCCGTGCAGGCGGCTCGGATGCGTGCGAGCACCTCCGAGCGCCTCTCCGCGGCAAAAAGCCGCGTCGCGACCGGCTGGCGGCCTGGCGGCAGCTCGTCGATCGTCGACACATCGAGGTCGGCGAAGTAGGTCATCGACAGCGTGCGCGGGATCGGCGTCGCGCTCATCATCAGCTGGTGCGGCACCGTATCGTCGCCTTTCTTGCGCAGCGTGAGGCGCTGCTGCACGCCGAATCGGTGCTGCTCGTCGACCACGGCGAGGGCAAGGCGCGAGAACTCGACGCCTTCCTGGACCAGCGCGTGCGTGCCGATGGCGATCTGCGCCTCGCCGGCCGCAATCGCGGCGAGCGTCTGTTTCTTGATTTTCGGGTGCAAGGATCCATGCAGCCAGGCGACGCGCACGCCGAGCGGCTCGAGCCAATCGCGGAACTTGCGCGCGTGCTGCTCGGAGAGAATCTCCGTCGGCGCCATGACCGCCGCCTGGCGGCCCGAATCGGCAGCCGCGAGACACGCGATGGCGGCAACGATCGTCTTGCCGCTGCCGACGTCGCCTTGCAGGAGGCGCTGCATCGGATGCGGCTGCGCGAGGTCGCGCAGCACTTCATTCAGCGCCTGCGTCTGGGCGCGCGTCAGCTTGAAGGGCAGGCGGCCGACAAAGGTCTCGAGCAGCGGACCGTCGGCGCGCAGCACCGGCGCCTTGCGGCTGCGCCGCCGGCGATACGCGAAGCGCAGCGACAGCTGCTGCGCGAGCAGCTCGTCGAACTTGACGCGCCGCCATGCCGGATGCGTGCGGCTCGCCAGCAGGTCGAGCGCCGTGCCGGGCGGCGGCCGGTGCAGCAGGCGCACCGCTTCGCCGAATTCCGGCAGCGCGTATTTCGCGCGCAGGTCGCCCGGCACCGTGTCCTCGAGCGGCCCCGCGTCGAGCGCCGCGAGGACTTTCGCGCGCAGCTTCCCCTGCGCGATCCCGGCCGCCGCGGAATAAACCGGCGTCAGCGTTTCGGGCAGCGGCTCGTCGGGTGCGACGAAGCGATAGCGCGGATGAATCATCTCGGCGCCGGCCAGGCTGCGGCGCACCTCGCCGAAAGCTCGCAGGTGCTTGCCGTCCTCGATCGCGCGCTTGAATTGCGTCAGCTGGCTGGCGCGGAAATGAAAGAAGCGCAGCTCCAAGCCCTCGGCGTTCACGACGAGTTGCCGTTTGCCGCGGAAGGCGATCGCCGCGCGCTTCGGGCGCGCCTGCACCAGGACCGGCTGCCCGGGGAGCGCCTGCTCGGGCGGGACGAGCGCCGTCTCGTCCTCGTAGCGCAGCGGCAGATGCAGCACGAAATCGAAGCGCGAGCGCAGCCCGAGCTTGGCGATGTTCGGGTCTGCGGACGCCTTAATCGGCGTGCAGGATGGCGTCGATCTCGACCAGCGCGCCGCGCGGCAGCCCGGCCACCCCCACCGCGGCGCGTGCCGGATAGGGCTGGCGCACGTATTGCGCCATGATCTCGTTGACCCGCGCAAAATGCGCAAGGTCGGTGAGGTACACGGTCATGCGCACACAATGGTCGAGCGAAAGTCCGGCGGCCACGGCGACCGCGCTCAGGTTGCGGAACACACGGTGCGTCTGGCCCTCGATGCCTTCGGCCATCTGCATGCTCGCCGGATCGAGCCCGATCTGCCCCGAGAGGTACACCGCATCGCCCGCGCGCACCGCCTGCGAATACGTGCCGATGGCCTCCGGCGCATCGCGTGTCTGGATCGGGGTTTTCATGCCGGGTATCTTAGCCCAATGATTTCCAACCTAGAGAAGCTGCTCGGCACGGCGCGCGACGGCGCGCTGCTGCGCTACTCGCTCGGCATCGAGTACGCCAAGGCGGGCGATCACGCGCGCGCGGCGCAGTTCTTGCGGGATGCGCTCGAGCGCGACGCGCGCTACTCCGCAGCGTGGAAGGCGTTGGGACGCTCGCTGGAAGCGGCGGGACGGACCGAGGAAGCTCTGGAAGCCTATCGGCGCGGCATCGGTGCCGCGCGCGACAAGGGCGACCGTCAGGCGGAAAAGGAAATGACGGTTTTCAGGCGTCGCCTGGAAAAAGCCGCGCAAACGCCTGCGAAAGGCCGGTCATGAAGCTCTCCTTGCCGACCAGCTCGTCGGCACCGGCGCGCCGCGCGGCGGCGAGCGCCTGCGGCGAATAGAAGAGGGACAGGGCGACGATCACCGGCGCGCTCGGCGCGGCCTTCAGCTGGCGCACCAGCTCGAGACCCTTGCGCGGGCCGATGCCGAGGTCGAGGATCAGCACGTCGGGCGTGGAGGACTCCACGAGCTCGACGGTCTGCGGCGCGGTGCGTGCGGTTCCGGCCACGGTGAAGCCGGGCAGCGTGGCGACATAGGTTGCGGCGGCATCGAGGAACGCGGCACTCTCGTCGGCGATGGCCACTCGGCGCGCGCGGGTCATTTGTTCCATCGGCGCAAGCCTAAGGGCGGCCGGCGCACACCGGTATCGGAAATTCCCTGACCCCCGTGAAAAACTGTCACGCGTCGGGCGGCACGAGGCCGGTGCGCAGCGCATAACGCACGAGGCCCGCGACGTCGCGTATTCCGAGGCGATCCATGATCTGCGCGCGATGCGTTTCCACCGTTTTGACGGAAAGGTTCAGCAGAAAAGCGATTTCCTTCGTGCTCTTGCCGCCCGCCACCAATCGTAAAACTTCACGCTGCCGCGCCGTGAGCACTTCCGGCGCGGTCTCGCCGCCGGTGCGCTGCACGTAGCCTTCGACGACCTGGCGCGACACCGCCGGGCTGAGCCAGCTTTCGCCGCGCATGACGCTGCGCAGGGCGAGCTCGAGCTCACCGGTCGCCGCGTCCTTGAGCAGATAGCCGGCGGCGCCTGCGCGCAGCGCCTGCAGCACGTATTCCTCGCCCGAGTGCATGGACAGGATCACCACGCGCACCGACGGCAGCCGCTCGCGCATCGCGGCGGCAGCTTCGAGCCCGGTGATGCCGCGCATCGCGATGTCCATGAGCACCACGTCGGGATGCTGACGCTGCGCGAGCTCGAGCGCTTCCTCGCCGCTCGACGCCTCGCCGACCACCTCGACTTCCGCCATGGCGCCGAGCAGCGAGCGGATGCCGGCGCGCACCAGCGCGTGATCGTCGGCGAGGAGAACGCGGATCATCAGGCGGCCTGCTCCGCCTGGTCCGCCTCGATCGGGAAGGTGGCCAGCACGACGGTGCCCTTGCCGGGGAAGGCGTGCAGCTCGAGCGAGCCGCCGACGAGCGCCGTGCGCTCCTCCATGCCGGCGAGCCCGAGGCCGCGCACGGTGCGCGCGTCGAAGCCCAGCCCATCGTCGCGCACCGAGAGGGCGAGACGCCCGCCGGAATCGAAAAGGCGCACCCACAGGTTGCGCGCCTGGGCGTGGCGCAGCACGTTGGTGATCGCCTCCTGCGCGACGCGAAAGCACGCGGTCTCGGTCTCGGGCGCGATGTCGTGCGGCGCCTCGTCGGCATCGAAATGCGGCGCGAGCCCGGCGACGCGCGCCTGTCGGTCGAGATGCGAGCGCAGCGCCGCGGCGAGGCCCAGGTCGTCGAGCTGCGGCGGACGCAGGCTGAGCGAGAGCTGGCGCACCCGCTCGAGCGTGCTCTGGATCGTCTCGACGCACTCATCGACGCGGTGGGCGCCGCGCGGTGCGCCGCCGCGCTGCCCTTCCTCGCCGCTGGCGAGGCGCAGCGACTCCACCTGGATCTTCAGCGCGGTGAGCGCCTGGCCGATGTCGTCGTGCAGGTCGCGCGCCAGCCGCCCGCGCTCCTCCTCCTGGATCTCGAGCAGCCGGCGCGACAGCGCGCGTAGCCGCTCGTGCGAGAGCTCGAGCTCGCGGTTCACGCGCTCGAGCGCGGCCTGCGCGCGCAGCCGCTCGCTGATGTCGTTGATCACCACCAGGCGCGCTGGCCGGCCGCGCCAGCCGACGAGGTGCCCGACTGCGTCCACGTCGAGCGCCTCGCCGTTCTTGCGCGCATGGCGGAACACGCCGCGGAACACGCTGTCGCCGCGCGAGTGCGCGAGAAAGCGGTTCGCCGTCATGGCGAGAAATTCATCGCGCGAATAGCCGTAGAGGCGCACCGCGGCGTCGTTGACGGCGAGAAAGCGCAGCGTATCGTCGTCGACCACCCACATCGGCAGCGGACTGGTCTCGAACAGCATGCGATAGCGCCCCGCCTGGGGGTCGATCCGGTCGACGAGCCGCTGCAGCTTGGCGGCCAGGAGTCGCGGGGGCATCATCTCGCGCGCAATGTTACCGTGGCACGCGCTTTGCGAAGGCAAGGCGTGCCTAACGGCCACGCTTACACCCGCCTGCCTGTCCTGCTCCCGGAGCGCTCGGCGCGCGCCGCGGGTCTGCGCTATGTCCTCGACCAGGGGCCCGGCATCCGTCGCCGGCGTGCCGGAGCGGCGTTTCGCTATTTCGCCTGCGACGGCTCGCCGATCCGCGATGCCGCCACCTTGCGCCGGATCCGCTCGCTCGCCATCCCGCCCGCCTGGCAGGACGTTTGGATATGCCCGCGCGACGACGGACACCTCCAGGCCACCGGGCGCGATGCGCGACGCCGCAAGCAATATCGCTACCACCGGCGCTGGCGCGAGGTGCGCGACGAGACCAAATACGGCCGCATGATCGCCTTCGCCAAGGCGCTGCCCGCGATCCGCCGCCAGGTGACACGCGATCTCGGGCGTACGGGGCTGCCGCGCGAGAAGGTGCTTGCCGCGCTCGTGCGCCTGCTCGAGACCACCTACATACGAGTCGGCAACGAGGAGTATGCGCGGGACAACGAGTCGTTCGGCCTCACCACCCTGCGCGAGCGGCAGGTACGGGTGCGCGGCAGCACGATCAAGTTCCGCTTCCGCGGCAAGAGCGGCGTCGAGCATGACATCGGCCTCACCGACGCAAGGCTCGCGCGCATCGTGCGGCGCATGCAGGACCTGCCCGGCGAGGAGCTCTTCCAGTACCTCGACGCGGACGGCGCGGTGCGCGCCGTCGAGTCGGCCGACGTGAACGCCTATCTAAAGGCGATCGCCGGAGAGGAGTTCACGAGCAAGGACTTCCGTACCTGGGCCGGAACCGTGCTCTGCGCGTGCGCGCTGGCCGCGCTCGACGCCGCATCGTCTGCGACCGCGAGCCGGCGCACATTGACGCAAGCCGTGGAAGGCGTCGCGCGCAAGCTCGGCAACACCAAGGCCGTATGCCGCAAGTGCTACATCCATCCGGCGATCGTCGAAAGCTACGAGCGCGGCGAGCTGGCGCGGCTGATGCACGGGCGATCCGGCGAAGCGGGTGTCGTCGCCGTGCTTCGCTCGCAGCTGCGCCGCGATGCCGCGGCCGCGCGCCGCAGCGGCGCCGGCGGCCGCTCGCTCGCCCCGCTGCTGGCTCGTTCGATCGAAAAACTTCAGCGCGCTGCGCCGGCCTGATCGCTCGCGCCCGAGATGGTCCTGGATCTGCGGCGCGGCCTGCTCGGCAGAAGCCTTCAGGTCCGCATCTTTGGCGCCCTTCGCCGTGCGCTGCACGAGCTTCAGCGCCTGTCGATGATCCTTGACCATCGCGTTCATGTACTCGCGGTCGAATTTCTGGCCCGAGGCCGACTGCAGCTTTTGCATGGCCTTCTCGTGCTTCGCATCCGGCGCCGCCGGCAGCGTCACGTTCTTCGACTGCGCGAGCTTCTGCAGCTCGTCGAGCAGCTTCGTGTGATCGTCGACCATCTTCTGCGCGAATTCCTTGACCTTGGGATCCTGCGCCTTGTCGACAGCGAGCTTTCCGGCCTCGATCTCCGCCAGATTGTCCTGCGCGAGCTGGGTCATGCGCTTCGCATCAGCGCCCGCGCGCCAAGAACGCCCCTGACGGAAAGCTGGCGGCACGGGCCTTGCGTGCCCGACCAGTGCAGTTCCACCAACCACCCTAGTAAGGAGCACTAATGAACCTGAAGCTCATTGTCTCGGCCACTGCGGCTGCGCTCTTCACGATGTCGGCGGCATTCGCGCAAACCTCGGGCGGCACCGGTGCGACCGGCGGCACCGGCGCGAGCGGAATGGAAAGCAGCACGAGCTCGCCTTCGGTCGGCTCGAGCAGCACGACCCCGCCTTCCGGCTCCAGCAGCACGACTTCGCCGTCCGGCTCTACCGGCAGCAGCATCGGCTCTCCGTCGACGGGCGTAAGCGGGTCGTCCTCCGCTGGCGCGACGTCCTCCGACTCGGCACGCTGCAGCTCGCTGACCGGACTGGAGCGCGATCGCTGCCTGCAGGACCAGGGCCTGAGCACGAGCGGCGCGGGCGGCACGTCGGGCAGCACGAGCGGCAGCACGGGCTCGCTGGGCGGCGGCGCGACGAGCAGCGGCTCGACGAGCGGCGGCATGTCGAGCGGCTCGAGCACCAGCACACCGGGCAGCCTCGGCTCCGGATCCTCGAGCGGCATGGGCTCCACGCCGGGCAGCACGGGCAAGTAAGCTCGTCCGCCGCACGAAGGCCACCGCGGGGCGGCTCGCGC
The DNA here is from genome assembly GCA_964477695.1 of uncultured Enterobacteriaceae bacterium. Lineage (GTDB taxonomy): Bacteria > Pseudomonadota > Gammaproteobacteria > Burkholderiales > SG8-39 > SCGC-AG-212-J23. The sequence goes on along the minus strand of CAYZFN010000046.1, from coordinate 15,542 downwards.
GTGGCCTTTTTTACGGCTGCACGGGCATCGGCAGCAGCACGCGCACGAGCAGTCCGGGCAGCGGCTCGTCCGGATGCGCGTCCGCGAGCTCGATCGTGCCGCGATGGCGTTCGACGATCTTGCTCACGATGTGCAGACCGACCCCGCTGCCGTGCGTGGCGTCGCCCGGAATACGCTGGAAGCGCTCGAAGACGCGCGCGCGATGATCCGCCGGAATGCCCGGTCCGCTGTCGAGCACCTCGAGCTCGACGCTGTCGTCGCGGCTGCGCACCGACACGGTTACCTCGCTGCCACGCGGCGCGTAGCGCAGCGCATTGTCGACGAGGTTGGCAATAAGCGAGCGCAGCTCCGCCTCCGCGCCGCTGACCACGACGCTCGGCGCCGCCTCGACGCCGAGGTCGAGGCCGAGCGTATCGGCGCGCGCGGCGAAGGCCGAGACGACCTCGCGCGCGAGCCGCGCGACGTCGACCGGCCCGGCCGGCTCGACGCGCCCGCCGCGCTGCAATCGCTCGAGGTTGAGCAGCTGCTCGATCATCCGCCCGGTGCGCGCAATACCCTCCCTCAGATCGGCAAACGCCGCGCCACGCGTCTCGGCATGCTGCGCGCGCTCGGCGAGCTGCGCCTGCAGCGCCAGCGCGGCAACCGGCGAGCGCAGCTCGTGCGCCGCATCGGCAAGGAATGCGTGCTGCGCGTCCATCGACGCGGCGAGCCGCGCGAGCAACGCGTTCAGCGCGTCGACGAGCGGGCGCAGCTCGGTCGGCACGTCCCCGGTCGGCAGCGGATCGAGGCGGCCGGCATCGCGCTCCTGCACGCGGCGCGACGTGTGCTCGATCGGCGCAAGGCCGCGCCGCGACACCCAGGCGAGCACCGCGCCGAGCACCGGAATGAGCAGCAGCACGGGCAGCAGCATGCGCAGCGAAAGCTCGCGCGCGAGCGACTCGCGCATCGCCACCGGCTGCGCCACCTGCACGATGCCCTCCGGCGCGACGTGCGTATAGACGCGCCACTGCTCGCCGAGCGATTCCACCTCGCTGTAGCCCGGGTTGAGCGAGCGCGGCGCGTCGAACGGACGCGCGGTGACCATGGTCTCGAAGAACAGCCGTCCCGTCTCGTCATAGGCGCGCACCACAAAGAGGAAGTCCGGGCGGGCGACGCGCACGGTCCCGGTATCCTTCCAGTCCTCGCGCAGGTGCACCGCCTCGGCGATCTGGCGCAGCTCGTCGTCGAACACGCGGTCGAGCTCCTCGTGCGCGTAGTTGTAGGTCAGCAGCACGACGACCGCCGAGCCGGCCGCGAGCGCCGCCACGAGCCAAAGCACGAGATGCGCGCGGATCGATTTCATTCCACCTGCGCGATGCGATAGCCGACGCCACGCACGTTGCGGATGACCTGCGGCTCGAGCTTGCGGCGCAGGTGATGCAGGTGCACCTCCACGGTGTTGCTGCCGACCTCCTCGCCCCAGCCGTACACCGCTTCCTCGAGCTTCTCGCGCGACACCACGGCGCCGGGCTCCTTCATGAGCGCCTCGAGCACCGCGAACTCGCGCGCCGAAAGCTCGACCACCTGGCCGCGAAACACGACCCGCCGGCGCACCGGGTCGAGCGTCAGCACGCCGTAAGTAATCTCGGGCGAAGTGCGCCCGAGCCGGCGGCGCACGATGGCGCGCGAGCGCGCCAGCAGCTCGTCCAGGTCGAACGGCTTCACGAGGTAGTCGTCGGCGCCGAGGTCGAGGCCGGTGACGCGGTCCGACAGCGCGTCGCGCGCGGTGACGATGAGGACCGGCACGTCGTTGCCGCCGCGGCGCAGGCCGCGCAGCAGGTCCAGCCCGTCCTTGCGCGGCAGCCCGAGGTCGAGCACGACCAGGTCGTACACCGCGGTACCCAGCGCGAGCTCGGCCGCGGCGCCGTCGCGCACCCAGTCGACCGCGTAGCCGCCGTCGCGCAGGCCGTTCACGACAGCCCGCCCGATCAGGGGATCATCTTCGACGACCAGCAGGCGCATGGCGATTAAGGGCCGCTTAAGTCTATACCGCGCATTCTCCGGCGAAGCAGTGCGCCCCCGGAACGCCTTGCGCTTCAGCCTCGTCGCCGTCGCGGCGACCGCATCGCTCGCCCGGCCGGCGCACGGCCAGGCGCAGCCCGGGGAACAGTTCATTCCCGCCAACTCGTACTGGGCCGGGCCGTACGCCGCGGCCGGCTCGGCCATGGCGGCCGGCATGCTCGACTACCTGCGCATGCTGAACGAGCGCGACGGCGGAATCCACGGCGTGAAGTTCACCTGGGCGAAGTGCGACACCGCATACGACATCGCGCGCGGCATGGAGTGCTACGAGCGCTCGAAGGCGCACCCGCCGACCGGCGCGACGCTCGTGCATGCGTTGTCCACGCCGATCGCCTATTCGCTGATCGAGCGCACGAGCGCGGACCGCATTCCGCTCATCTCCATCGGCTACGGGCGCTCGGACTCTGCCGATGGTCGGGTCTTCCCGTATGTCTTTCCGCTCATCACGACCCATTGGGACGAGGCGGCCGCCATGGTGCGCTATCTCGGCGAGCGCGCGGGCGGCATGGACAGGCTGCGCGGCAAGCACCTGGCGCTGCTCTATCAGGATTCGGCGTACGGCAAGGAAGCGATTCCGATCCTCACCGAGCTGGCCGGACGCTACGGTTATTCGCTCAGCATGATCGCGGTCGGCACCCCGGGCGACGAGCAGAGCGCGCAGTGGCAGCGCATTCGCGAGATCGGCCCGGATTGGATCATCCTTTGGGGCTGGGGCACGATGAATCCCGCCGCGCTCACGAACGCGGCGCACGCCGGCTTTCCGCGCAGCCGCATCCTGGGTGCCTGGTGGTCGGGCGCGGAGGAAGATGTGCGGCCCGCCGGCAGCGCCGCGCAAGGCTTCGTGACCGCGGCTTTCAGCGTCCCGGGCGGCGCCTTTCCGGTGCTCGGCGACATCCGCCGCTTCGTGTACGCCGAGGGCAGCGGCGAGCTGGAAAACCCCGCGCGCATCGGCTCGGCTTACTACAACCGCGGCGTGGTTTTCGGCATCGTCAGCGCCGAGGCAGTACGGCTTGCGCAGGAGCAATTCGGCGTCGGCAAGCCGGTGACCGGCGAGCAGGCGCGCTGGGGGCTCGAGCACCTGCGGCTCGACGCGGCGCGGCTCGCGGCGCTCGGCGCGAGCGGCCTGATGCCGCCGCTGCAGACGAGCTGCGCCGATCACGAGGGCGCGGGACTGGTGCGCTTCCTGCGCTGGGACGGCAAGCGCTGGGAGAGCATCAGCGATTGGATTGGGCCGCTCGCCGACGATCGCGCGACAGTGCAGAAGATGACCGCCGAGTCGGCGGCCGCGTATGCGAAGGGGAAGGGAATCACGCCGCGGCGTTGTCCGGAAAGCTAGCCAGCGCGCTCCGGCTTCGCCGAGCGCAAGCGCCGGTGCGTGACGCGCCGCTTTCCTGCTCGCCCAACTCAGAGTCCCAACCACCACGTAGGAGACCTGCAGCGCGGACGCACCGGCGTTGCACTAGGGAGAGGTGCAACCCTCGGCGCCAGCATGAACCGGCGACACTTAAGCGGCGCTTAACGGAGGTTGGACGGTCCCGGCGTAAGCCTGTATAAGGGTCAAGCAGGATCCCTCAAGCAGTGAAGACGGGTCGGACGTAGCCGTTCGTGTCGTGCTCACCGGTGGTTTTCCTTCCTTGACGCTCCCGCACGCGGTCCCAATCCATTTTTTTGAAGGAAGCAAAGACATGAGCACTGGCAAGGTCAAATGGTTCAACGAAGCAAAGGGGTTCGGCTACATCACTCCGGACGATGGCAGCAAGGACGTGTTCGTTCATTTCTCCGCGATCAGCGGCGGCGGGTTCAAGACGCTCAAGGAAAACGACAAGGTGACCTACGACGTCGAGCAGAGCCCGAAAGGCCCGCGCGCAGCCGGCCTGAAAGTCACTGCTTAACCGCGCCTGCCCTCTGGCGGCAATGCAAGCCCGGGTGACCGGGCTTTTTTCGTTTCAAGAAAGGAATTGTCCATGAAGAACGTACCCGCCGCGCCATCGTTGCCGCGCGGCCGCATCGCCCAGTGGTCGAGGGAGCAGCTGGAAAGGCTGTCCACGGACGAGCTGCGCGCGCTGGTCGAAAATGCCCGCGCGCTGAAGGAAACCGAAGTGGCCGTGCTTTGCGAGGAGATCCTGCGCACCCGGCGTCGCGGCAAGAAGGCGCTTGCCCGAGGAGGCGCGCCCTCATGACCAAGGAAGCCATGCTTACGCTGGACGGCATCGTCCAGGAGCTCCTGCCCAATACTCAGTTCCGGGTACTGCTCGAGAACGGTGCCAGTGTTCTCGCCTATGCTTCGGGCAAGGTCCGCAAATACCGCATTCGCGTGCTCGCCGGCGACAAGGTGGCCCTCGAGATGTCGCCGTATGACCTGACGCGCGCGCGCATCAGCTTTCGCTACAAGGATGAAACGCCGACTCCCGCCCGGCCGGCGCGGCCGACGTATCGGCGCCGGTAACCGACGCGGCCAGCTAGCGCAGGCGCGAGGCGGCGGCTTTTCGCCCCCAGATGGCCCAGAACTCCGCGCCGCGCATTTCGACCTGGAAGGTCACGACGACCTCCGAATCGACGCCGAACACGCTGTAGGCCTTGTCTTCCGGGATGTGCCCCGTACAGCGCTCTCCGTACACGAGCAGGCCTTCGGCGCGTCCGAGCGCCATCGCCCGTTTGCAGTGCTCCAGGCGCTCCTGCCCGGCCGGCTGGTCGGACCAGGGGCGCGATCCGTCGACGTTCGGCGCCCACAGGAGATAGCGGCACGCGCCTTGCGCCGACTCGATGGCGTCGGCCCACAGCGCAATGACGACGTCGCCGTTGGGCTTGCGCAATCCACTCCAGCTCGTGCGCGGATCCTGGAGCCATACGCCGCGCGCCTCGAAGGCGCGACGGCGGGCGATCAGACGGTGTGCCTTTATCCCGGAGCCAGGTTTGCTTCCCGCCCGCAAGCCCGTGCCCGGCGGCGCATTGCCCAGCGCTTCACTGCATAGCGCAGCGATGGCTGGTTCGTTCAGGCGCTCGGCGTTCTCGCGCAGTTGCCGGATGTCCCGCTCGCTCAGCTTCGCGATGCGCTCGAGCGTCCATTCGTGTGCGCCGCCCGGCTTTGACGCGTCGCCGCCGGTCACAGCGCAAACCTCGCGGCGCAGGCGAATTGCTGCGGCAATCCCGGCCGCGCCACGTTGCCCCACCTGGCCCAGTATTCGCGGCCGGCCCGGATCACGCGCAGCGCGAGCAGCTCCTCGTGCGGTAGCGTTGCGTCCGCGCTGTAGAGAACAAACCCTTCGGCCATGCCGTTGCGCAGCGCAAGCCGGCAGTGGCGCAGCCGCTCCAGATCGCTCGCGCTTTCCGAGCGAGCGCCACGCGAGGCAGGCGCCCATAGCAGGCAGCTGAAGCCCCCGTCGTCGACACGCACGAGCGCCGCCGGCATCGCGAACACAACCACGCCGTCCTCATCGCGCACGCCGCTGCAGGCACGATTGCCTGTCGGAATGATCCGAGCTGACATTGCTTCGCTCCTTGGAGTCCGGTTGCGAAGCAGGAAAGAGACCGGCCCGGGGCCCGGCCTCAGGCGTAGCGCTTCGTCAGTTCTTATACACCCTTTTACACCGCGCGCGCTTGTTTCTAGTTTGCGCCGACGGCGATCAGCACATCGAGCGCTCTCTGGTAAACCTCAACCGGCGGGTATTCGTGTCCGGCAATCCATCGCCTCGCCTGCCGCACGGAGATTTGCAGAGCCTTCGCCAGGCGAATGTCTCCGCCGATGGCTGCCGCAGCGCGCCGCAGCGCCTCGGTCCGTACCGTGAGCCTTGCCATGCAAGCGAAGCCGCAAGCAGCGCGCCGTAGTAGTTGATTCGATCAATGCGGCTGGTAACTTCGGCTTGGCGGCGACTGGGAAAGATCTGGTGGAGTGGAGGAGGATCGAACTCCCGACCTTCGCATTGCGAACGCGACGCTCTCCCAGCTGAGCTACCACCCCGTCGGAAGGCGCGGATTTTACCGCAACGCGCTCGCCCTGCGGGCTATGATCGCCCCATGCAGATCGCCCCGCCCTTCGGCTACAAGGAAGTCGTCCCCTTTCTCAAGAACCAGCAGGTGCGCCTGCTCGCCGCCGCCGAGGTGCCCGAGTTCGCGCAACGCAGCAACGCCATCCCGATCAGCCATACCGAGTTCCAGCCGGTCGCGCGCGACTATCCGATCGTGTTCACCTCCGGCGACGGCAAGACGGCCTTTGCGCCGGTCGCGGTCCTCGGCCTCACGAGCGGAGAAAACCTCTTCCACGTCGAGGGCCGCTGGGCGCCGGGCGTCTATGTGCCGGCCTACGTGCGCCGCTACCCGTTCTGCATGGCGAAGGTGAACGTGAACAAGGTCGAGCAGAAGGATCGCCTCATCTGCGTCGAGAAATCGCACCTCGCGGAGCAGGGCGAGGCGATGTTCGACGACAAGGGAAAACCGAGCGCCAAGTGGCAGGACCTCGAGCGGCTGCTCGGCGAATACGAAGCCGATCTCGAGCGCAGCCGCGAGATGTGCGCGATCCTTGCCGATTACGGATTGCTCGAGCCCTTCACGATGCAAGCGACGCCCAAGGCGCAGGGCGCGAAGCCGATGCAGATGACCGGCATGTACCGCGTGGCCGAGAAGCGCATCGAGGACCTGAACAGCGCGCAGCTCAAGAACCTCGTGCGCAAGGGAATCCTGCCGCGCGTCTACCTGCATCTCCTGTCGCTGGAGAATTTCGGACGGCTGCTCGACCGCAAGGCTGCGCGCAGCTGATCTCGGCCCGCTTCGCGCCGCTGCCTCAGCGCGACAGGCGGTAGGCCGCGCCTTTTTCGGCGCGAACGCGCTCCATCGCGATGCGGTTCGAGCAGAACGGACAGCGCACGAAGTAGCCGCGCTCGTCGGATTCCACGCGCGGGCTCTCGGGCACGGCCGCATTCACGGCGTCGTCGAGCGACGTCGAGCTGAAGAGCGCTTTGCCGCAGTGCGGGCAAGGAACGTCATGCGTGGGCAGCATGTCACCTTCGACGCCGGACGGCGGCAAGAATTCCCTGCAGGAGATCGATCGGCGTCGGCGGGCAGCCGGGAATGGCTACGTCCACCGGGATGACGTTCTGCACGCGGCCGGAGCTCGCGTAGCTCTCGCCGAAGATGCCGCCGTCGCACGCGCACTGCCCGGCGGCGACGACCAGCTTGGGTTCGGGCGTCGCGTCGTAGGTGCGCCGCAGCGCCTGCGCCATGTTGCGCGAGACCGGGCCGGTGACCAGCAGCAGGTCGGCATGGCGGGGGCTCGCGACGAAGCGGATCCCGGCGCCTTCGATGTTGTAGTAAGGGTTGTTCAGCGCATGGATCTCCAGCTCGCAGCCATTGCACGATCCCGCGTCCACCTGCCGGATGGCGAGCGCACGGCCGAGGATGCCGACGATGTCGCGCTGCAGCCGCTCCACGGCGCCCTGCGCCGCATCGTCCGCCGCAGGCAGCGCCTCGCTGCGGATGCCGTTACGGGCGATGAGCTTGATGGTGCGCCACATCAGAGGTCGTGACCGGAATAGCTCAGGTTGAAGGACTTGTTGATGAGCGGAAAGTCGGGAACGATATTGCCGATCACCGCGTGCTCGAGCACCGGCCAGTTCTGCCACGACGGGTCGTGCGCATGGCAGCGGCGGATGCGGCCACCGGCCAGCTCGAGCGCGAGCAGCACCTCGCCGCGCCAGCCCTCGATCCAGCCGGCGCCCCACCCGGCTTCGCTGCCGAGGGTTATCTCTTCCCTCACCGGACCGGACGGCAGGGCGGCACAAATGGCCCGGATCAACCGCAGCGACTCGGCGGTCTCCTCGAAGCGCACGAGAACGCGCGCCGCGACGTCGCCGTTTTCGCGCACGACCTTGCGTACGCCGAGCGAGCCGTAGGGCGCGAGCGGATGATCGCAGCGCAGGTCGAGCGCCTGGCCGCTCGCGCGTCCGGCGAGCCCGCTGAGACCGAGCTGCGCAGCGAGCTGCGGCGTGACGCGTCCGGTGGTGACGAAGCGGTCCTGGAGGCCGGCGTGCTCGTCGTAGAGCGCACGCAGCTCGGCGAGCTCGACCCCTAGCCGGCGGCAATCCGCCTGCATCCGCTCAATCTGTTCCCTGGAAACATCCGCTGCAACGCCGCCCGGCTGCACCACGTCCATCATGAGCCGATGGCCGAACACCTCGCGCGAGGTGCGCAGCCAGTCCTCGCGCAGGCGCGAGAAGTGCGCGAGGCCTACGGCAAGCGCCGCGTCGTTGCCAAGCGCGCCGAGGTCGCCGAGGTGATTCGCCACGCGCTCGCGCTCGAGCAGCAGCGCGCGCAGCCAGGCCGCTCGCTCCGGAACCCCTGCCGAGCAGGCCGACTCGAGCGCCGCGCAATAAGCCCACGCGTAGGCCACGGTGGAATCGCCCGAGATTCGGCCCGCGAGGCGGACCGCTTCGCGGGGAGCCAGCTCGGTGAAGCGCCGCTCGATGCCTTTGTGCGCGTAGCCGAGCCGCTCCTCGAGCCGCAGCACCTTCTCGCCTACCACGGAGAATCGAAAGTGCCCGGGCTCGATGGTGCCCGCGTGCACCGGGCCGACCGGGATCTCGTGCACCCCTTCGCCTGCCACGCGCACGAACGGATAGGGCGCCGAATCGCGTTGCGGCAACTCGACCTGGTTTTCGCGCAGCGGCCAAAGGCGTGTCCATGCACCGTGATCGAGCCATGGGCGGCCGTCTTCCGCGCCCTCGGCGCTCAAGCCGACGAGGTCGTGAGTGGCGCGCTGCATGCGCGCCGCATACGGGAAAAAGCGCGCAAGATCGGGATAGCTCGTCGCGGCGCCGAGCGGCAGCTCGACCCAGTCCAGGCCGCGCCGCGTCGCGTAGGCGGCCGACACGGCGAAGCCTTCGCGAGCGCCGCGGTCGGTCCCCCAGAGCGCGACCAACCGACCCGTTTGCGCGGCGGCGAGCCAGGTCTCGCGATCGACGAAGCGCCTTGCCACGCTAGCCGCCGATCATGCGCGCCGCTTCCCGGTACCAGCCTTCGAGATACGGCGGAATGTAGAGCCCGAGCAGCAGCGCGAGCGAGAGATGCACGAAGGTCGGCACGAGCGCCGGCTGATGCGGCAGGCGCCGCAGCGCGCTCTCGCCGAACACCATCGGCAGCACGCGGCCGAACATGGAGGCGAACGCCACGCCGAGCGCGGCGAGCAGGATCGGCGTCGCCCACGGCTGCTCGCGCATTGCGGTGGTCAGGATCAGGAATTCGCTCGCGAACACGCCGAACGGCGGCATGCCGAGGATCGCGAGCGCGCCCAGCATCAGCCCCCAGCCGATATTGGGATTGACGTGCACGAGGCCGCGGATGTCCTCCATCAATTGCGTGCCGGCCTTCTGCGCGGCATGGCCGACGGCGAAGAAGATCGCCGACTTGGTGAGCGAATGCACCGTCATGTGCAGCAGCGCCGCGAACGTCGCCACCGGCCCGCCGACCCCGAAGGCGAAGGTGGCGAGCCCCATGTGCTCGATGGACGAGTAGGCGAACATGCGTTTCACGTCCTTCTGGCGCGACAGGAAGAACGCACCCGCGACCACCGAGAGCAGCCCGAAGGCCATCATCAGGTGGCCGGCGAGCGGCGTGCCGAGCGCGGCGTCGGTGAGCACCTTGCAGCGCAGGACCGCGTAGAGCGCGACATTGAGCAGCAGGCCGGAAAGCACCGCCGAGACCGGCGTCGGGCCTTCGGCGTGCGCATCGGGCAGCCAGTTGTGCAGCGGCACGAGGCCGACCTTGGTGCCGTAGCCGATGAAGAGAAAGGCGAACGCGAGCGTGATGATCTGCGGATCGAGGTCCGAGCGCACCGCCGCGAGATGCGTCCACAGCAGCGCGCCGCCTTCCGCGCCGATGATCTTCTCGGCCGCCATATAGAGGAGCACCGTGCCGAAGAGCGCCTGCGCGATGCCGACGCCGCAGAGGATGAAGTACTTCCAGGCCGCTTCCAGGCTCGCCGGCGTGCGATAGACGCTGACCAGCAGCACCGTGGTGAGCGTCGCCGCCTCCATAGCCACCCACAGGATGCCGACGTTGTTGGTCGTCAGCGCCAGCAGCATGGTGAAGCTGAACAGCTGGTACATGCTGTGATACAGGCGCAGGCGGCGCGGGGTCATCTTGCCGTGCTCCTCTTCCACGCGCATGTAGGGCCGGGAGAAGATCGCCGTCGTGAAGGCCACGAAGGCGGTGAGCGCCACGAGGAACACGTTCAGCGCGTCGAGGAAGAACTGGCCCTGCCAGGCGACGAGCGGGCCTTCGGCGATCACGCGCACCGTCACGGCGCAGGCGCCAAGGAACGTCGCCAGGCTGAAGGCGACGTTCAGCTCCTTCGCGAAGCCGCGATGGCCGAGCATCGCAAGCGACGCCGCACCGGCCAGCGGGGAACCCAGCAAAAGGAGGAGCGGGTCCATTTACTCGTCCTTGAGGCGCTCCAGATGCCGGATGTCGAGGCTGTCGAACTGCTCGCGGATCTGGAACAGGAACACGCCGAGGATCAGGATGCCGACCAGCACGTCGAGCGCGATGCCGAGCTCGACCACCATCGGCATGCCGTAGGTCGCCGCCACCGCGGCGAAGAACAGGCCGTTCTCCATGGCGAGGAAGCCGATCACCTGCGGCACGGCTTTGGACCGCGTGATCATCATGAGGAACGAAAGCAGCACGCACGCGAGCGCGATGCCGAGCGTGCCGCGCGCGATCGACGCCGAGAGCTGGGCGATCGGCGCGGCGGTGTTGAAGGCGAAGACGACCAGCACGATGCCGATCAGCAGCATGCTCGGGATGTTGATCAGCATCTCGACGTCCCAGCGCACGCTCAGGCGGTCGATCACCCGGTGCAGCAGCCAGGGGATGAGGAACACCTTGAGCGCGAGCGTGAGCGCGGCCGAAATGTAGAGGTGCGGCTGGTGCGTCAGGGTGCCGACCAGCGCGGTGGTGGCGACCAGCGTCGCGCCCTGCAGGGCGAACAGATGGATCAGCGTGAGCACCCGGCGCTGCGCGATCATCGCGAAGGCGACGAGCAGCATGATCGTGGCGAAGAGGTCGATCAGCTGGCCGCCGAATGCGCCGATGGCATTCATGCGCTGATGAGAATCCGCACCAGCATGGCGATCACCGCTAGGACGAAGGCAATGCCGAGAAACTCGGGTACGCGGAAGATGCGCATCTTGGCGCTCAGCGTCTCGAGCAAGGCGAGCGCCGCGCCGCCGAAGGCGAGCTTGGCGACGAGGATCGGCACGGCGAGCAGCATGGCGAGCGGCGCCTGCGCCTGGGCCACGCCCCAGGGGAAGAACAGCGCGAGGCCGATGCACGAATAGGCGAACAGCTTCAGCGCCGCGGCCCACTCGAGGAGGGCGAGATGGCGGCCGGAGTACTCGAGGATCATCGCCTCGTGGATCATGGTCAGCTCGAGGTGGGTTGCCGGGTTGTCGACGGGCACGCGCGCGTTCTCCGCGAGCGAGACGATGGTGAACGCTACGCCGGCGAGCGCGAGGCTCGGGTAGATCTGCAGCTCGCGGTGCGCGAGCGTATCGACGATCGTGGTGAGCGAGGTCGAATGGCAGATGAGCGAGGCGGTGAACAACACCATGAGCAGCGCCGGCTCGGCCAGGAAGCCGACCAGCATCTCGCGCCGCGCGCCGAGCGTGCCGAAGGCGGTGCCGATGTCCATCGCGGCGAGCGAGATGAACACGCGCGCGAGCGCGAACAAGCCGACCAGCGCGATGGCGTCGGCCGCAGGCGAGAGGGGCAGCTCGGTGGAGAGCGTCGGCACGATCGCGCAGGCGAGCGTCATGCAGCCGAAAACGACATAGGGCGCGCCGCGGAAGAGCGGCGAGGCCTGCTCGGCGAGGACCGAGTCCTTGTGAAAGAGCTTGTGCAGCAGGCGATAGGGCTGCAGGAGCGGCGGCGCGGACCTGTTCTGCAGCCAGGCGCGGCACTGGTTCACCCAGCCGGTGAGCAGCGGCGCAAGCGCAAGCGCCACCGCGATCTCCATCGCCTGGGAAAGGAAGCCCAGGCCGCTCATCGCGTCACCCACACCAGCACGGCGATCACGGTCACGAAGCTGTACAGCAGGTACACGGCGATGCGCCCCTGCTGCAGCAGTCCGACGAGGCGCGCGGCGCGCTCGACGGCGGCGGCGACCGGCAGATAGAGCCAGTGCCAGAAGTGATCCCCGACGACCACACGGTAGCGCGGCGCCCGATCGAACGGCGACGGCAGCTCGCGCTCCATCCGGAAGGCCGGCTCGAAGATCTGCCGGATCGGCTGGCCGAACCCTTCCGCGGTGTCCTGCATGCGCGCGGTCTGCCACGGATAGCCGCAGTCCCAGGCGGGCGCGCGCCGCACGCGCCCGTGGTAGAGAAGGCGAACCAGTCCGAAGGCGACCAGGAAGCTCGCGGCGACGCCGGCGAGGAACAGCACCGGGCCGTAGCTCGCCACGTCGATATCGACCGGGACGAGGAGCCACGGATGCTGTGCGACGTCCTCGCCGAAGCCGACGCCCACCAGGACGCGCGTCACGGGATCGATCGCCTGCAGGAACTGCACCGGCGCGAGCCCGAGCGCCACGCAGCCCGCGGCGAGAAGCAGCATGCCGAGCCGTTCCCAGCGACCCGCATCGTGGGCCTCGCGCAGCTTCTCCTCGCGCGGCCGGCCGAGAAACACCCCGCCGAAGAATTTCACCATCGTGTAGCCGGCCAGCGCGGCGACCAGGGCGATCAACGCGGCGACCACCGGGATCAGCATGTTGAGGAACGAGTTGGGCAGCCCCGGCGTGAAGAGGAAGCTTTGCAGGAGCAGCCATTCCGCGACGAACCCGCCGAACGGCGGCAGGCCGGCGCTGGTGAGCACGCCGATGAGGCTTATCCAGGCGACCCACGGCATCGCGCGCATGAGCCCGCCCAGCCGGCCGAGGTTGCGCTCGCCGGTCGCGTGCAGCACGGCGCCGGTGCCGACGAAAAGCAGGCTCTTGAAAAGCGCATGGCTCGCCACGTGGTAGAGCGCGGCGGTCAGCGCGAGCGCGGCCATCGGCTGCATGCGGAAGGCGGAGAAGACGATCGCCAGGCCGATCGCGGCGAAAACGAGACCGATGTTCTCGATCGACGAGTAGGCGAGCAGGCGCTTCATGTCGACCTGCACCGCGGCGAACACGACGCCGAATAGCGCGCTCAGCAGACCGAGCGCGAGCGCGAGCACGCCCCACCACCAGAGCTGCGTGCCGAGCAGGTCGTAGGTGACGCGCAGGAAGCCGTACAGGGCGGTCTTCAGCATCACGCCGCTCATGAGCGCCGACACCGGAGAAGGCGCCGCGGGATGCGCTTCGGGCAGCCATACGTGCAGCGGCAGCAGGCCCGCCTTCGCGCCGAAGCCGAATAGCGCAAGCAGGAATGCGACCGAGCTCCAGAACGGCGAGAGCTGCTGCAGCCGCATGTTGGTGAAGCCGTAGTCGCCGGTGTTCGCCTGCAGCACGCCGAAGCAGAGCAGGATCGCGATCGCGCCCACGTGCGCGATCAAGAGGTAAAGATAGGCCGCGCGCCGGTTCTCGGCGACGCGGTCGCTCGCCGTCACGAGAAAGAACGAGGCGAGCGCCATCGTCTCCCACATCACCATGAAGGCGTAGGCGTCGTTCGCGAGCACGACCAGCGCCATCGCCGCGATAAACGCGTGGTACTGCAGGCAGAGCAGACCCGGCGCCAGGCCTTCGGTCTTGCGGAAGTAGCCCGCCGCGAAGGTCGAGACGCCCGCCACCGCCGCGCCGATCACCAGCAGGAAGAAGGCGGACAGGCCGTCCAGGCGGAAGTGGAACGGCAGGCCGGGCAAGCCGATCGGCAGCACCGTTTCTTCGGGCGGCGCGAAAAGGCCGCTCAGCGACACGACGGCGAGCGCGATGCCGAGCAACCCGCCGAGTGGGAACAGCACGTTCGCCACGAGCCTGTCGCGGTGCAGAAGAAGCAGGCCCGCCGCGCCGACCGCAAGCCACGCGGCGACGAGGCCGAGCAGCCAGGGAAGATGAGCGCTCACCGCCCGCTCACTTATCCGCGTCGTCCGGGGGCTTCGCCAGGCCGGCCTTGAGCCAATCCGGCAGCTTGCGCTCGCCCGCGTTGTCGATGATCCACTGGCGGATCAGCTTCCTCACTACCTGCGAAGGCGTGAGGTCGAGGCCGGCGCAGACCTCCTCGAAGATCTTCTTCTTGCGCGGATCGACCAGGATGGTCAGCCGCGCGGTGCGATTCTCCACATGCACATTATATGTTAATGCGCTGACAATTTGAGGCTACGGCGTCGCGTATGGCTGGTACTTCGCTACGCGCCGCCCGAGATAGCCATAGCCGATGCCGACGACCTTGGCGTTCCGGAATACCACCGGCGTGAGCTCGTCGTCGGTGATCTTGTCGTCACGCTCGTGCACGTCGGTGTAATAGAAGAGCACGAGATATTCGGCGCCGTCGCTGCCGCGCACGGTCTCCTCGCGCATCGGATTCTTGGCCTCCAGGTATTGAACGCGGCCGAACAGGACGTCGGTCAGGCCGCCGCCTGCGCGCGCGTTGCCCATGACGCTTTCCACCGTTTCGCGTGTCATGCCGGGCGACAGCTTGGGCAGGTTCAGCTTGTTGGCGTTGCGCAGTTGCTCGACCGGATCGGCCACCAAAGTCGAGCACCCGGCCATCGCAAGCGCGACCGCGGCAAGCAAGGCTCGTGAAAGCATGTTCTTCGCACCTCCCTTGGAGGCGAAGATAGCTTATCGACGGCGTCTGCGAAGCCGCTCGCCGATGTAAATCCCGCTCGCGCCGGACGTGGCTGGTGCAGAATCGGATCGGAGCGGGTAGGGTTGACCTTGATCAACACCGGCTCGAGGAACTGCGTCCACGATCGACGCTTCTCTCGCACTCGGGAGGCGAGCATGAAACCGATTGCCGCGATGTTCTGCATGGTCCTTGGCCTTGGCGCTTGCGCTCACCCCAAGCCGCCTCCCAGCGACTACGACGTGGTGCTGAAGCAGCCGAAGCCCATGACCGACGAGGCGCGACGGCAGGAGTGCTCCTGGATCCAGACCCAGCTCGCGCGACAGAAGACGCTCGCCACCTATGTTGCGACTACGGCCAGCTTCCCCGAGCTCGCGCTCCAGCATCAGGCGGCGACGCAAAGGAACATGGCCGTCCTGGAATCTCGGGCGGCGAGCATCAACTGCGCGGCGGCGTTGCCCAGCGTGCCGGCCACCGCGGGAGGGCTTTCGTTCGACGCCTGCTTCGCCCGCTGCAAGCAGTACACCGAGCGCTCGAACGAGCAGTGCTTCGACGCGTGCAATCGCTAGGTCTCGGGTGGGCCGAGTTGGATTCGAACCAACGACCAAGGGATTATGAGTCCCCTGCTCTGACCGGCTGAGCTATCGGCCCGGTCCATAAACCAGAAGGGCCGCTTGCGCGGCCCTTTTCTTCCTAGCCTTCCTGGTCCAGGAAGCTCTTTAGTCG
>CAYZFN010000045.1:0-20293 GCA_964477695.1 uncultured Enterobacteriaceae bacterium | reverse complement strand
GTGTAGCCGAAGTCGCCGAAGGTCTCGTGGAAGATGACGCCGTGGTAGCCGGGCGAGGGCGAGGTGAACTCGGGGAACTTGCCGTTCCCCCAGTCGAACTTGCCGGACTCGACGATCGCGCCGCCCATGGTCGTGCCATGGCCGCCGATGTATTTGGTCGCCGAGTGAACGACGATGTCGGCGCCCCATTCGATCGGCCGGCAGAGGTAGGGCGAGGGCACCGTGTTGTCGACGACGAGCGGAACCTGCGCCTGGTGGGCGATCTTCGCCAGCGCCTCGATGTCGACGATGTTGATCAGCGGATTGCCGAGCGTCTCGGCGTAGAGCAGCTTGGTGTTCTTGCGGATCGCGATGCGGAAGCTGTCCGGGTCGTCGGGCTGCACGAACGTCGTCTCGATGCCGAGCTTCTTCAGATTGACGTGCAGCAGCGTGTGCGTGCCGCCGTAGAGGGTGGAAGCCGAGACGATGTGGTCGCCGGCGCCGCACAGCGTGAGGATCGCGGTCACTTCGGCCGCTTGGCCGGTCGAGCACGCGAGCGCCGAGCGTCCGCCCTCGATCGCCGCCATGCGCTCCTCGAATACCGCGACCGTCGGGTTGGAGATGCGCGAGTAGACGTTGCCGAAGGTCTGCAGGTTGAAAAGGCTAGCCGCGTGCTCGGCCGAGTCGAACACGAACGAAGTGGTCTGGTAGATCGGCGCCGCGCGCGCGCCGGTCGCGGGGTCGGGAATCTGGCCCGCGTGAAGGCAAAGCGTCTCGAAGCCGAACTTGCGGTCGGCCATTTACCGGCCGGACTTGTCCGGGTCGCTCTCCCGCTTTTCGGGTGCGGAGTCTTCTCGTTGGCTGGTCGCCGCGCGCCGGTATTCCGAGGGCGGCACGCCGACCTGGTTCAGGAAGAAGCGCGTGAAGTTGCTTTGCGCGGAGAAGCCGAGCTCGGCCGCCACTTCGGCGATCTTGCCGCGCCCGTACGACAGGCGCGAGATGGCGGTCTCGACGCACAACATGTCGAGATAGGCGCGCGGCGAAAACCCGGTGCACAGCTGGAACAGGTCGTAGAAGCGCGAGCGCGACAGGCCGACCTGGTTGGCGAGGTCGTCCATGTTGAGCTCCTTGTTCGGGTGCGCGCGCAGGAGCGCGATGGCGCGCCGGATGCGGCTATCTTCGAAGCGCGAGCCGCGCCAGAGCGGCGACGAAGCGCGGCGCCCGGCGAGGTAGGTCTCGACGATGGAGAGCAGCAGCTCCTGCAGCATGAACTCGAGCCGCTCGGGCGAGAGGAACCGGTCGTTCAGGACCTCGATCGCGAGCGTGTCGGCGAGCTGGCGGATGCGCGGCGTGATGGCCTCAAGGCCCACGGTGAACGGACGCGGATCCTCGGCGGTGAACACCGCGGGAAACCCGGAACGCAGCCACTGCGTGGCCGAGTGGAAGACCAGGACCCGCGTGGGCCCGGGGCTCACATGCACTTCGCCGGCATTCAGGAACAGCACGCCTTCGTAGCTTTGCTGCAGCACGATGACGGGATCGGCGAGCGCCTCTATGCGGTCATCGGCGCCGAGGTCGTCGAGCACCAGGCGCCCGAAGCGTCCTTCGAAAAGTCGCAGCGTCCTCCCCATGCGGGAAGGATACCTCATCGGCGAGCCTACGGGAGCGTCAGTACGCGAGCCAGCGCGGGCGCTTGGCGGAGATCACCCGGGTATTGACCCCCACCCAGTTGAGCCCCCCGAACAGGCGCCCGTGCTCGATCTTGACGCAGCGGTCCATGACCGCCTCGAGGCCGGCCCCGCGGGCCTTGGCCACGGCAGCCTCGTTCTTCACGCCGAGCTGCTGCCAGAGCACTCTCGCGCGCACCGCAATGGCGTCCTCGGCGATGGGCATGACGTCCTGCGTCTTGCGGAACACGTCGACGATGTCGATCTTGTCCGGCACGTCGCGCAGCGATGCGTAGCACTTCTCGCCCAGGATCTGCGGGTAGCGCGGGTTCACGGGGATGATGCGGTAGCCGTGCTCCTGCATGTACTTCGCCGCAAAATAGCTCGGCCGGAACCAGTCCGCCGAGAGCCCCACCACGGCGATGGTGTGGTTCTCGCGCAGGATGCGGCGCAGCGTGTTGATGTCGTCCATCGGTCGGTAACTATAATCGAAGCTCCCTATTCCGTTGTGCGAGATCGCCGTGGCTCTCCATCCCCAGGTCGTTGCGCTGCTCGAGCGCGCCGCGCGCTCGCCGCTACCGAAGTACTACACGGTGTCGCCGCCGGTGGCGCGGCGCATCTATCGCGATACGCGCGCGGTGCTCGCGCCGCCGGCACCGGAGCTCGCCGAAGCCCGGCTGCTGGCTTTCGAAAATTTTGCAATCCGCGCCTATCGTCCGGCGGCCAACGAAGCGCTCCCCGCGCTGCTTTACTTCCACGGCGGCGGCTTCACGATCGGCGATCTCGATACGCACGACGTCGTGTGCCGGCAGCTCGCGGCGGGCGCGCGCTGCGCCGTTTTTTCGGTCGAATATCGCCTCGGTCCGGAGCATCCGTTCCCGGCAGCGGTCGAGGATTGCATCGCTGCGACGCGCCACGTGCATGAGCATGCTGGCGAGCTTCGCGTCGACGCGAAGCGCATCGCGGTCGGCGGCGACAGCGCGGGCGGCAATCTGGCCGCCGTCGTCGCGCTGCATGCGCGGGACGCCGGCGGACCGCCGCTCGCCTTTCAGCTGCTCGTGTACCCCGCCACGGACCAGCGACTCGGCACGGCTTCGCACGAGCGCAATGCCCACGGCTATCTCCTCGAGCGGGAAGGCATCGAGTTCTTCCGGCGCTGCTACCTGCCGGAGGCGACCGCCTATACCGACTGGCGCGCCTCGCCGTTGCTCGCGAAAGATCATGCCGGACTGCCGCCTGCGCTGCTCATCACGGCCGGCTACGACCCTCTCCTCGATGAAGGAAGGGCTTACGCCGAGCGGTTGCGGGCGGCCGGCGTGGAAGTTGCGTATCGCGAGTATCCCGACATGGTCCACGGCTTCCTTCTCTTCGGCGGCGTGCTCGATACGGCGAATGCGGCCATCGCGGAATGCTGCGCCGCGCTGCGTCGCGCATTCCAAAGAGTGACGGCATGAAAACCGACTTGAAGACGCGCCAGGGCGGCAGGATCCTCGCCGATGCGCTCGCCGCGCAGGACGTGAAGCTCGCCTTCGGCGTTCCCGGCGAAAGCTACCTGCCGGTGCTGGACGGTCTCTACGAGCTGCGCGAGCGGCTGCGCTTCATCGTCTGCCGGCAGGAAGGCGGCGCTTCCTACATGGCCGAGGCGTACGGCAAGCTGACCGGCGAGCCGGGCGTGCTTTTCGTGACGCGCGGACCGGGCGCGTCGAACGGCGCGATCGGCGTGCATACCGGCTTCCAGGACTCCACGCCGATGGTCGTCTTCATCGGCCAGGTGCCGAACGAATTCGCCGAGCGTGAAGCGTTCCAGGAGATCGACTATCGGCGCATGTACGGCCAGATGGCGAAATGGGTGGCGCAGATCGATCGCGTCGAGCGCATTCCGGAATACGTGAGCCGCGCCTTTCATACCGCGGTCGCCGGCCGGCCCGGCCCGGTGGTGCTCGCGCTGCCGGAAGATGCGCTGTACGGCGAAGCCGCAGTGGCCGATCTGCCTAAGCACCACGTTGTTCGCCCGGCACCCGCACCCGCCGCAATGGACGAGCTCGAGAGAATTCTCTCGCAGGCGAAGCAGCCATTCGTTCTGCTCGGCGGCGGCGGATGGGACCGCGACACCTGTCAGCGGCTGCGGCGCTGGATCGAGGCGAGCGGCCTGGCGGTCGGCACGTCGTTCCGCTGCCAGGACCTGTTCGACAACCGCAGCGAGAGCTATGCGGGTGACGTCGGCATCGGCATCAATCCGGCTCTCGCGCAGACGATCAAGGACGCCGACGTGCTGCTCGTGATCGGCGCCCGGCTCGGCGAGATGACCTCCGGCGGCTACACGCTGGTGGAGGCGCCGCAACCGAAGCAGACGCTCATCCATGTGCACGCGGGCGCCGAGGAACTCGGGCGGGTGTACCGGCCTGCGCTCGCCATCAATTCCGGGATGGCGCACTTCGTCGACGCGCTGGAGAAGCTGGGGTTCGACAAGCGCGCATGGCGCGCCCAAGCCAAGGCGCTGCACGACGACTACCTTGCGTGGAGCAAGCCGCGGCCGGTGCCGGGCGAGCTGCAGTACGGCGAAATCGTCCGCTCGCTCGCCGAGCGGCTTCCCGAAGACGCGATCGTGGCCGGCGGCGCGGGCAACTTCGCCGGCTGGCTGCACCGCCACTTCCGCTACAAGGGCTTTCGCACGCAGCTCGGCTCGACCAACGGCTCGATGGGGTACGGCTTCCCGGCCGCGCTGGCGGCGAAGCTCGCGCAGCCCGCGCGCCCGGTGATCGCCGTTTGCGGCGACGGCGACTTTCTCATGACCGGACAGGAGCTCGCGACCGCCGTCCAGTACGGCGCGCCGTTCGTCACTCTCGTGGTCAACAACGGCCTGTACGGCACCATCCGCATGCACCAGGAGCGCGAGTACCCAGGCCGGGTGTACGGCACGAGCTTGCAGAATCCCGACTTTGCAGCCTACGCGCGCGCTTTCGGCGCGCACGGCGAAACGGTCGAGCGCACTGCGGACTTCGCGCCGGCCTTCGAGCGGGCCTTCGCCTGCGGAAGACCGGCGCTCGTCGAGCTGAAGATCGATCCCGAGGCGATCACGCCGGCGACGACGCTCTCCGCCATCCGGGAAAGAGCACTCAAGTCACGTTAGGGCGATGAACTCGGGATCGTCCTGGTGGGCGCGCTCGAACTTAAGGAACTCGTAGTAGCCGCAGCGCTTGCTGTCGGGGTAGTCGCGGCACACGCCGGGACGCGACTCGTACACCGAGCAGCGGCGCTTCTTCTGGTCGAGAAACATGCACACGGTCGCGAACACGCGGTCCTTCTTGTGGCGTAGCAGGCGGACTTTTTCCTTCGCGTCCGGCTTGGTGAAGCGCTCCTCGGCGTCGCGGTAGGAGAGCTCGAAGCGCTTGGCAAGCCGCTCGATGTCGCGCGGCGTGATCTCGATTTCCGGGTAGCTGCAGCAATAGGCGGGGCACTTCTCGCAGGTGTAGGAAGCGCGCACCGGGATGGGAAAAGGCTTGCCGTTTTTCATGCGCCGTTTTCTGCCAGAAGCGCGCGATTCTACGCGAGCTCCGTGACAGCGCGCGCCTTTGTAGCGCGAATCGCTACGCCGGTTTCGCTTAGTGGTGGAGAATCTTGGACAGAAAGATCTGCGCGCGCTCCGAGCGCGGCGTGCCGAAGAACTCGTCCTTGCGCGCGTCCTCGACGATGCGTCCCTGGTCCATGAAGATGACGCGATGCGCGACCTTGCGGGCGAAGCCCATCTCGTGGGTCACCACCATCATCGTCATGCCCTCGCGCGCCAGCTCGACCATGACGTCGAGCACTTCATTGATCATCTCAGGGTCGAGCGCCGACGTGGGCTCGTCGAACAGCATCGCGATCGGGTCCATGGAGAGCGCGCGCGCGATCGCCACACGCTGCTGCTGGCCGCCGGAGAGCTGACCGGGGTACTTGTCCCTGTGCGCGGCCAGGCCGACGCGCTCGAGCAGCTTGAGCGCCTTGGCGCGCGCTTCTTCCTCGGAGCGGCCGAGTACCTTGGTCTGGCCGAGCGTCAGGTTCTGCGTAACCGTCATGTGCGGAAAGAGCTCGAAGTGCTGGAAAACCATGCCGACCCGAGAGCGCAGCTTCGGCAGATTGGTCTTCGGGTCGCCCACCGAGATGCCGTCGACGACGATCTCGCCGTTCTGGAAGGGCTCGAGGCCGTTCACGCACTTGATCAGGGTCGACTTGCCGCTGCCCGAGGGACCGCAGACCACGACGACCTCGCCCTTGGCTACCTCGGTCGAGCAATCGGTGAGCACCTGGAAGTCGCCGTACCATTTGCTCACGTTGCGGATCGAGATCATGGCGCTCCTAGCGGATGACGGCGACGCGCGCCTGCAGACGGCGCACGTAATGCGAGCCGGCGAAGCTGATGACGAAGTAGACCACGGCCACGAAAACATACATCTCGACCAGCCGGTAGTCTCGGTTGGCGACCTTGACCGCCGCACCGAGGAAATCGGTGGCGGAGATGACGTAGACGAGCGAGGTGTCCTGGAAAAGGATGATCGTCTGGGTAAGCAGCACGGGCAACATGTTGCGGAAGGCCTGCGGCAGCACGATGCGCGCCATTGTCTGCCAGTAGTCGAGGCCGAGCGCGTAGCTGGCAGCGACCTGGCCGCGCGAGATCGACTGGATGCCCGCGCGCATGATCTCGCAGTAGTACGCGGCCTCGAACATGGTGAAGGTGATCAGCGCACTCCAGAAGGCGCCGACGCTGATCGTGCCGCCGCCGCTCAGCCAGCCGCCGATCCAGGGCACAAGGAAGTAGAACCAGAAGATGACCAGCACAAGCGGCACCGAGCGCATCAGGTTGACGTACGCGCCGGCAAGCGCCGCGAGCGGCGTGAAGCTCGACAGCCGCGCCATGGCGAGCAGCGTGCCGAAGAAGACGCCGCCCAGCATGGCGAGGGCGGTGAGCGTAAGAGTAAACGTCATGCCCTCACGAAACAGGTAGGGCAGCGAGCGCGCGATGACGTCGAAGTCGAAACCCGAGAACACGGGCTAGTGCCCGGCCGCCGGGCTGCCGGCGCCGATCAACCCCGGCACGCGCACCGCGCGCTCGAGCCGCCGCATCGCCAGCACGATCACCAGGTTGGCGGCGAGATAGATCACCGTCGCGGCGCTGAAGGCCTCGAACACCTGGAAAGTGAACTCCTGCATCGCCCGCGCGCGGCCGGTGAGCTCGAGCAGGCCGATGGTCAGGGCGACCGACGAGTTCTTGATGCAGTTCAGGAACTCGGAAGTGAGCGGCGGCAGGATGATGCGGAAGGTCTGCGGCAGGATAACCGTCGCGTAGCTCTGCGAGCGCCGCAAGCCGAGCGCGGTCGCGGCCATCATCTGCCCGCGCGGCAGGGATTGGATGCCGGCGCGTACCTGCTCGGCAATGCGCACCGAGGTATAGAAGCCGAGGCAGAGCAGCGCCGGGACGAACGACGCCCAAGGCGGCGGCATCTGCTTGATGGCGTCCCCCCACGCCTCCGGCAGCAGCTCGGGCAGCACGAAGAACCAGAGGAACATCTGCACCAGCAGCGGGATATTGCGGAAGATCTCGACGTAGGCGGCGCAAAGACGGGCTAGCCAGCGGTAGGGCGTGGTGCGCAGCGTGCCGACCAGCACGCCGAGCGCGAGCGCGAGGGCCCAGGCGCAAAGCGCGGTGGCGAGGGTCCAGCCGAGCCCGGCAAGCAGGTAGCCGAGCCAGGTCTCCCCGGGATTGGTCGAGCCTTGGAAGAAGATGCCCCAGCGCCAGTTGTAGTGCATCGCCCCCTCAAAGAAAGCGGGGGACCGTCAGTCCCCCGCGTGCCTGCCTTCCTGCGGTGCGCCGATTTGCCCTATTTGTAGTCGTTCGGGTCGCCCGAGTCCGTCGGGTTGGCCATCACTTTCTTCAGCTGCGGGCTCATCGGGATGTTGAGGTTGATATTGCGTGGCGGGATGGGCTTGGTGAACCACTTGGCGTAGATCTTCGCGCCTTCGCCCGACTTGTAGATCTTGGTCATTGCGGCGTCGACGACTTTCTTGAACTCCGTGTCGTCCTTGCGCAGCATGATGCCGTACGGCTCGATCGACAGCGCCTCGCTCGAGATGGCGAACTGCTTGGGATTCTTCGAGTTCGCGACCAGGCCGTAGAGCAGGATGTCGTCCATGACGAAGGCGGCGGCTCGCCCGCTCTCGACCATCTGGAAGGCCTCCGGGTGTCCGTTGGCCGAGACGATGTTGATGCCGAGGTTGCGCTCGGCGTTGAGCTGGGTGAGCTGCTTGATATTGGTGGTTCCGGCAGTCGACGCCACCGTCTTGCCCTTCAGATCGTCGAGCTTCGAGACCTTCGCCGAACGCTTGGACACGAACTTGTTCGCAGTGACGAAGTGCGTCACCGTGAACCAGACCTGCTTCTGCCGCTCGAGGTTGTTGGTGGTCGAGCCACACTCGAGGTCGATGGTGCCGTTCGCCATCAGCGGAATGCGGTTCGCCGAGGTCACCAGCTGGTACTTCACGTCGATCTTCGGCATCTTCAGGTCGGCCTTCAGCGCATCGACGATGCGGTGGCAAAGATCCATCGCATAGCCGATCGGCTTGCCGTTGTCGTCCAGGTAGGACAGCGGCAGCGAAGCGTCGCGGTGGCCGATCGTGATCGAGCCGGAATCCTTGATCTTCTTCAGCGTACCTTCCTGCGCGGCGGCGCTGCCGGCAAGCGCGGCAAGCGCGGCGGCAGCCAATGCGAATGCGAGCTTCATGGTCGGTTCCTCCCTTGGGTGGCGAAAAATTCTACCTAGTTCAAAGCGGCCGCGGTATTGCGCAGCCGCTCGGCCATGGCGGCGAGAAGCGAGGCGCCGAACGTCGGATCGGCCTTCACCAGGTTGAGGAACACCAGGCGATTGATGGCGAGCAGCACGCAATCGGTCTCCGCCATCGCATTGGCGGCGCGGGGCGACTGGTCGACGAGCGCCATCTCGCCGAAAACCCCGCCCGGCCCGATCCGCTCGACCACCGCGCCGCGGATCGAGATGGCGACCCGGCCCTCGCTCACCACGTACATGAGCGCGCCGGCCTGGCCGGCGACCATGATCACCTTGCCGCGTTCGTAGCGCACGGCGGCCTGATCGCCCAGCCCGTTGGCGAGGCTTGCCATCAGCGTCTTGTCGAACACCCGCGATTCCTTCATGACCCCGGGCGTGCTCAGCACGCCGGAGGCCCGCGCTAGCATGCTGCGCAGCCGGGTAATCATGCTGCCGAGCATCATGAGCGCGAACTCGGGCTTCTTCTCGAGCGCCGCGGTGAACTGCCGGTCGTCGAGCGACAAGAGCCGGCACGGGCTGCTCGCCACAGCAGTCGCGCTGCGCGGCGAATCGCTGATGGTCGCCATCTCGCCGAAGATTTCCCCCGGCTCGACCGCGCCGACGGGCTTGCCCTTGACCGTCAGTCCCACCGCCCCGTCGACCAGGAAATACATCTTGTCGCGCTTCAGCAAGATGCGGCTCGCCTTCTCGTTCTCGGCGAAGATCACGGTGCCGGCGGCGAAGCTCTCCTCCTTGCCGGCCGACTCGAAGAAGGCGCGCGCGATCGCGGGGACGTAGACCGCGGCGGGCTGCGCCGCGGGCGGCGGCTTGGTCAGCCGGAAGGAGCCGGTGAAATCGAGATCGTCGGCCACGGGCGAATGATAGTGCCAGAATGCACCCCATGACCCACCCCACCCGGATCGAGCACGACCTGCTCGGCGACCGGGCGGTGCCGGCGGAGGCCTACTACGGCATTCATACGCTGCGCGCCCTGGAGAACTTCCCGATTACCGGCACGCCGATCTCGGTCTATCCCGACCTGGTCGTATCGCTCGCCTGCGTGAAGCAGGCAGCCGCCATCGCCAACGCCGAGCTTGGCCTGCTCGAGGAGCGGCGCTCGACGGCGATCCGGCTCGCCTGCGAAGAGGTCCGCGAAGGCAAGCTGCACGAGGAGTTCGTGGTCGACGTGATCCAGGGCGGCGCCGGCACGTCGAGCAACATGAACGCCAATGAGGTGATCTGCAACCGGGCGCTGGAGATCCTCGGCCGTCGCAAGGGCGAGTACCAGCATCTGCATCCGCTCGACCACGTCAACCTGTCGCAGAGCACGAACGACGTGTATCCGACTGCGGTCAAGCTCGCGCTGCAGCTAGGCATCCGCCGCCTCGCCACCGACATGGCCGAGCTGCGGCGCGCGTTCGAGGCGAAGGCTGCCGAGTTCGCCGACGTGCTCAAGGTCGGCCGCACCCAGCTGCAGGATGCGGTGCCGATGACGCTCGGGCAGGAATTCTCGACCTACGCGGTGATGCTCGGCGAGGACGAGCAGCGGCTCGCCGAGGCGGGCGGGCTGATCCGCGAGATCAACCTGGGCGCAACGGCGATTGGCACCGGCATCAACGCGCATCCGGGCTACGCCGCGCTCGCGACGACGCGGCTGGCCGAGGTTTCCGGGGTGAACTTGGTCAGCTCGCCGAACCTGATCGAGGCGACCCAGGACGCCGGCGCCTTCGTCCAGCTCTCGGGCGTGCTGAAGCGCATCGCAGTCAAGCTGTCGAAAACCTGCAACGACCTGCGGCTGCTTTCCTCCGGGCCGCGCGCCGGCATCGGCGAAATCTCGCTGCCGCCGGTGCAGGCCGGCTCCTCGATCATGCCGGGCAAGGTAAACCCGGTGATCCCGGAGGTGGTGAACCAGATTGCGTTCGAGGTGATCGGCAACGACATGACGGTCACGATGGCGGCGGAGGCCGGGCAGCTGCAGCTCAATGCGTTCGAGCCCATCATCGCGCACAGCCTGTTCGAGGGCCTGTCGCACCTCGCCGCCGGCTGCCGCGTGCTGGCGGTACGCTGCGTCAAAGGCATTAGCGCCAACCGGGAACGGGCGCGGCGCTTCGTCGACGAATCGACCGCCGTCGTCACCGCACTGACGCCAGTCATCGGCTACGCTCGCGCCACGGAAATCGCGCAGGAGGCGCTGCGCACCGGCGCACGCATCTATGACCTGGTGCTGGCCAAAGGGCTCATGAGCCGAGAAGAGCTAAATGCGCTGATGCGGCCCGAGATCCTCACGCAGCCGCACGCGCTCACCCTCGCCAAGCCGAAGACCTAGGAGAGCAGCTCCGTCACGCCCCCGACGGCGGCGGTGTTGACCGTAAGCGTTCGCTCCGTTGCGAAGCGCAAGAGATAGTGCGGCCCGCCGGCCTTCGGACCGGTGCCCGAGAGTCCCTCGCCGCCGAACGGCTGCACGCCGACCACGGCGCCGATCATGCTGCGGTTCACGTAGGTGTTGCCGACGCGCGTCTCGCGCACTACCTCGTCGACGAAGCCCTGCAAGCGGCTGTGGATGCCAAGCGTGAGCCCGTAGCCCGTATCGCGCAACCAGCCGAGCACCGCGCCGAGCTCGCTGCGCCGGTAGAGGCAGATGTGCAGCACCGGACCGAAGATCTCGCTGCGCGGCAAGCGCTCGAGCGGCAGCTCGAAGGCGACCGGCGCTATGAAATCCCCCTTCAGGGCCGGCAGGCGCGCTTCTCCGATCAGCTTCGCCGAGCGGCGCAGGTTCGCTACGTGTCGCGCCAGCGCGGCCTGCGCCTCGGCGTCGATGATCGGCCCGATATCGGTATCAGGCTGGCAAGGATCGCCGACCTTCAGCTCGGCAAGCGCGCCGGCGATGAGCCGCAACGTACGCGGTGCGTTGCCCTCGTCGATGAAGAGCAGGCGCTGCGCCGAGCAGCGCTGCCCGGCGCTCTGGAAAGCCGAGATTACCGTGTCGTCCACGACCTGCTCGGGCAGCGCCGAGGAATCGACGAGCATGGCGTTGACGCCGCCGGTCTCCGCGATGAACGGGATGATCGGCCCGTCGCGTGCCGCCAGAGCGGCGTTGATGCGCTTGGCGGTTTCCACCGAGCCGGTGAAGGCGACTCCGGCGATGCGCGGATGGGCGATGAGCGGAGCGCCGACGGTCTCGCCGTCGCCGACCACGCAAGCCAGCGCGTCGCGCGGGATGCCGCTCTCATGCAGCAGCTCGATCGCCCGCAATCCCGTGCACGGCGTCTGTTCGGCCGGCTTGGCGATCGCGCAGTTCCCCGCGGCGAGCGCCGCCGCGACCTGGCCGGTGAAGATGGCGAGCGGAAAATTCCACGGGCTGATGCAGGCGAAGACGCCGCGCCCGTGCAGGAGGAGCTCGTTGCGCTCCCCGGCGGGTCCCGAGAGCCGCCGCGGGAGGAAATCGCTTCTTGCGCGAAGCGCGTAGTAGCGGCAGAAGTCGGCGGCCTCGCGTACTTCCGATACCGCGTCGGGGTAGGTGCGCCGGCCTTCGCGCGCGATGAGCGACACGAGCTCGCCGATCCTCGCCTCGATCAGCTCGGCGGCCACCTCGAGCCGCTCGGCGCGTTTCTCGGGGGCAAGCTGCGACCATTCGGGAAACGCCTGTTCCGCGCGGCCGATCACACTCTCGAGATCGGCCGGCGGCGTGTGCGGGGCGCGACGCAAAGGCGGGGAAGCGGCGATCTGCTCGCGCAACGAGTCGAGCACATCGCGTCGCGCAAGGTCCAGGCCGAGCGAGTTGAGCCGATCCGGATACAGCTCGCGCGGCAGCGGAATGCGCTCGTCGGGACGATAAGGCTCGGGCAGGCGCGAGAGCGGATCGGCGATGAGCTCCTCGAGCGGCACCTCGGGATCGGCGATCTGGTGGACGAACGAGGTGTTCGCGCCGTTCTCCAGCATGCGGCGCACGAGGTAGGGCAGAAGATCGGTGAAGCTGCCGACCGGCGCGTAGGTGCGCACGATCAAGCCGCGCTCGGCGAGGAGCGCTTCGTAGAGCGAGTCGCCCATGCCGAGCAGTTTCTGGAACTCGAACGGCGTGCCTTGGGCGAGGTCGAGAATAGTGGCCACCGTGCGGCAGTTGTGCGTCGCGAACGCGGGATAGATCGCCTCGGGCGCCGAAAGGAGCAGCTTCGCGCAGGCGATATAGGAAAGATCGGTCGCCGCCTTGCGCGTGAACACGGGGTAGTCGGACATGCCGAGCTGCTGGGCGCGCTTCACTTCGCCATCCCAGTAAGCGCCTTTGACGAGCCGAATCGGCAGCCGACGCCGCACGGCACGGCCGAGGCCGACGAGCCATTCGCATACCGCGGTGGCGCGCTTCTGGTAGGCCTGCACTGCCAGGCCGGCCGGGAAATCGTCCGCCAGGGCGGCGTGCAGGTCGAGGGTGAGCTCGAGGCGCTCCGATTCCTCCGCGTCGATCGTGAAATCCACGCCACGCGCGGCGCACTGCTCGGCCAGCATGCGCAGCCGAGGCAGGAGCTCCGCCAGCACCCGCTCGCGCTTCGCTTCCTCGAAGCGCGGATGCAGCGCGGAAAGCTTGATCGAGAGCGTATCGGGGGCGCGCACGCTGGCGATTGCGCGTGCGTAAAGCTCGAAGTAATGCGCTGCGTCTTCCGCCGTCCGCGCCGCCTCGCCCAGCATGTCGTAGGAAAAGCGGTAGGGCGCGCGCTCGGCGCCGCGCTGCACCGCATCTTCTATGCTCTCGGCGAGCACGAACTGCTCGGCGAGGATGCGCATGGCATGGCGCACGGCGGTGCGCACGACCGGCTCGCCGAGGCGCACGACGAGGTACTTGAGCGGAGAAGGCTCCCCGTGCCACCGCGCGAGCTTGCCGGTGAGCAGCAGCGCCCAGTCGGCGGCGTTGGCCAGGAGCGAATCCGCTTGCGCGCCGCCCCAATCGCCCTGCGCGAGCTTTTCGCGCAGCAGCGCGTCGGCGGTGGCGGCATCGGGAATGCGCAGCAGCGCCTCGGCGACGCACATGAGCGCCACGCCCTCGCGAGTCGACAGGCTGTAATGGCGCAGGAAGGACTCGGCGCTGAGCGCTTGCGGCGGCGTCGCGCGCACGCGTTGCGCAAGGCCGAGCGCCGTGGCTTCGACCCGCGCCGAAGCGGGCGGCGCGGCAGCGCGCAGCTCGGCCACCGCTTCGCCTTCGGCGATGCGATGCCGGGCGCGAATCTTCGCCAGGGCCTCGGGCAATATAATCACCGCCAAATCCTACAATGGCCGTCACTCCCAAAGTCCTCTGGCAGCCCAGCGAGCGCGCGATCGAGGAAGCGCAGGTCACGCAATTCGCGCGCCAAGTGATCCGCAAGCGGCGCCTGGACGTGAACAGCTATCCGGATTTCTACCGCTGGTCGGTCGAGAACCCGGAGGAGTTCTGGTCGGACGCCTGGGATTTCTGCGCCATCGTCGCCTCGCGCAAAGGCGCCACCGTGCTGGTCGACGGCGACAAGATGCCGGGCGCGAAATGGTTTCCCGAGGCGCGGCTGAACATCGCCGAGAACCTGCTGCGTCGCGGCGATCGCGGCGATGCCTTTGTGCTATGGGACGAAGGCGGCCAGGGCCGGCGGCTTTCCTACTCCGAGCTCACCAGCCAGGTATCGCGGGCCGCGCAGGCGCTGAAGGGCCTCGGCCTGCGGGCCGGCGACCGCGTCGCTGCCTTCATTCCGAACATTCCCGAGGCTGGCCTGCTCGCGCTTGCCGCCCTCTCGCAGGGCATCGTCTGGTCGTCCTGCTCGCCGGACTTTGGCGTCGAAGGCGTGCTCGACCGTTTCGGCCAGATCGAGCCGAAAGTGCTGTTTTGCGCCGACAGCTATCGCTACAACGGCGAGACGCACGATTCGCTCGAGCGCGTGCGCGCGCTGGTGGAAGGCCTGCCGAGCCTGCGCAAGGTCGTCGTCGTACCGCATCTCGATCCGCAGGTCGAGGTGTTCGACGTGCCGAAGGCGGTGACGCTGCCGGAGTGGCTGCGGCGCTTCCAGCCCGAGGACATCGAGTTCGCGCAGCTGCCCTTCGACCATCCGGTGTTCATCCTGTTCACGTCCGGGACGACCGGCAAGCCGAAGTGCATCGTCCACGGCGCCGGCGGCACGCTGCTGCAGAGCCTGAAGATCTTCAAGCTGCACTTCGACGTCCGGCCGGGCGACCGCTTCTTCTACTTCTGCACCACCAACTGGGTGGTCTGGAACCTGCTCTTCATGGGGCTTGCCGCCGAGGCGAGCGTCATGCTCTACGACGGCTCGCCTTTCGCGCGCAACGGCAAGATGCTATTCGACTACGCCGAGCGCGAGCGCTTTACGCAGTTCGGCACCTCGGCCAAGTTCATCGACGCCTGCGCCAAGCGCGGCCTGCGGCCGCGCGACACCCACGACCTCGCGGCGCTGCGCATGGTGATCTCGACCGGCTCGCCGCTCGCCCCGGAAAGCTTCGACTACGTGTACGACGCATGGAAGAGCGACGTCTGCCTGGCATCGATCTCCGGCGGCACCGACATCATGGGCGCCTTTGCCGACGCGAGCCCGGTCGTGCCCGTCTACCGCGGCGAGCTGCAGTGCCGCTCCCTCGGCATGGCGGTCGAGGTGTTCGACGAACAGGGCAACCCGGTGATCGGCGAGAAAGGCGAGCTGGTCTGCACGCGCCCCTTTCCTTCCATGCCGCTCGGCTTCTGGAACGACCGCGGGCACGAGCGCTACCACGCAGCCTACTTCGCGCGCTATCCCAACGTGTGGTGCCACGGCGACTGGAGCGAGCTCACCGAGCGCGGCACCATGATCATCTACGGGCGCTCGGACGCCACCCTGAATCCGGGCGGCGTGCGCATCGGCACGGCGGAAATCTATCGCGTGGTCGAGCGCATGGATGAAGTGGAGGAATCGGTCGCCATCGGCCAGCTATGGCCGCCCGACAATCCGACCGATACGCGCGTCGTGCTGTTCGTGAAGCTGCGCGCGGGCTACGATCTCGACGAGCATCTCGAGAGCCGCATTCGCGCCGAGATCCGCCGCCAGGCCTCGCCGCGCCACGTGCCGGCGCGCATCGTCCAGGTACCCGACATCCCGCGCACGAAGAACGGCAAAGTGGTCGAGCTCGCGGTCAAGTCCGTGGTGCACGGCATGCCGGTCGCGCATACGGATGCGCTCGCCAATCCCGACGCGCTCGAATACTTCAAGGACCTGGCCGAGCTCGCGACCTGAGCCGGCTTAATGGAGCGTCGCGCGCCGGCCCTCGTAGATGCCCTGCAGCAGGCGCAGCGAGCCGAGGCTGATCGCGCGATGCGAGAGCGCATGGCCGAGATCCTCGACGATGTCCAGCGTGACCGGCACGTGCAGCCCGGCTAGCACGCGTGCCGCGCGCTCCGCGTGCACGCGCGATACGACCGAGTCGAACTCACCGTGCACGAGATGGATCCGCGAGCCGATGCGCGCCCCGCATGCCGGGAGCCGGGCGAAGCGCGCCGAGAAGGCGACCACCGCGCCGGCGACGCCCGGCGTCTTCACGGCCTCGAGCGCCACTGTTCCGCCCTGCGAGAAGCCGATCAGCACGGTGCGGCTGGCGGGCACGCTGAAGTTCGTCTGCTCGCGCCGCACCAGGTCCTCGACGTCGGGCAGCACCGCGGCGACCCGCTCGCGATGATTGTCGCAGTTCAACCCGCGCGTCGGATACCAGTCCTGCGCGGCGCCGCCACGCGCGTCGGGGTCGAAGCCGCTCGGCACGACGAGTGCTGCGCTCGGAAAGCGCGCCTGAAATTTGAAAGCGATCGGAATCATCGACTGGGCAGTCGCGCCGCAGCCGTGCAGGAAGACGAACAGATGCCTTGCCTCGTGCTCCGGTGTGGGGGCGAAGCGAAAAACGCGGCCGGAGGACATTGCAAGAATTGTTACCCCGCCGCGGCGGGTCTGTAAACTGAATGAGGTCTTTTCTCAGGTGTGCCATGCGAAACCAAAGATTCTTAAGCGCTTTATGGGCGCTGGTGAAGCCGTATTGGACCTCCGAGCAGCGCCGGAAGGGCCTTGCGCTGCTCGGCGCAGTGATCGGCCTGTCGCTCGCCCTGGTTTATCTCGAGGTGCAGTTCAACCTGTGGAATAAGAACTTCTACAACACCTTCGAGAACAAGGACCAAGCGGAATTCTTTCGCCAGCTCTGGCGCTTCACCTATCTTGCGCTGCTCTACATCGTTGCCGGGGTGTATCGCCTGTACCTGCAGCAGATGCTGCTCATCGAGTGGCGCGCGTGGCTGAACGAGCATTTCCTTTCCGCCTGGCTGGCCGACCGCGCTTATTACCGACTGCAGCTCATCGACCGGGGCGTCGACAACCCCGACCAGCGCATCGCCGACGACCTTCGAGTTTTTGTCGACATGACGCTCGGCCTGGGCACCGGCCTGTTGTCCGCAGTGGTAACTCTCGCGTCGTTCACCGTGATTCTGTGGGCGTTGTCGGGCCCCTTCACAGTCGGTCACTACTCCATTCCCGGCTACATGTTCTGGGTAGCGGTCGTCTATTCCATCATCGGCACATGGCTCACCAATGTCATCGGCCGGCGCCTGATCCGGCTCAATTTCGATCAGCAGCGCTTCGAAGCCGACTACCGCTATTCGCTGGTACGGCTGCGCGAGAACAGCGAGGGCGTCGCGCTCTACCGCGGCGAGCCGCTCGAGCTCGCCAATTTCCGTGAGCGCTTCGGCCAGGTGATCGACAACTGGTGGGGCATCATGAGGAAGCGCAAGCAGCTCAACTGGTTCACATTGTTCTATGGGCAGCTCGCGATTATCTTTCCCTACGTGGTCGCGGCGCCGCGGTTCTTCTCAGGCGCGGTCGGGCTGGGCGTTATCTTCCAGATCGCTTCGGCATTTCGCAACGTCCAGGGGTCGCTCTCGTGGTTCATCGACGCGTATCCGGATTTCGCCACGTGGAAGGCGACGGTTGACCGGCTGACGAGCTTTACCGCCTCCCTGGAGCGCGTACGCGAGGAGGCCTCGCAGATCGGTGGCGAACATACGGCTTCGGCCCAACCGCAGATTGACGTTACAGGCCTGGAGCTCGCGCTGCCGCAGGGCAAGCCGTTGTTGCGTGACACGTCGATCGACTTCAAGCCCGGCGAGCATGTCCTCGTCACCGGTCCGTCCGGCGCGGGGAAATCGACTTTCTTCCGGGCGATGGCCGGCATCTGGCCATACTGGAAGGGGCGCGTGGTGATGCCGAAAGGTGCGCGGCTGCTCTTCCTCCCGCAAAAGCCCTACCTGCCGATCGGCTCGTTGAAGCGGGCAGTGAGTTATCCGGACGAGGAAGCGCGGTTTTCCGACGAGGAAGTCCGGGAGGCGCTGCGTGCGGTGGGGCTGCCGCAGCTCGGCGCAGATCTCACGCGGCGTGAAAACTGGGCCCAGGTGCTCTCTGGCGGCGAGCAGCAGCGGCTCGCCTTCGCGCGCGCGCTGCTGATGCGTCCCGATTGGCTATTCCTCGACGAGGCGACGGCATCGCTGCCGGAGGAAGCGCAGGACGCGCTCTATCGCCTGTTGCGCGAGCGGCTGCCGCGCACGACGCTCGTTTCGATCGGCCACCGTGCGAGCCTCGCGGAATACCATGCAAGCCACCTCGCCTGGCGGGGAGATTCGCTAGCCCCCGTTTAGCAATATGCAGGTCGTCGTTGCGTGCGCGTAGAGCTTGTCCGCGGCATCGACGATGCGCCCTTCGGCGGTGGCGAGCCGGCTGCCGACGTGCAATACCTTGCCCACAGCGCGAATGACGCCCGTGCCGGCCGTGATCGGCCGCACGAAGTTGGTCTTCGCTTCCACGGTGGTGAAGCCGCTGCCCGCCGAGGCGCGGGTCTGGACGGCGCAGGTCATCGCCGAATCGAGCAGCGTCATGGCGAGTCCGCCGTGCACGACGCCGATCGGGTTGTAGTGCTGCTCGCCCGGCGTGCATTCGAAGACCGCCTCGCCGGGCTCGACTTTCACCAGCCGCATGCCGAGCAGCTGCGCGATCGGCGGCGGCGGCAGCTGCCCGTCGCGTATGGCGCGCAGAAGATCCAGGCCGGCGAGCGCGCGCCCCGACGCGGCGAGCAAGGCGGGATCGCTCCAGGAGACCGAAAGGGTGCGGCTCATCAAGCCCGAGCCTGCTTGCGACCTTGAGCGCTTCGGCGAGGATCGCGCTGCGCGTCGTGTTGATGCGGCTCCGGCCCGTCGGGCGGCGAAATGGTACGAACGTTCGCATTTGTCAACACTCGCGCCAGGTAGCGTCCGGTATGGCTCTCCGGGGCTTGGGCTATCTGCTCGGGCGTGCCTTGCGCAACGATGCGCCCGCCGCCGTCGCCCCCTTCCGGACCGAGGTCGACCACCCAGTCGGCGGTTTTCACCACGTCGAGGTTGTGCTCGATCACAACCACGGTATTGCCGGCGTCGCGCAGGCGCGTGAGCACTTCGAGCAGCAGCTTGTTGTCGTGAAAGTGCAGGCCGGTGGTCGGCTCGTCGAGGATGTAGAGCGTGCGCCCGGTGTCCCGCTTCGACAGCTCCAGCGCGAGCTTGACGCGCTGCGCCTCGCCGCCCGAAAGCGTGGTCGCCGATTGGCCGAGCCGGACATAGCCGAGGCCCACGTCGATCAACGTCTGCAGCTTGCGCGCGATGGCGGGCACGGCGGAGAAGAATTCGAGCGCCTCGGTCGCCGTCATCTCGAGTACCTCGTGGATGTTGCGGCCCTTGTAGCGCACCTCGAGCGTCTCGCGGTTGTAGCGCTTGCCATGGCAGACGTCGCAGGCGACGTAGATGTCGGCGAGGAAATGCATCTCTACCTTGATCACGCCGTCGCCCTGGCACGCCTCGCAGCGCCCGCCTTTCACATTGAACGAGAACCGGCCGGCGTCGTAGCCGCGCTGGCGCGCTTCAGGGACACCCGCGAAGAGCTCGCGGATGGGCGTGAAGAGGCCGGTGTAGGTCGCGGGATTCGAGCGCGGCGTGCGGCCGATCGGGCTCTGGTCGACGCTGATCACCTTGTCGAGCTGCTCGATGCCGCTCACCGACTCGTGGGGCGCCGGCTCGACGGCCGAGCCGTACAGCGTGCGTGCGATCGCCGCGTAGAGCGTGTCGTTGATGAGCGTCGACTTGCCGGACCCGGACACGCCGGTGACGCAAACGAGCAGGCCGAGCGGCAGCGCGAGCTCGACATCCTTCAGGTTGTTGCCGCGCGCGCCCCGAACGACGATGCGCCGCTCGGTAGGACGGCGACGCCGTGCCGGCATCGCTATGGCGAGCGTTCCCGCGAGATAACGTCCGGTGAGAGAAGCGGGATTGGCGACGATATCGTCGGGCGCGCCTTGCGCGATGACCTCGCCGCCCGCCTCGCCGGCGCCGGGACCCATGTCCAGCACATGGTCGGCGGCGCGGATCGCCTCTTCGTCGTGCTCGACCACGATCACCGAGTTGCCGAGGTCGCGCAGGTGCTTAAGCGTCTCGATCAGGCGGGCGTTGTCGCGCTGGTGCAGGCCGATCGACGGCTCGTCGAGCACGTACATCACGCCGGTCAGGCCGGAGCCGATCTGGCTCGCCAGGCGAATGCGCTGCGCTTCGCCGCCCGAGAGCGTCTGCGCCGAGCGTTCGAGTGAGAGGTAATCGAGGCCGACGTTCACGAGAAACTGCAGGCGGTTCGCCACTTCGCGCACGATGCGCTCGGCGATCTGCGCCTTGGCGCCGGCCAGGTTCAATCCCTTGAAGAACTCGAGCGTCTGCTTGAGCGGCCAGCGCGCGAGCTCGTGCAGCGTCGCCTCGCCGAGCCGCACATGCCGCGCTTCGCGGCGCAGGCGCGCGCCGCCGCATTCCGG
>CAYZFN010000044.1:0-9141 GCA_964477695.1 uncultured Enterobacteriaceae bacterium | reverse complement strand
TCCTGATAATCGCGGGGCGAGACGCCGTAGGTCTGCTTGAACCGCCGCTGCAGGTGGAACGGGCTCGCGCCGACCGCGCCGGCCAGCTCGCCGAGCGTGACGCGCTCACCGCGCCGCGCGTCCAGATAGTCCTTCGCTTTTTCCGATAGATCGCTCATGGAGTCGACTGTACGACGGCGGGCCACTTGCTTCTATCCGGATTTTGCGCTGAGTACGTACTTACGCGATGTCCGAGGATCGAGGCCGGTGCGCTCCGCCACGGCGGCGTAGCTGCCGAGCCGCTCGTGCAGCATCGCGCAGTAGGCAGAGAGGAGCTCGTCGGCGCTCAGCCGCCCCTCGCGCATCTGCGTCACCAGCCGCTCTTCACTGTCGCCGCCCTCTGACGAGAGGCTTGCAGGATGGTAGTTGCCGGTGAGCAGAATCCGGCGCACGGCCTGCTCGAGCTCACGCACGTTGCCGGGCCACCTGTAGTCCGGCGGCAGATCCGTTTTGAGCGCTTGCATCACCGTATCGAGGAGCACGGCGGCCCGCTCGTCGGCAATGTCCTGGAGAAGCAAGCGGACCAACTGCTCGAGCTCACCCGGCGATTCGGCAAGGCGCTGGCGCAGCGTCGGCACTTCGATGACGTCCGAGCATAGGCGATAAAAAAAGTCGTCGCGAAAACGCCCCTGCTGGCGCAGCTCTTTGAGGGGACGGTTGGTTGCGGCGATAACCCGGCCGGAGAAGCGCTTCTTCTGCCGATCGCCGAGCGGGGTGAACGTGCGCTCCTGCAGCACCTGCAGCAGCTTGATCTGCGTCGGGATCGACGTCTCGCCGATCTCGTCGAGAAAGAGCGCGCCGTGCTCGCTACAGCGCTCGAACACGCCCTGGTAGTTGTCGATCGCGCCCGTGAATGCGCCCTTGCGGTGACCAAAGAGCTCCGATTCGATGAGCGTTTCTGGAAACTGCGAGAGATTGATGGCGATAAAGGTCTCGGTAAAGTTGGCGGCAAAGCGCCGGCTTTCCGGCACATAGGGGATGAAGCCTGAGCGACCAATCGCTGCAGCTGCCTGCCCCTTACCCGAGCCTGTCTCGCCGAGGAGCAAAGTCGAAAAGTCCTCCAT
Source organism: uncultured Enterobacteriaceae bacterium (assembly GCA_964477695.1). Lineage (GTDB taxonomy): Bacteria > Pseudomonadota > Gammaproteobacteria > Burkholderiales > SG8-39 > SCGC-AG-212-J23. Next base: position 8,038 of record CAYZFN010000044.1, on the reverse strand, counting down.
TCGGTTCCAGAGTGCGGCGTCGAACCCGCGCATGTCATGCGTGAAGATGTTGTTCCAAAGCGCTTCGCGGAGGCGGCGCATCGATTCCGATCCCCCGGCCAGCGACCGCGAGATGAAGTAGGCGGCACGCCGCAGCTGGAACAAAAGGGCGACATACCGGGCGGTGATTTCCTCCGGAAATCCGTTTTCGATGAACTGCGCGACGATCTCGTCGGCGAAGGGAAACGGTACTGGCGCGCCCGGTTGGCGCTCCTGCCGCTCGATGTGCACGTCGAGCTGAGCTCGCGCGAAATGGAAGCAGATATAGAGGAACGCAGGCCGCAGGAGCTCTTGCTCGTCCCCGGATAGCCGCGCCAACCCGCCTTGGCCGCGCCATGGCGCAAGGCGCGGCTTGACGACGCGCAGAAGCGCCTCGGGATCCCTAAAGAGGTCCCACGGCTCGGTCGCGTTGGGAGCGAGGCGCATGACGACCTCACCGCGCGGCCTGCTGAATGGATTGCCATAGACCACGTCGGCGAGCGCGCGGAAGAACTCGCGGTCTTCCGCTTTTATCGGCGGATGGGACACGCAGGCAATGTAGGCACGCGCGACATGCAATGCAACCAGCCGGCGTGCTCGCCTAAGGGCATGGCAATGTTTTCAATAGGTTGCATGCTGGCACGACCTCTGCTGAGCCATTGTCGCCTAACCAAGAAAGGGAGGCGAAAAATGGAGCGCACGACTCTCACGGCTCGCGAGTTCGAAGTGGTGCGGCTGCTCTCGCAGGGATGCACCTACGCGCGGATCGCGCAACGCCTCGGCATTTCCGAGCACACGGTCACGAGCCACATCAAGAACACGTATCGCAAGCTCGAAGTACATACCGCGGCTGCAGCGGTGTTCCGCGTGTTTGCGTTGCTCGGCGAGTCGTCGCACGCGTTGAGCTCGCAAGGATATGGGATAGGCCAAACGCAAGCCCTTTCCTAACATCGGACGCAGGAGGATCGATGAACAAGAACTTTGCTTGCGTAGTGCGCTTTGGTGTGTGCGTTACGCTGGCGCTGAGCTCGGGATGCTCGGTGCGGCAATACGCCGCAAGCTCGATCGGCGATGCGCTCGCTTCCGGCGGCGACGTCTACGCTGCCGATGACGACATCGATCTCGTCGGTGCGGCGACGCCGTTCGGCCTGAAGACCATCGAGTCGCTGCTCGAGACGGTGCCCGAGCACAAGGGCCTGCTTCTCGCGGCGGCGCGCGGCTTCACGCAATACGCCTACGTCTATGTGCAGCTCCCGGCCGAGGACGCCGAGGAGCGCGACGTCGCTCACGCGTATGCCGAGCTGGAGCGCGCGCGGCGGCTCTACGTACGTGCGCGCAATTACGGCCTGCGCGGCCTCAAGGTCGCGCCCGACGACGTCGCGCTTCTTTATTGGACCGCTGTTGCCTGGAGCGCGGCGATCGCGCTCTCCAAGGATCGCCCGGCGGAGCTGGCCGGCCTGCGCGATGCCGATGCGCTCCTCCAGCGCGCCGCGGCGCTCGACGTCGATTACGACCATGGCACGCTGCACACGTTTCTCATCGGCTACGAGATGGCGCGGCCGAACTCCGCCAAGGGCGCGGAAGCGCTGGCGCGCGCGCACTTCGAGCGCGCGGTGGCGCTTTCCGAAGGACGCCAGGCCGCCCCGTTCGTCTCGCTCGCCGAATCGGTAAGCATCCCCGGCCGCGACCGCGGCGAGTTCGAGCGGCTGCTCAAGCAGGCGCTGGCCGTCGACACCGACGCGCGGCCGCAATGGCGCCTTGCCAATCTCGTCATGCAGCGTCGCGCGCGCCGCCTGCTCGCACGCGCGGACGAGTTTTTCCGGAGTGATCCATGAGCCAAACGACCCGTTCGATCGTCCGCCGCAGTCTGGTTGCCGCAGCGCTAGCGGCGCTGCTTTTTGGCCATGCGCATGCGCAGCAGGTCGTCAAGGTGGCGACCATCGCTCCCAAGGGTTCGATCTACCACCGCGTGCTGCAGGAGATGGGGGAGGCCTATCGCACGGCGAGCGGTTCCCAGGCGCGCTTTGTCATCTATCCGGACAGCATCCAGGGCACCGAGGCCGATACCGTGCGGCGCATGCGCGTCGGCCAGCTCGACGCCTCGATGCTCACAGTCGTGGGCCTGACGGAGATCGACCCTTCGGTGGCCGCGCTGCAGTACATGCCGATGATGTTCCGCTCGTGGGAAGAGGTGGACTACGTGCGCGAGAAGCTGCGCCCGGAGCTCGAGGGCAAGCTCGCCGACAAGGGCTTCGCCGTGCTCATCTGGGGCGAGGGCGGCTGGGTGCAGTTCTTCACCAAGGAGCCGATCGTGCACCCGGAGGAGTTCAAACGGGCGAAGATATTCGCCTGGTCGGGCGACCGGCTGCAGCCGGCGATCATGAAATCGCTCGGCTACCAGCCGGTGTCGATTCCGATCGGCGACATTCTCCCCGGGCTCGAGACCGGCATGCTCGACACCGTGCCCGTCGCGCCGCTGTGGGCGCTGGTCGGCCAGTTCGACCGGGTCACCCGCAACATGGTGCGCGTGAACTGGGTGCCGATCGTCGGCGCCACGGTGATGCGCAAGCAGACGCTGGAGGCGATGAAGCCGGCCGCGCGCGATGCGCTGCTCGCCGCCTCGCGCAAGGCGACTGATGAGCTGCGCGCGCATCGCGCTGTCCAGGACGAAGAGTCCATTAAGGCGATGCAAGCGCGCGGGCTTACGGTGCGTTCGATGACGCCGGAGCTCGAGCGGGAATGGCACGCGCTGGCCGAGCGGTCGTGGCCGCACGTACGCGGCACCATGGTCCCGGCCGAGACGTTCGACGAAGTCCGCGCGCTGCTCGCTCAATACCGCGGAGCGCGGCAATGATGGCCGCCGCCACGCTGCCGGGCATGCGCAGGGCAGTAACCCTCCCGGCGCTCGAGAATGCACTGGTCGCGGCCCTGTTCGGCCTGACCGTGGCGATCCCGATCGCCGAGATCGTGCTGCGCGCGGTGCTGCATACCGGCATCGAGGGCGTCGGATCGATCGTGCAGCACCTGACGCTCGCGTTGGGAATGTTCGGTGCCGGCCTAGCGGCACGCGAGCGTCGGCTGCTTACGTTGTCGCTTTCCCAATTCATCAAGGGCAGCCCGGCGCTCCCCGCGCAGTTCGTCGGCCGCATGATCGCCGCAGCCGTGACGGTGCTGCTCCTGCTCGCCACGGTCGACTTCGTGTCCGCGGAGCGGCAATCGGGAAGCACGCTCGTCTACGGCGTACCCGTGTGGCTCGTCGAGCTGCCCCTCGTGGCGGGTTACGCGATCATCGCCTGGCGAATGCTCGGCCAGGCGGCGAGCGCGTTCACCGGACGGCTCGCGGCGGCACTCGCCACGGCGTGCCTCGTCGTCGCGGTGCGCTGGATGCTGCCGAGCGGGGAAGCGATCGCTTTGCCGGCCGTGGCGCTGATGGTGTTTGCTGCGGTCCTCGGCGCGCCGATCTTTGCGGTCGTCGGCGGTGCGGCGCTCTTTCTGCTCGTCGGACGCGGCGTGCCCGCCGCGGCAGTAGCCGTAGATCACTACAGCCTGGTGGTCAACCCCTCGCTGCCGGCGATTCCCATGTTCACTCTCGCCGGGTATCTGCTCGCCGAAAGCGGCGCACCGCGCCGGCTGATCGAGCTGTTCGACGCCCTTTTCGGCGGGATGCGCGGCGGTGCCGCGCTCGTTACGGTGGGCGCCTGCACCTTCTTCACCAGTTTTACCGGCGCCTCGGGCGTGACCGTGCTGGCGCTTGGCGGGCTGACGCTGCCGTTGCTGGTCGCGAGCGGCTACTCGGAGCGGCGTGCCCTGGGCCTCGTCACCGCCGCCGGCCTGCCCGGAACGCTCCTCCTACCCGCCTTGCCGCTCATCCTCTACGCGATCATCGCGGGTGTAGCGATCGAGGACATGTTTCTCGCCGGCGTGCTGCCGACCGTGCTGATGGCCGGCATCGTCATCGTCTGGGGCGTCCGTGGCCAGAAAAGCGGCACGCGCCAGCCTTGGCAGCCGGCGCGCATTCGCGCTGGCGTGCGTGCCGCTGCATGGGAGCTCAGCGTGCCGCTGGTGCCGATCGTCGCGCTTGCCAGTGGCCTTGCCACGCCGGTCGAATCGGCGGCGCTTACGGCGCTATACGTTCTTTTCGTGACCAGCGTCGTGCGCGGCGACTTGAGCCTGGCACGCGACGTCCCGCGCGTGATGGGCGAATGCGGCCTCATCATCGGCGGCATCCTGCTCATCATGGGCGTTGCCCTCGCGCTCACCGACTTCCTGGTCGACGCAGAGGTGCCGGGCCAGCTCGTCGCGTGGGCGAAGCACGCCATCGGCAGCAAATGGCTGTTCCTGCTCGTCCTGAACGTCGCCTTGCTGGCGGCGGGCTGCCTGATCGAGATCTATCCGGCGATCATGGTACTCGTGCCGATTGTCGTGTCGCTCGGACGCGCCTTCGGCATGGACCCTGTGCACCTCGGCATCGTCTTTCTCGCCAACATGGAGCTTGGCTACCTGACGCCGCTCGTTGGATTGAACCTGTTCTTCGCGGCGTACCGCTTCGGCAAGCCGGTCATGGAGCTGTTCCGGGCGGTGCTGCCGCTTTTCATCGCGCTCAGTGCGGGCGTTCTACTGATCACCTACCTGCCGTGGCTCAGTACGGCGCTCCTCGTGCTGGCGAAATAAGGAAGGCAACTATGGATACTCCGTCTCAACAACAAGGCGCCCGCACTCTCGTGCGAATCCCCGTCGTGCGCGCCGACAGCACGGCGGCGGCCAAGCCACGCGCAGTGCCACCGCCTGCCCGTACCGCGACGCAGCCGTATCGGGCTTACCGACCGCGTCCCTTTACCCGCGCGGAGCGCGACCGTGTGACCGTGCTTTTCGGCGGCCTGCATTGGCGCGCCGAGCGGGTCATTCAGGGGGCGATGGAGAACCTCGGCTATCGCACGGCCGTGCTGCCGACGGCGACGCGCGATGATCTCTTGAGGGGCCGCGAGGTCGCCGACATCGGACAATGCTGCCCGACCAGCTTCACGACCGGAAACCTGGCCAACTTCCTGCGCCGGGAAGCCGAGCGGGTGGGCGCCGAGGCCGTGGCGCGTGACTACATCTATGTCACGGCCGGATCGTGCGGCGCTTGCCGGTTCGGTCAATATCACCAGAGCTACGAGCTCGCGCTGCGCAACGTCGGCCTGGACGCGTTCCGCATGTTCCTGCTCGGCCAGGACGGCCTCGACCAGGGCCCGGCCGCCGGCGGCGGGCTGGAGCTCAACCTGCCGTTCACGCTGGGCGCCGTGTGGGCCGTCGTGCTGAGCGATGTCGTGCAGGACATGGAATACCAGGTGCGGCCCTTCGAGGTGCAGCCCGGGCAGACCGCACGCGTATCGCGCGAGTGCGTAGAGCATCTCTACGAGGTGTTCCGGAAGCGTCCGCGCCGCGGCGAGAAATGGGCTTCGCTCGCCTGGCATCTCGCCACGCCGTATTTCCGGAATGCGATGGCCGAAGTGCGTCGGCGCTTCGCTGCCATCGAGGTGGACCGCCTGCGGGTCAAGCCGCTCGTCAAGATCACCGGCGAGTTCTATCTGCAAACGGTCGAAGGCGATCCGAATTACAACATCCACCGCTGGCTGGAGAACGAAGGGGCTGAGGTCTATCCGGCCGCGATCACCATCTGGCTCGACTACCTGATGCGGCTTGCCGCTCAGGAATTCGAAGATCACGTCGGCATCGAGCGGCACGCTCGGCTGAAGCTCGCCGGCATGCGGGCCGCGCAAGCGCTGCTGCGCTGGACGTACAACCGGATGCGCGCAGCGCTCGGCGCCGTGCCGCGCGAGCTGCCCGACCAGTACGAGCTGCGCCGACTCGCCGCGCCGTACTACCACAGCCGCCTGAACGGCGGCGAAGGCGACATGCTGGTCGGCAAGGCGCTCTGGGCCTATCAGCGCAAGAAGGCGCACATGACCTGCGAGCTGTCGCCTTATTCGTGCATGCCGAACACGATGAGCGTGGGCGCCATGGCGGCCGTCCTCGGCAAGCATCCGGATCTGCTCTACGCGCCGTTGGAGATCAAAGGCGATGCCGAAGTGCACGCGCTGTCGCGCTGCCAGATGATTCTCACCGAGGCCAAGAAGCGCGCGCAGCGCGAGTTCGAGGAGGTGCTCGAGCGCACCCGGCTCAGCATGACCGATCTGCGCGCGGCCGTGCATGCGCGTCCCGAGCTCGGCCGCGCCACTTACCGCGTGCCGCGCTACGGCGTGGCCGGCACCGCGGCGAATCTCGCGCTGCACATCGCCGCGACGCGGAGGTTCTGATGCTGACCGTCGGCCTCGATATCGGCTCGACCACCGTCAAGGCCGCCGTCGCGCGCGACGGCGAGGTGGTGTGGCGCGACTACAAGCGCCACAACACCAAGCAGGCCGAGATGGTGCGCGAGTTTCTGGGGCGCATCGAGCGAGAGTGCGGGCTCGCCGCGGCCCGCGATCGCGTGTTCGTCACCGGCTCGGGTTCCGGCATCCTGGCGCCGCACCTGGGCGCGAAGTTCGTCCAGGAAGTGGTGGCGGTGTCCGCGGCTGTCGAGAAGATGCACCCCGGCGTCAACTTCGTGAGCGAGATCGGCGGCGAGGACATGAAAACGCTGTTCTTCACCGCCTGCGGCGACGGCAAGAGCAAGCAGGTCTTCATGCAGTCCGCCTGCAGCGGCGGCACCGGCACGTTCATCGAGAAGACGGCACGCAAGCTGCACATCGAGCCCGAGCGCCTGGCGCAAATGGGCTACACCGGCTACACGCTGCACAAGATCAGCTCGAAGTGCGGCATCTTCGCCGAGGCCGACGCCAATACGCTGGTGAAGGCCGGCGTGCCGGTCGAGGAGATCATCGCCAGCCTGTACGAGGCGGTGGTCTACCAGAACCTCGCCACGCTGACGAAGGGCAATACGCCCGCGCCGCAGGTGCTGCTGCTCGGCGGGCCGAACCTGTTCTTCCGCGGATTGCAGGAGGCGTGGCGCCATCATCTCGCCAAGCTGTGGGCGGAGCGCAAGGTCCCTGGCGACACGCCCGACGCCATCATCGTGCCGCAGGAGGCGCTGTACTACGCCTGCCTCGGTTGCATCGAGATTGCCGGCGGCGAGTCGGCCAAGGTCGGCGTCTACGCCGGACTGGAAAAGCTGCAAGGGTGGATCGACAAGGGCCAGTGGGAGACGAAGGCGAAGGAGGGCGGCAAGGCGCTGGTGCGCGACGAAGCCGAGCTGTGCGAGTTCGTCAAGCAGTACGGTATCGGGCAGTGCCCGGCGCCGTGCGCGGCGCAGCCGCTGGACGCGCCGGTTCTCGTCGGCTGCGACTTCGGCAGCACCACCGCCAAGGCGGTCCTGCTGTGCGCCGAAGGGGAATTGGTCTCGAGCATCTACGTGCCCTCGAACGGCAATCCGATCGAGGATGCGAAGGCGGTGTTCCGCGAAGTGCGCAAGAGCGGCTATCGCAACATCGCCGGGTTGGCGCTCACCGGCTACGGCAAGGATCTGCTCAAGGACATCCTCGGCGCGGACGTGGCGATCGTCGAGACGGTGGCGCACGCGACCGCGGCGCTGCATTACTTCCTCGACGCCGACGTGATCTGCGACGTTGGCGGCTGCGACGTCAAGATCATGATCCTGCGCCAGGGCACGGTGTCCGATTTCCGCCTCAATTCGCAATGCTCCTCCGGCAACGGCGCGTTCCTCCAGGGCGTCGCCGAGCGCTACGGCGTTCCGCTGGACAAGTACGCCGACCAGGCGTTCCAGGCCAAGGCGCTTCCCGCGCTCGCCATGGGCTGCGGCGTGTTCCTCCAGTCCGACATCGTCAACCAGCAGCGCAAGGGCTGGTCCGCGGAGGAGATCATGGCGTCGCTCGCTGCGGTGCTGCCGCTCAACGTGTGGATCTATGCCGGCCAGCTGCAGAACCTTGCGGCCGCCGGCCGGAAATTCGTGCTGCAAGGTGGCACGCACCGCAACCTCGCCGTGGTGAAGGCGCAGGTGGATTTCATCCGCGGCAAAGTA
>CAYZFN010000043.1:0-20238 GCA_964477695.1 uncultured Enterobacteriaceae bacterium | reverse complement strand
ATTTTGTGAAGGTCTGTTAAGCCCGGAATGCTGGAAGGGCTGTCGTCAGCCTAAACGCCTACGCTCTTGACGCGCCGCGCCTTGCGGCCCCGGGGCACCAGGCAACATGGCGGTTGAGCGGCTGAACGCATGGAAGAGCTTTTGCGTCGTGGCGTCCGTCATGTGGATCGCTGCGGTGGCGTTCTTCGCCATCTGGCACGAAGGGATGGAGACCGATCGCCTGCGCTTCTGGGCCGACTCCGTGGAGTGGACGATCAACGCGGATCCGCTGGTCCGCATGAATGCCGCCGAATTGCGCTACAAGCTCGGCGACGAGCAGTTCATAGCGGCCGCCGCCGACAGCTATCCGGACGTCGACCTGCGGGACACGCTGCGGCGTTACGAGGTGGAGAGGGCCAGCCATCCGCGCTATGAGCATCCCGCCATCGCGTTCGTCCTGTGGGCGCTCGTGCCTCCCGCGCTGCTCTATGCGCTCGGCCTGATCTTCGTCTCGCTGCGCACCGCTCTCCGCCGTTCGGCGAAAGCGTAGTCAGCCGCATGTTCCTGCCAGCGTAGAGATCGCGAGCGCGATCGGACCGCCGCGGTCGTTCGTCTCGGTCACGACTACGTGCCGGCCGGGCAGCTCGCCCAGCGACAAGACCTCGCAGCCCGAGCTGATCGGCGTGCCGAGCGGCACCTTGATTTTCACGGATTCGCCGTTGGCACGACCGAGCGTCACCTCGCCGGTGCAGCCGTCGGCCTTCTTCGGCTCGCAATAGGTGGCTCTTGCATCGATCACCTTGCCGGCGACGCGCCTTTCGTCGCCGCTGCGCGGCAGTGCGGTCCACAACGTGACGGACAGAACGAAGACGAACGCGGGCACGACAAAAGCGGAGCGGCTCAAGCGAGGGATCTCCCTTGGGGGTTGCAGGTTTCCAAGCAGCGGCCATGCCAGCGCGTTTAGCAGTAAGCTCGCGCCATGAGCGAGCCTCTCGTACTGGAAGTCTTCAGCGACTACGTCTGACCCTGGTGCTATCTCAGTACCGTGCGTATTGAGCGGCTAAGGAAAGAGCGCGGCGTGGCGGTGCGTTGGGTGCACTTCCCCCTGCACCCCGAGACGCCGGCGGAAGGCAAGAGCCTCAAGGAGCTCTTCGCCGGGCGCAACTACGACATCGACGCGCGCCAGGCGGAGATGCGCGCGCGCATGGCCAGCGAGGGGCTGCCCTACGGCAATCGCACCATGACCTACAACAGCCGGCTCGCGCAGGAGCTCGGCAAGTGGGCCGACACGCAGCCGGGCGGCGACGCGATCCACGACGCGCTGTTCAAAGCGTACTTCGTCGACGCCAGGAATATCGGCGATCCGGAAGAGCTGGTGAGGATCGCGGAATCGGTGGGCCTGCCCGGCGACGATGCGAAAGAGGTGATCGACAAGCGAACCTTCAGGACCGCGGTGGACGAGGACTGGGCGAAGTCGCGCGCGTATGGCATCACCGGCGTGCCGACGTTCGTCGCGGGCGGCTACGGCGTGGTCGGTGCGCAGCCTTACGAGGCGCTCGAGCGGCTCGTCGAGCAGGCCCGAAACAAATAATGGCTTCCGCGCCCGCGGGGCTCGAGCCGCGCGAGGGACTGGTCACGCTGACGCACGTCATGTACGGGCTGCACGGCTTCAGCGCGCTTACCGGAATTCTCACCGCCGCGCTGGTGGTGACCGCCTTTCTCACTGGGTGGCCGTCGATCATCGCCGTGATCATCAATTACGTGAAGCGCTCGGAAGTGCGCGGCACCTGGCTCGATTCGCACTTCTCGTGGCAGCTGCGCACGTTCTGGTTCGCGCTGCTCTGGCTGGTGGTCGGCGCAGTGCTCTTCGCCACGGTCGTCGGCATCCCGTTCGCCGTCGTGCTGTGGATCGGCACCGGCATCTGGGTGCTCTACCGCCTGATACGCGGCTGGCTCGCGCTCAACTCGCGGCAGGAGCTGCCGCGCTGAAAAGGGGTCAGGAACCTTTTCCCGGCACCGTGTAGCTCAGGGAAAAGGTTCCTGACCCCTTTTTCCGAGCAGCTTCTCGATCGTCGGCCGCGAGCCTTCCAGCGCAACGCGCTGCAGGTAGAGCGCGAGGCCGCGCGGCCCGCCGAGCTCTTCGCCGCCGCCGGCCCGGCCCGGTCCGCCGTGGACCAGCTGCGGCAGCACCGTGCCCGGACCCGGCGAGAGCTCGATCTTCGGATGGCCGAGGAACAGCCGGCCATGGTGCGCCGCGACGTCGAAGATGGTCGTTTCCAAAAAGCGCGGGTCCTCGGCGTAGACCGAGCAGACGAGGCCGCCGTCGCCGCGCGCGACCCGCTCGGCCGGTCCCTCGTCCCCGTACGGAACGAGCGTCGCAATCGGCCCGAATACTTCGCGCTCGTGCACGAGGCGCGCATCGGCGCGAGCCTCGAGCAGCGTCGGGCCCACAAAATAGCCCTTGGCGGGCACGCGGGCCTGCTCGAAGCGCTTCTCCGCCTCGCGCGCGAGCGCCGCGATGCCCTCGCGAGCTTCGTCGCGCTGCGAAGCGGTGGCGAGCGGCCCCATGCGGGTCGCCTCGTCGGCCGGATCGCCGACCGTCACCTGAGAGAGCAGCTCGGCCAGGTCGCTCGTCACGTCGCCCGTGCGCTCGCGCGGCACGAGCACGCGGCGGATCGCCGTGCACTTCTGTCCTGCCTTCTGGGTCATGTCGCGCACCACGTCCTTGAGGAATGTCTCGTACATGTCGCTGCGCGGCTCGACCTCGGGCCCGAGGATGGCGGCGTTCAGGCTGTCGGCTTCCACGTTGACGCGCACCGAGCGGCGGATGACGTTCGGCAAGGCGCGGATGCGCTCCGCTGTTGCTCCAGACCCGGTGAACGCGAGCACATCCTGCGCTGCGAGGTGCGAGAGCAGATCACGCGGTGCGCCGACCAGCAACGAAAGGGCGCCCTCCGGCAGCACCTTGACCTCCACCAGCAGCTCGACGATGCGGTGCGCGAGAAGCGCCGAGCTCGTCGCGGGCTTGGCGAGCACCGGCATGCCGGCGAGCAGCGCCACGGCGGCCTTTTCGGCGAAGTTCCACGCCGGAAAATTGAAGGCGTTGACGTGTACCGCGACGCCGCGCCGCGGAACGGCGATGTGCTGGCCATGGAAGCGCGGCGAGCGCCCTAGCTGGATGCCTTCGCCGTCGACGAGGAAACGCCGGCTGCCGAGGGCGGCGCCGACGTCGGCATAGGCGAGCAGCGTGCCGATCGCGCCGTCCACGTCGAACTTGGCGTCCGAGCGCGTGTTGCCGCCGTTGGCGATGCCGAGCTCGAGCAGCTCGGTGCGGTGCTCCTGCATCGTCTCGGCCATCGCCTTGATCAGCGCGCCGCGCTCGGCGAAGCCGAGGGCCCGCAAAGCGGGGCCGCCGACGCGCCGCCCGTAGTCGAGCGCCGCGGCGAGATCGAGCCCATCGCTCGATGCGGCCGCGAGCGGCTCTTCGGTCGCCGGGTTGAAGAGCGGTTGCGCCGTGCCGGTTCCGGTCATCCAGCGGCCGCCGATATGGCTTGCAAGCTGGCGAAGCGCCATGGCCTTTTACGGCGTTCGGCGGCCGACGAGGTTCAGGAATTCTTCCCGCGTCGCGAGGTGCTCGCGGAAGACGCCCAGTACCGACGATGTGACCATCGTCGAGTTCTGCTTCTCGACGCCGCGCATCATCATGCAGAGATGCCGCGCCTCGATCATCACGCCGACCCCCTTGGCGCCGACTTCCTCCATCACGACCTGCGAGATCTCCTCGGTGAGCCGCTCCTGGAGCTGCAGGCGGCGCGCGAACATGTCGACCAGCCGCGCGAGCTTGGAGACGCCGAACACCTTGCCGTCCGGGATGTAGCCGATGTGGCAGCGGCCGAAGAACGGCAGCATGTGGTGCTCGCACAGGCTGTAGACCTCGATGTCCTTGACGATCACCATGCTGCTCGTGGTCTGAGTAAAGAGCGCCTGGTTGATCACCGCGCCGAGCTTGGTGCGGTAGCCGTGCGTGAGGAAGGCGAGCGCCTTCGCCACGCGCTCGGGCGTCTTCAGCAGCCCTTCGCGGTCCGGATCCTCGCCGAGCTCGAGAAGCAGCTCGCGCACCAGGCCGGCGATCTTCGCCTCGTTGGGGGGTCGGTCGTCGGGAGAGTTCATGGGTCGGGCTATGGTAGCGCCTTCAACCGGGAAATCGCTGCGCCGCCCGCAGCCTCGCCCGGGCCGCCTCCTCCTCGCGGTTCTTCGGCGGCGCATTCGTCTCGAGGCTCGCCAGCAGCTTGTGCGAGACGGCTGCGATGCCCTCGACCGCCTCGGCGAAGGCGGCCTGGTTCGCCTTAGACGGCCTGGCGAAGCCGCTTACCTTGCGCACGAACTGCAACGCGGCGGCGCGAATCTCCTCGTCGGTCACCGGCGGTTCGAAGTTGAACAGGGTCTTGATGCTTCTGCACATGGTCACCTCTCAAGTGGCAGCTTCGCGCAGCGCCGGCCGCGCGAGCTTCGTCCCGGGCCAGATCGCCGGATGGCTGCGCGCGTACGGCGGCGGATAGTCGATCTTCACCCCGAAGCGCTCGGCGGCGTGCCAGACCCAGCGCGGGTTGTCCAGAAACGCGCGCGCCATGGCGACCATGTCGGCCTTGCCGCTCGCGACGATCGCTTCGGCCTGCTCGGGATCCGCGATCATGCCGACGGTGCGCGCCTTGAGCCCGGTCGCCTTCTTCACCTTCTCGGCGAACGGGACCTGGAAGCCCGGGGCGACAGGAATCTTCTGGTGCGCGACGATATTGCCGCCGGACACGCACACGTAGTCGAAGCCGATTCGCTCGAGCGCCTTGGCGAATGAGACCGCATCGTCCGGTCCGAGGCCGCCTTCGGCGAAGTCGTTGCCGCTTATGCGCGCGCCGAGCGCTCGTTCCCTGGGCCAGACGTCACGCACTGCGGCGGCCACTTGGAGGGGAAACTTGGTGCGCTCCCTGCCGTACGCGTCGATCCGCTTGTTGGAAAGCGGTGACAGGAACTCGTGGATCAGGTAGCCGTGCGCAGCGTGGAGCTCCGCCACGTCGAAGCCTATGCGCTTCGCCCTTTCTGCCGATGCGACAAAGGCGTCCACCGTCTGCTGGATTTCAGGAAGCGTCAATTCATGCGGCGTATGCCAGCTCTGTTCGTACGGGATGGCCGACGGCGCGACCGTCTGCCAGGGCGACTCTTCCGGGCCGAGCGCCGAGCGGCCTTCCCAGGGCACCTGCGTCGAGGCCTTGCGCCCGGCGTGCGCGAGCTGGATGCCGATCGGGTCCTTGCGCAGCCGCCGGCACGCGTCGAAGACGTGCCTGAGCGCGGCCTCGTTGTGTTCGTTGTAGAGCCCCGAGCAGCCGTGCGTGATGCGGCCTTCGCGCGTCACGTGCGTCGCCTCGACCATCAGCAGCCCGGCGCCCGAATACGAGAGGTGGCCGAGATGGATGAGATGCCAGTCGTTCATGCAGCCGTCGTCCGCCCGGTACTGGCACATCGGCGAGACGACGATCCGGTTGGGAAGCGTGATGCCGCCGAGCGGGAGCGGCGTGAAGAGCTCAGGGTGCGCCAACGGTGATGCTCCTTTCGGCGAAAGCCTTGCGCAGCGCCTTGGCGAAAGCGACGGCGCCCGGCTGGTCGCCGTGCAGGCAGATCGTGTCCGCGGCCACCGCGACGCGCTTGCCCGAGAGGCTCGTCACGTAGCCTGCCTCGACCATCGCAAGCGCCTGCTGCACGGCCTTTGCGGCGTCCTCGACCATGCCGCCCGGCTTGTCGCGCGGCGCGAGCGTGCCGTCGTCGGAGTAGCCGCGATCGGCAAAGACCTCCGCTGCTACCGGTACGGCCATACGCTTTCCTATTGCGTAATTCTTGCTGTTGGAAAGCACGTACAGCATGACGCCCAGGTCTTTGGCCGCGCGCACCATCGCTTCCGAGAGCGCCTCGTCGTTCGCCGCCATGTTGTAGAGCGCGCCGTGGCACTTGATGTGATGCAGCCGGCTTCCTGCCGTGCGGGCGAATGCTTCGACCGCGCCGGCCTGATATACGACGAGGTCGTACATGTCCTGCGGCGAGATCTTCATCGCGCGCCGGCCGAACCCCATCAGGTCGGGGAGCGAGGGATGCGCGCCGACCGCGACGCCCTGGTCGACCGCGAGGCGCACCGTCCTGCGGATGGTCGCCGGGTCGCCGCCGTGGAAACCGCAGGCGATGTTCGCCGAGCTGATGTACGGCATGACCTCCGCGTCGGCGCCCATCTTCCAGGCGCCGTAGCTCTCGCCCATGTCGCAGTTGAGATCGATGCGCTTCATAAAGGGGTCAGAGCAATTTTCCGGAAACAAATTCCTCGGCGCCAACTGCGCCCTTGTTACAGGAAAATTGCTCTGACCCCATTCTACTTGCCGTACTCCCAGGCGATGCCGCGCAGCGCCGTGTCGAGCCGATTCTTGAGGTCGCGGCGCAGCTCCGCGGCCATGTCGAGCGCGCAGCGCGCGAAGTGCAGCGTGCCGTTCGGCCCAAGCTGCGCCAGGCGCGGCACGTCGGCCGAAGCGATCTCGGCGATGCGCGGATAGCCGCCGGTGGTCTGGTGATCGGCCATGAGCGCGATCGGCACGCCGTTCGCCGTCACCTGGACTGTGCCGAGCGCGGTCGGACCGGTCAGGATCTCGTCCGTGCCAGCGCGAGCCAGCGTGGCGCCCGCCAGGCGAAAGCCCATGCGGTTCGACTCGGGGTCGATCTTCCAGATCGTGTCGAAGAACGTGCGCTGCGTCGTCGCGTCGAAAAGGCCGAAGTGCTCGCCCTCGATCGCATGCAGCACGATCGGCTCGCGGGCCGGCACGGTCGGCGGGGGCACCGACCAGCGCACCGATTGCTCGCGCCTGTGCTTCAGGCTCGCGAAGCGCTCCTGCGAGAGCTTCGCCGAGTCGGCCGGGAGCGGCAGGCGATCGCCGCGCTTCAGCACCCGGCCCTCGAATCCGCCGAACCGTCCCGGGATGTAAGTGCTGCGGCTGCCGAGCACCGGCTCGACCGCGATGCCGCCGGCGGCCGCGAGATAGGCACGCGCGCCGCGCAGCGCGCGCGTGATGGAGACGCGCGCCCCGGCCGGAAGCAGCACCGGTCGGTTCAACGGAATCGACGCTTCGAAGTCGCCGCCGGCGAGCGCGACCAGCGTCTCCTCGCCGAACTCGAGATCCGGGCCGAGCACGGTGATTTCGATCGCTGCGGCGTCGACCGGATTGCCGACCAGCGCGTTGGCGACCGTGAGCGCGACCACGTCCATCGCGCCGCCCGGGCAAAGGCCGACATGCTGGTGGCCGTGCCGGCCGGGATCCTGCACGGTCATGAGGAGCCCCGGGCGCAGTACCGTTATGGTCATTTCCTGAGGGATTCGAACTCGTCGCGCGAGATCGCGCGGAACTTCACACGGTCGCCCGCGGCGAACAGGCTCGGCTCGGCGCGCGCGGCGTCGAACACCTTGAGGGGCGTGCAGCCAATCAGGCTCCAGCCGCCGGAGATCGCGTACGGATAGACCACCGTCTGGTCGTTGGCGATCGCCACCGAGCCCGCCGGCACGACCGGGCGCGGCGAAGCGCGGCGCGGCACGGCGAGCTTCGCATCGAGGCCGCTCATGTAAGCGTGGCCCGGCGCGAAGCCGACCATGAGCACGCGGTATTCGCCCGCCGCATGCAGCGCGCCGATCTCGGCCGCCGCAACCTTGGTGAGCTTCGCGACCTCGGCGAGGTCCGGGCCGTACTGCGCCTCGTAGCACACCGGCACGTCGATGGTGCGCGGCTGCTCGTCTTCCTTCGGCGCGGCCTCCTTGAGGCAGTCCTCGACCAGCTGCGCCGCGACCTCGAGCGGCTTGCCGCCGAGCGCCTCGTGGTCCGGATCGAAGTGCAGCGCGAGGCCGCCGAGCGCCGGCACGACGTCGCGCATCCACGGCAGTGCGCGACCGTGCACGGCGGCCGCGAGCCGCTGCACCGTCGCGTTCACCTCGAGGTCGAGCGACTTCGAGAACTCCACGTAGATCGCGCAATCGCCGAGCGGGATCAGCGCTTGCGGACGCGGCTTCGCCACTTATCGGATCTTAGGAACGGCGACCCCGATCATGCTGTCGCGCGTGACGACGGCGGCGAGGCGCGCCTCGTCCCAGTCGTCGCTGCCGGCGGGCCGCATCGGCAGCACGAGGTAGCGCATGTCGGCGGTCGAGTCGTGCACTCGAATGGCCACTTCGTCGCCGAGCCGGAGACCGAATTCCCCGAGAACCGCGCGCGGCTCGCGCACCATGCGCGAGCGGTAATTGCGCGACTTGTACCAGTCGGGCGGAATGCCGAGCAGCACGCGCGGATAGCAGGAGCAGAGCGTGCAGACGATCGCGTTGTGCACCTGCGGCGTGTTCTCCACGACCACGAGGCGCAGGCCGGGGATCTCGAGACCGAGCTCCTCGCACGCCGCCGTTCCGTTCTTCAACAGGCGTTGCTTGAACGCCGGGTCGAGCCACGCGCGCGCCACCACCTGCGCGCCTCGCGCCGGCGTGCGCGCTCGCATTGCGGCCACTTCTTCGCCGATCGCTTCCTCGGTGACGACGCCCTTCTCGACCAGCAGCTCGCGCAGGCTCACTTCCATGAGCTGGAAGTACGTGAGCGGCTGGTAGCGGCCCTGGTCGCTCATGCCTTCTCCAGCCAATGTTGAAAGATCTCGATCTCCACCACATCCGAATCCTGCCCGCGGTAGTCCGGCCACACATCCTTCTGCCTGAACCGCACCCGGTAAAGCGGGATCGCCGGCAGCCCGTCGCGCATCTGCGCAAGCTCCTCGGGATTCGGGAAGCTGCCGCACAGCCGCTCGATCTCGCCGACATGGCCGCGAATGTAGAACGGAGTGCGAATATGGCCGAGCGGCGCCGTGTTGCGCACCTTCACTCTATCTCCCGTTACGAACCGCGGCTGCATCGCTTCTGCACCTCTTCCATCTTGCGCCCAAGCTCGTCGGTAGTGATGAGGCCGCGCTGTAGCAGCGTCTGCGTGAGCGAGGCGATCCATTTCTCGTAGTACGCCATCGTGTCGTAGTCCTGCGGCGGCAGCGCCTCGATGTTCTTGCGCAGCTCGTCGACCGTGATGCGCCCGCGGCCGCGCAGGATCTGCACCATCGCGTCGACGCGTCGCTCCCATTCCGCGTAATCGTGCTCCGTGCGCTCGACCTTGCCGGCGGGCTGGCCGCCCATGTCGTGATGCCCGCGTCCGATCATGCCACCCACTCCGAGACCGGCGCCTTCGCCTCGTGCAGCGGCTGGCAGACGACATCCACCAGTGTCGGCTCGTCGGCCGAAAACGCGCTTTGCAGGACGGTTCCCAGGTGCGAAGGATCGGTCACGCGCCAGCTTTTCATGCCGAAGGCGGCCGCGACCGCGGCGTGGTCGGTGACGCCGAAATCGACCGAGAAGTAGCGCTTCTGGTAGCCGGCGCGCTGGCCGGCCTTGATCCAGCCGTAGACGGCATTCGAGACGACGATGAAGGTGATCGGCAGCCTGAGCCGCACCACGGTCTCCAGCTCGCCCGCGCACATGCCGAAGCTGCCGTCGCCCATCACGGCGACGGTCTTCACCGCAGGCCGGCCGAAGTGCGCGCCGACAGCGGCGGCGAGCGAATAGCCAAGCGCGCCGTGCGCCCGGTTGGAGAAGTAACGCCGTCCAGTGCCGCGCACCACGTGGTAGGCGGAGAAATACGGGCACGGCGTGCCGGGGTCCGCGACAATGATGGCGTCGTCGTCCAGCGTTTTGGACACTTCGTAAACCAGCCGCTCGGGCTTGATCGGCGCATCCGCTGATCGCGCGAGCGCCTCGAAAGCGGCGAATTTGGCGCGCTTCTTTTCCGCGACGGCGGACAGATCGGCTTCGCGCTTGAAACCGTCGAGCGCCTCATTGAGAGAAGCAAGCGCTAGCCGCGCGTCCGCGACGAGCGGCACATCCACCTTGTAGTTGCGGCCCGGCACCGAAGGATCGATGTCGATATGCACGATGCGCGCGCGGCCGGGAGCCGGATGGCGCCAGCGCTCGGTGGTGACCGAGCCGGCGCGGCAACCGACGAAGACGATCGCGTCCGCAGCATCGACGATCGCGCGCGTCTCGGGCGTGCCGCCGTTCGAGCCCACCACGCCGACGGCGTAAGGCGAGCGCTCGTCGATCGATCCCTTGCCGCTGATCGTGGTGGCGACCGCTGCGCCGAGCTTTTGCGCGAGCTCGAGCAGCTCGGCTTCCGCGCCCGCAATCACAACCCCGCCGCCGCAGATGAAAAGCACGTTCTTGGAAGAACGCAAAACCTTGCCCGCGAGGGCGACCATCTCCGGGTCCGGGGCGACGCGGCGCGACGGATAGAGGCCGAGCGAAGGATCGGCCCAGGCTTCGACGGCTTCGACCGGCTGGTTCTGCACGTCGAAAGGCAGCGCGATGTGCGCGGCGCCGGGCCGGCCGGTCGTCATCGCCTCGAACGCCTGACGGAACGTGCGCGGCAGGTCGGCCGCGCGGTCGATCACGGCGTTCCACTTGGTGAGCGGCTTCATCAGCGCGCGCTGGTCGAGCTCGGTCAACGTGAACCGGTTTCTCGACGCCACGGAAATATCCGTATTCAAGGCCAGCACGGGAATCGACGATTCGTTGGCCTCGACGAGGCCGGGCAGGATATAGGTCGCGCCGCCGCCGGAAGGGCCTTCGCACACGCCGACTCGCCCGGTCACGCGCGCATAACCGTCCGCCATGTATGCCGCATGCCTCTCGTCGCGCGTCAGAACGTGTTTCAGCGAAGAAGAGCGTAATGCATCGTAGAGCGGCAGGCTGGTGTCGCCGCACAGGCCGAACACGATCTCGACGCCGTGCGCGCGCAGCATCTCGACCGCGGCTTCGGCGCCGGTGAGGGTAGCGGAGCGCGCTTCTACGGGCTGGTTCACGCGCCGGTTATATTAGCGCGCATGCACCCCGCAGACCGACAGCGCCCGCCGCCGGGCGCGCTCTACGTCGATCATGTTTCGCACTTCGTCGCCGACCTCGATGCCGCGGCGGGCGCCTTCGAGGCGCTCGGCTTTCGCGTGACGCCGGTCTCGGTGCAGCGCACGGCCGAAGGCCCGGTCGGCGCGTCGAACCGCTGCGTGATGCTCGAGCAGGGGTATATCGAGCTGCTGTCGCCGACGCACGAAACGCCGGCCGCGCGCCGCATGCGCGAGCTCATGCGGCGCCATACCGGAGTGCACCTGGTCTGCTTCGGCACGCCCGATGCCGAGCAGGAGCAGCAGCGCCTCGCGGCGCACGGCTTCGAGCCGCAGCCGCTGGTCGAGCTGCAACGGGAAACAGCCGGTGGAACCGCTAAATTCAGGGTCGTGCGCCCGGCGGCAGAGAAGATGCCGGAGGGCCGCATCCAGTTCGTCGAGCAGATGACGCCCGAGCTCCTGTGGCGCGAGGGCGACGTCAACGCTTTCGGCCTCGATGAGGTGTTCGTTGCGGCAGAAGACATCGCGGCGAGCGCGGCGCGCTGGGGCGAATTCGCGGGTCTCCTTCCTTTTCCTTACGGAAAAACGGTACGCCTCGATACCGAGCGCGGCGCGATCGCCATCGGCCCGCCGCCCGCCGGCGCGGCGGCACCCGCAATCCTCGGCTACTCGCTCTCGTGCGGTCATCCGGAAGGCCTCGCCGCGCGTTGTTCGCGTCAGGGCTTTAAGGTGCAGCGCATCGCAGGACGCTATACGGTGGCGCTGCCCCACGCGCTCGGCGGCACTCTTGTGTTCGGTTAGAATTTCGCCCCACTTGGAGGAGGGATAATGAAACTCGGAAAGCTCGCCGCCTTCGCGGCGCTTGCGCTTGCGGCCGCGGCGGCATCGGCCCAGACCATCAAGATCGGCTTCATCACCAGCTACTCCGGACTGAACGGCAACCTCGGGCCGTACATGGAGCGCGCGGTGCGGCTCTACATCAAGGAACACCAGAAGGAGCTGCCGCCGGGCGTCAAGATCGAGCTGATCACGCGCGACGATACCGGCCCGAACCCGGACAAGGCGAAGCAGCTCGCGCAGGAGCTGATCGTGCGCGAGAAAGTGAACCTGCTGGCCGGCGTGGTGTTCACGCCCAATGCGCTCGCCATCGCGCCGCTCGCCACCGAGGCGAAAGTGCCGTTCGTCATCATGAACGCCGGCACCGCGGTGATCACGACCAAGTCCCCCTATATCGCGCGCACCTCTTTCACGCTCTGGCAGTCGAGCTATCCGCTCGGCGAGTGGGCCTCCAAGAAGTTCAAGACCGCCTATACGCTGGTGAGCGACTTCGGCCCCGGCTGGGACGCCGAGGAGGCGTTCTCGAAGGGCTTCGAGGCGGGCGGCGGCAAGGTGCTCGACAAGGTGCGCGTGCCGCTGCAGAACCCCGACTGGGCGGCCTACATGCAGCGCGTCAAGGACGCGAAGCCCGGCGCGCTGATGGTGTTCATCCCGGCGGGCAAGACCGCGACCGCGGTGATGAAGAACTTCTCCGACCTCGGCCTCAAGGACGCCGGCATCAAGCTGATCGGCCCGGGCGACATCACCACCGAGGAAGAGCTGCCCAACATGGGCGACGTGGCGCTCGGCGTGACGACCGTGTTCCACTGGTCGCTGGTCGGCGACCGCCCGGCGAACAAGCAGTTCATCGCCGCGTGGAAGAAGGAATACGGCCAGAACGAGATCCCGAACTTCCTGTCGGTCGGCTCCTGGGACGGCACGGCGATGATCTTCGAGGCGATCAAGCAGCAGAAGGGCAAGCTCGATCCCGACAAGACCATGGAGATCTTCAAGCACTGGAAGGATGCGCAGAGCCCGCGCGGGCCGATCTCGATCGATCCCGAGACGCGCGACATCGTGCAGCCGGAATACCTGCGCGAGGTGCGCAAGGTGGACGGCCATCTTGCCAACGTCGAGCTCGAGACGCTCTCCAAGGCCGAGAAGGATCCCTGGAAAGAGCTGAACAAGAAGAAATAGCGTAGCAAAAGGGCGCCACTGGAGGAGCTCCTCTCCTCGGTCGTAAGCGTCGCCTTCCATGGCGTCGCCTACGGCATGGTCCTGTACGTGATCGCCGTGGGCCTGTCGGTGACGATGGGCCTGATGGGCTTCGTCAACCTCGCCCACGGCGTGTTCGCCATGGCCGGCGGCTTCGTCCTGTCGTACTCGATGGAGCGCTTCGGCGTGCCGTTCCCGCTTGCGCTCCTGATCGCTTTCTTTCTTGTGGGAATCGTGTCGGTGGTCCTGGAGCGGCTGCTTTACTCGCGCCTCTACGCCGCCGGCGAGCTCGCGCAGGTGCTCTTCACCATCGGCCTCATCTTCGCCTCGGTGGCGCTCGCGCGGTTCTTCTACGGCACCAACTCGGCGCCGGTGTTCCTGCCGCGCTATCTCACCGGCCAGGTGCACATCCTCGGGCGCGAGTTCCCGACCTACCGCGTGTTCCTCATCCTCTTCAGCGCGCTCTTGATCGCGGTGCTCTGGTTCGGCGTCGAGCGCACGCGCTGGGGCGCGATGGTGCGCGCCGCGGTCGACAATCGCGCGATGGCGCAGTCGATCGGCATCAACACGCGCCTCCTCTTCACCCTCACTTTCGCGCTCGGCAGCGGGCTCGCCGGCCTGGGCGGCGCGCTCGGCGCCGACATCCTGCCCGTGCACTGGAGCTACCCGCAGGAGCACCTCGTCTACTTCCTCATCGTGGTCGCGGTCGGCGGCCTCGGCAGCCTGCGCGGGCCGTTCATCGCCGCGCTGCTCATCGGCATCGCCGACACGGCTTGCAAGTACTGGATTCCGGAGTTCGGGGCGTTCCTCGTCTACGCGGCGACGATCGCTCTTTTGTTGTGGCGTCCTCAGGGCCTGTTCGGAATGCGCGGCGCATGAGCGGCTACACCGCCGACACGCGCATCCGCTGGACCGAGTGGCTGCCCTGGATCGTGGCGCTGGCCGGATTCTTCCTGCTGCCGGAGTATCTCGCGCTCGGCTCGCGCATCCTGATCTATATCCTGTTCGCGCTGTCGCTCGATCTCATCCTCGGCTACGCCGGCATCATCACGCTCGGCCACAGCGCCTTCTTCGGGCTGGGCGCCTACACGGCGGGCATCCTGAGCACGAAGCTCGGCGTCAACGATCCATTCCTGCAGCTCGCGGCGGCGGCCGCCGCGGCGGCGCTGCTCGGCATTGCGACCGGCGCGGTGATCCTGCGCACCAGGGCGCTGACGCTCCTCATGCTGACGCTGGCCATTACCGCGATCCTGCTGGAGGTGGCGAACAAGATGAGCTCGCTCACCGGCGGCGCCGACGGGCTCTCGGGCGTGCAGGTCAATCCGATCCTCGGCATGTTCAAGTTCGACCTGTGGGGCAGGACCGCCTTCCTCTACTGCCTGGGGGTGCTGTTCATCGCCTGGCTGTTCATCCGGCGCGTGATCTACTCGCCCTTCGGCGCGATGCTCACCGGCATCCGCGAGAACACGACGCGCATGCACGCCATCGGCGCGCCGGTGTACTGGCGGCTCGTGCTGGTCTACACGCTCTCGGCGACGCTGGCCGGCATCGCCGGCGCGCTGCTCACGCAGGTGAACCAGTTCGTCGGCCTGAACGTGCTCGGCTTCGAGCCTTCGGGCGAGCTGCTGGTGATGCTGATCCTCGGCGGCGTGGGGCGGCTGTACGGCGCGTTCATCGGCCCGGCGCTCTACCTCGTGGCGCAGGACTACCTCGCCAAGCAGTTCCCGGAGTACTGGTACTTCGGCATCGGCGCGCTTCTCATCGTCGTCGTGCTCTTCGCGCGCGGCGGCGTCCTCGGATTGCTCGACAGGCTCAGGCAGGCATGGCTCGCGTCCTCGAAACCCAGGCGCTCTGCAAAAGCTTCGGCGCGCTGACCGTCGCCGACGACATCGACTTCGCGCTCGAGGCCGGCGCGCGCCACGCGCTCATCGGGCCGAACGGCGCGGGCAAGACCACGTTCGTCAACATGCTGACCGGCGCGATCCGGCCCTCGTCCGGACGCATCCTGCTGCAGGGCGAGGAGATCACGAAGACCAACCAGGCCGCGCGCGTGCGCCGCGGCCTCGGCCGCACCTTTCAGATCACCACGCTCTTCCGCTCGCTGCCCGTGCTCGACAACGTGGCGCTCGCGATCGCCGAGCGCGAAGGCGTCGCGCGTCGCCTGTGGCGGCCGGCCAGCCGCCATGGCGAAGTGAAGGCCGAGGCCGGCGCGCTGCTCGAGACGCTCGGACTGGCCGACGACTGGGCGACGCCGGTGCAGGACCTGCCGTACGGCCGGCAGCGGCTGGTCGAGATCGCCATCGCGCTCGGATTGCAGCCCAAGGTGCTGCTCCTCGATGAGCCGGCCGCCGGCGTGCCGCAGCAGGATTCGGGGCGCATCCTCGAGGTGCTCGCGGCGCTGCCTTCCGGCATCGCCATCCTCATCATCGAGCACGACATGGACCTCGTGTTCCGCTTCGCGAGCCGCATCACCGTGCTCGTGCAGGGACAGGTGCTCGTGGAAGGCACGCCGGAGGAGATCGCGCTCGACCCGCGCGTGCGCTCGGTCTATCTCGGCGAAGCGACGCATGGCTGAAGCCGCGGCTCTTACCGTCTCGCAGCTTCGCGCCGGCTACGGCGAGACGGTCATTCTCGAGGACGTGGCCTTCTCGCTTCCCGAGCGCGGCTCGCTCGCCGTGCTCGGACGCAACGGCGTCGGCAAGACCACGCTGCTCGCCACGCTGATGGGACATACCACTTTCCACTCCGGCGCCATCGCGTTCCGGGGAAGGGACGTGATGCGGCTGCCGGTGTACGAGCGCTCGCGTCTGGGCATGGGATACGTGCCGCAAGGCCGCGACATCTTTCCCTCGCTCACCGTGGAAGAGAATTTACAGGTCGCCGGGCGTCCCGGCGGGCGCTGGTCGCTCGAGCGCGTCTACGCGCTCTTCCCCCGCCTCGCGGAGCGCCGCCATCATCGCGGCAACCAGATCTCCGGCGGCGAGCAGCAGATGCTCGCCATCGGCCGCGCGCTCATGGGCAACCCGACGCTGCTCCTCATGGACGAGCCGCTCGAGGGCCTCGCGCCGATCATCATCGAGGCGCTGCTCACCTCGCTGAAGAAGCTGATCGCCGAGGACTCGCTCGCGGTGATTCTCGTCGAGCAGCACGCGAAGCTCGCGCTCGAGGTGACGCGCGAGGCGATCGTGATGAGCCGCGGCCGCATCATCCATCACGGCGCCGCGGAAGCGCTGCTGCGCGACCCCGAGCGGCTCGCCAGCCTCGTGGTGGCTCAGTAAATTCAGCGCGTCCGATCGAGGGTCCGCCGGAACTCCGCCTCGTATTCCGAGGCCTTGTCCGCGAGCCGCGGGTCGACGTAATGCACGCGCAGCGGCTTCGGGCGGCTGACGCCCGGCGCGAGATCGGTACGCACCGGTAGCCGGCTGCGGCCGCGGATCGCCTGCTGCCCTTCCTTCGACAGCATGAAGTCCACCAGCAGGCGCGCGGCCGCAGGATGCGGCGCCTTTGCACAGATCGCGATCTGTGTCGGCGACGAGATGGTCGGATCGAGGTTCTTCAGCCATTGCAGCTGGGCGCCGCCCGTACGCGGCCGCTCGATGTCGCCGACGTAGAGCAGCGCGAGCGGGAACTTGCCCGCGGCGAGCTGCTGCGCGAGCACCTGGTGGCCGCGCAGGCGTTCGGGCTTCTGGTGGGCTAGCGCGCGCATGTAGGCGATGCCTTTTTCCCGGCCCCAGTAGTCGAGCATCGCCGCGTACCACTCGACGTCGCTGTCGTCGAGCGCGATCTTGCCCGTCCAGCGAGGGGCGAGCAGGTCCTGCCAGGACTTCGGCAGCTCGGCCGCCTTGACCATGTTCGCGTTGTAGCCGATCACGTACTCGCGCATGAAGATGGTCGCCCAGCGGCCCTTGGGGTCGAACGTCCCTTCCGGGAAGGCGCTTTGCGTTTCGGGCGAGCGGTAGTCGGCGAGCAGTCCCGCGCGGCTGAGCGTCGCGATATCGAACATGCGGAACGACACGACATCCCATGCGAAGCGCCCGTCGGCTGCGTCGGCCAGGATGTTGCTGCGGATCCGGTCGCTCGTCGCGCGCAGGATGCTGATCTCGAGGAAGGGGTGGCGCTCGCGGAACGGGCGCAGCAGCGCCTCGGCGTCGGCGGCGTTCATCGACGTGAACCAGACGACCTCTCCCTCGCGCCTCGCCTGGTCCTGGCGCGTCTGCGCAGCCGCGCTGGCGACGAAGGCGATGAGCAGGAAGGCGGTCAGCTTGCGCATGCGACAGGCGGCATTGTGCTACATATGGGCGGTGGGACGTTGCGCACAATGACCGTGAAGGCCCTCGCTTTCGATGTCTTCGGCACCGTGGTCGACTGGCGCACCTCGATCGTGCGCGAAGGGGAGCTGCTCGGCGCGGCGAAGGGCCTGAAGGTGGATTGGCCGGCTTTCGCCGATGCCTGGCGCGCCGGCTACCGTCCCGCGATGGATCGCGTCGCACGCGGCGAGAGCGGCTGGCAGAACATCGACAGCCTGCATCGCGCGATTCTCGACGGCCTGCTGCCTCGCTTCGCCATCCAGGGATTGAGCGAGGCCGAGATCGACCACCTGAACCGCGCGTGGCACCGCCTGCTGCCGTGGCCGGACTCGGTGCCGGGCCTGAATCGCCTGCGCTCGCGCTATGTGATCGCGACCCTCTCGAACGGCAACATCTCGCTGCTCGTCGACATGGCGAAGCACGCCGGGCTGCCGTGGGATTGCGTGCTCTCCGGCGAGCTGATCGGCAAGTACAAGCCCGACCCCGAGGTCTACCGCATGGCGGCGCGCCTGCTCGGCGTGGCGACGGAGGAGCTGATGCTCGTCGCGGCGCATCCGCCGGACCTGCAGGGCGCGCGCCGCGCGGGACTCAAGACCGGCTACGTGCCGCGCCCGCTCGAGCACGGCCCCGGACGCGCTTTGGCGGCGGCCGATGCTTCTTTCGACGTCGTCGCCGCCGATTTCCTCGACCTGGCGGCGAAGCTCGGCGCGTGATTCAGACGCCGAGCAGCCGCTCGGCGTTCAGGTGCGCGATCTTCGCCTTGTCGGCGTCGCTGATCGAGAGCTTGCGCAGGAAGTCCATGCCGGCCTTGTTCGCCTCGTAGGGCCAGTCGATGGCGAAAAGGATATTGTCCGCGCCGAGCGCGAGCAGCGTGCAGACGAACGCCGGCTCGAACCAGTTGCCGCTCGTCGTGACGAGCATGTTCTCGCGCAGGTAGTCGATGGGCGCGCGCTTCAGTCCGCGGCGCTGCGCCGCCGCCCACGAGTGGTCGTTCAGCCGATGCATGGCGAAGGGCAGCCCCTCGCCGAGGTGGCCGAGGATGATCTTCAGCTTCGGAAACGCGTCGAACAGGCCGGAGAACACGAGCCGCAGGAAGTGGCAGCTCGTATCGACCGCGAAGCCCCACGGCGCGCGCGCCAGCTCCTCGTAGCCGTCGAAATAGGCCTTCACCACGTTCGGATGCGGCAGCGCCGGGTGCAGATAGATCGGCACGCCGAGCGCCTCGGCGCGCTCCCACATCACCCAGTACTTCTTCGCGTCGAGGAACTCGCCCTGCTGGTGGCCGTGGATCATCGCCCCCTTGAAGCCGAGGCGCTTCACGCAGCGCTCGAGCTCGTCGGCCGCGGCGCGCGGATCGGCGGTCGGCAGCGCGGCGAATCCCGCGAAGCGCCGCGGATGTTTTTTTGTGCTTTCAAACAGTCTCTCGTTGGCGTCGCGCGCCATCGGGATCGCCACCTCGGCGGCGAACGCCTGCGGCCCGGGCGAGCCGAACGACAGGACCTGCATGTCGACGCCGTGCGCGTCCATGTGCGCGAGGCGCTGCTCGTCGAGGTCGAGGTTCTGCTCGACGATGTCGTGCCCCATCTGGCGGCTGCGCGCCGTGAGGTAGAAGTTGCGGAACTCGTTGGCCGCGACCTGCTCGCGGTACATCGGGGTGATGAAATGCTCTTCGATCGCGATGACTCTCATGCGGCGGATTCTAGCGATCGGGAAAAGAGGCCGGGGAGCGGGAAACGAGTCTCGAACTCATCCCTCAGCCCAGGGTGGGCTGCGCTCTACCGCTAAGCTATTCCCGCTCCGGCAAGGACAGTCTAGTAGGACGCCGGCTTCTTGCGAGAGCCCGACCAGATCAGTGCGAATAAGCCGCTCGGAGAATCGGGCACGCTGACCTGGTAGGTCACGCTGCCGCCCTGCGGCGACTCGAGGCGCAGCGTCTCCTTGCCGCTGCGCACCGGCGTGAACATCCAGACGTCGCCTTGGCGCGGCGCCGCGGGAATGACGGCCTGGATCTGCGGCTCGACGCGGTGCCAGTCTGCGTCCGTCGGAAGCTGCAGGCGCAGGCGCTGGCCGTGCTCCACCGTCACGTCGCCGCCTTCCGGGCCGGCGGAGATGGTGCGCGGCTTGTGCGGGTCCCAGGTGGTCGAGCAACCACCCACGATCAGTGCTGCGGCGACCAATGCGGGGAGGGAATGACGTTTCATGCGGCCACCGGGGTGATCGCCTGGCGCTCGGCGTCGATCAGCCGTCCTAGCGTGCGGCGGAAATGCGCAAGCGGCGCATCGGCGACGATGCCGTTCATCCTGAAGGACGGTTCGGCGTCGAGCACCTCCTGCTGGCCCTCGATGATGAACTTGTCCTCGAGGAATCCCTCGATCATGCTCTTGTTGAGCGACAGCGCGATCGTCGGATCGTGCAGGTCGTAGTCGTGCAGGTAGTCCCAGAAGAAGTGCGTCGAGCGCTTGGTTTCCGGGGTGAAGAACTGGCAGTTGCGATACTGCTTGGCGCCGGCGAGATTGCCTTCCCGCGCGCCCGAGCCGGCCGGCGCGAAGAGCGTCTCCATGAAGAATATTCCCGGCACGTACATGCGCGCGATGTTGCGCCGATCTACTTTTCCGACATTTTGATTGACTTTCCGGTGAAACGGCGGAGCGTCGGCGTCCAGGTGCCAGCGCTCGACGCGGAAGCCGTCCTCGAGCCGCTCGATCGCCGTCGGCTTTGACTTGTAGGCATATTCCTCCGAGCCGCCGAGCGTCTTGGTGTGCACGAACGCGAGGTGCGCGAAGTCCGAGAGGTTGTCGACGATCAGCAGGTAGTTCGCCTTGTAGTGCAGGTAGTCGGGCTTGCCGCGCCAATTCGGGTCGCGCAGATACGGGAAGTCGAGCATTTTCGCCGGGTCGGCCTTGGCCGGATCGCCCATCCAGATCCAGAC
>CAYZFN010000042.1:0-14835 GCA_964477695.1 uncultured Enterobacteriaceae bacterium | reverse complement strand
CGCGGCGACGCGAAGAGCCGTCTTCACAGGCGCCTCCATCCGGGGTGATCGAAGAACCTGCCATAGGCATCGAGCGCCTGCACCACGCGCACGGCGCCCGCGCGGCGCGTCACGTCTGGCGCCTTGCCCTGCATCGCTTCTGCGCCGGCGAGGATCTCGGCGATCACCTTGTGCAGCTCGGCATCGGCTTTCGGCTCGAGCTTGCAGTTCTGCACGACGTACGCGACCTCGGCGTTCAGCTTGGCGGCGAGCGCCTCGTATTGCGCATCGCTCGCTTTGTTGGCGTGGATCACCTTCAGGTCTTTGGCCAGCGCGGCTCGCATGCGCGTCATGCCGGTTCGCAGTGGCTCGTCGGTCGGCCACTTCTTTCCCTGGTTGAGCTCGAGCGCGACGCCTGCGTCCGCGCCATGGTCATGGGCTTCGCCCGCGGCCAGCGCGGGAAAGGCAACGGTGAGCGCCAGCGCGGCCCCTAGCGCCGCGCGCCGCATGCTGCTGGCTGGCTTCATCTTGATCTCCCTTGGTACACGATGTCGGTTCTTCGATAGGGAAGCGACTGCGAAGGTTTCCGGAGTCTGCAGAAAGCTTGATCTGCGCTAAGAAAAGGGTCCTGACCCCTTTTTCTAATCGGGATCGATGGGCCAGAGCTCGTGCGCGTCGAGGAGCAGGCGATAGCGCGCTTCGGCGGCGTCGAGCGAGGCCAGCGTGGCGGCGAGGCGCGCCTCGACCGCCAGGCGGCGCGCGGTGATCGCATCGGCGAGATTCACCTCGCCGAGCGAGTATGCGCGCTCGGTGAGCTCGGCGTTGCGCTGCAGGCCGGCCGCGGCGCTTTCGGCGCGCCGGGCGGCCTCGTAGGAACGGCTCGCGATCGTGTAGAGCGCGCCGGTCTGGGCTTCCAGGCGCCTGAGCACCGCCGCCTCGCGCTGCGTGGCGGCGCGGCTTTCGGCGCTCGCGCTCTGGGCGTTCGCGGTGCGCGCCGCCCCGGGCAGCGGAAATGCGAGCGAAAGGCCGAAGGTTTTCTCCGCGCCGTCGCGTTCCGAGCTGAGTCGTGCGCCGAGCGTCGGATCGGGAAGCCGGTTGGCATCGACGCGCGCCGCGACGATCTGCAGGCGCCTCGCCTCGGCGCGAGCCACGGCAAGCTCGTGGTTGTGCTCCGTTACCCGGCCGCGCCAGGCCTGCGCGTCGTCTTGAACCGGCTGCAGCGCGATGGCGGGCGCAGACTCGGGGACCGGGACGCCGGGGAAGGCCGTGTTGAGCAGCACCGCCGCCGCGCCCGCCCTCGCCTGGGCTAGCATCGCCTGGGACGCCGCCTGCTCGAACGCCGACTCGGCAAGGATCCGCTCCTGGCGCGGCGCGTCGCCGCGGCGCACGCGCCGATCGACGACCTCGAGCTGCTGCTCGAGAAGCTGCGCCTGCGCCTGCCAGTCGCGGCCCTGTGCGGCGGCGCGCAGCCACTCGAACCAGCCGCGCAGCAGCTCGCGCGACGCCTCGTGGATCGCGTCGCCGACGGCGAGCTTCGCGCGCACGACGCCCTGCCGCCCGAGCTCCTTGTCGAGCTCGGCCTTGCGCCCGCTGCGGAAGGGCCGCTCGACGTCGAGCGCGTACTCCGGGAGGTCGCGGTCCAGGACCTCTTCGCGGCGCCGGTCGGCCGAAAGCCGCATATTCAGCTCGTACGTGCCGGCTTCCAGCGCACGCGCCGCAGCCTGGCGCTCCTCGACGCCGGCGCGAGCCGCGAGGACCGAAGGGTGGCTTTCGATCGCCGCGCGCACCGTCGCCTCGGATGGAAGCTCGTCAGTCGCCGATCGCGCGGGCACGGAAAAGAGCAGGACGAGCCAGAAAAGGTTCCTGACCCCTTTTCTCATGCGAGGCGTCCCGATTCGGCGAGCTCCACCAACCAGTACGCGACTTCCGGGCTGGCCACCGCGGCACGCAGCTCGCCGAGCAGCGCGTGGACCTCGGCGCGCACGACGATCATCTGGACGATGAGCCGCGGCGTGCGGCCGCGCACGAGCTCGGCGCTTGCCGAGAGCGGCATCGCCTGGCCGTGGCCGTCGGCGCGGAAGCAGACGAAGCGCGAGCTCCATTGCGGATGCTGCAGGAGAAGATCGATCAGCTCTTCCTCGAGGCTGGGCGGAAAGACGAGCGTGAGGAGGCAGTTAGCGTTGTCGGTCATGACAGGCCGAAGCGCCGGTAAAGGAGCGGCAGCAGGACGAGGGTGAGCAGCGTCGCGCTTACCAGGCCGCCAATCACCACGATCGCCAGCGGCCGCTGGATTTCGGAGCCCGGGCCGGTGGCGGCGACTAGCGGCACGAGGCCAAACGCCGCGATGCTCGCCGTCATGAGCACCGGGCGCAGCCGCCGCTTCGCGCCTTCCAGCACGATCTCGTCGATCGGCAGGCCGCGGTCGCGCAGCTGGTTGAAGTAGCTCACCATCACCACACCGTTCAGCACCGCCACGCCGATCAGCGCGATGAAGCCGACCGAGGCCGGCACCGAGAGGTACTGGCCGGTCGCGAGCAGCGCGAGCACGCCGCCGATCAGCGCGAAGGGCACGTTGGCGAACACGAGGCTTGCCTGGCGCAGCGAGCGGAACGTCGCGAAGAGGAGAAGGAAGATCAGCGCCAGCGCCACCGGCACGACTACCCCGAGGCGCGCCGCCGCGCGCTGCTGGTTCTCGAACTGGCCGCCCCACACGGCGCGATATTCCATGGGAAGCGGCGCCGCGCCCGCCACCGCGGCCTTCGCCTCGGCGACGAAGCCCACGAGGTCGCGATCGCGCACGTTCGCCTGCACCACGACCATGCGCGCCGCATTCTCGTGGTCGATCTTTACCGGCCCCTCGACCCTCTCGATGTGCGCGACCTCGGCGAGCGGCACGCCCTGCCCGCCCGCGGCGGAGGGAAGCGACAGCGTGACGCCGCGCAGCACCGACGCGGCATCGCGCACGCGCTCCTCCCCGCGCAGGAGGAGCGCCGTGCGGCGGCCCGGCTCGAGCACGGTACCGACCACCTGTCCCTCGACGTGCGCGCGCAGCGCATCCTGCACCTCGTCCACCGAGAGCCCGAGCCGCCCGGCGGCCAGCCGGTCGACCGAAACCGAGAGGTACTGCATGCCCTCGTTCTTCACCGTCAGCACGTCTTCCGCGCCGCGCAGGGGCTTGAGCGTCGCGACGTATCTCGCGGCCAGCGCGTTGAGCGTGCGCACATCGGGGCCGAAGATCTTGATCGCCACGTCGCCGCGCACGCCGAGCAGCATCTCCGAGACGCGCATCTCGATCGGCTGGGTGAAGCTGTAGGCGACGCCGGGAAAGCGCCCGAGCACGCCGCGCAGCTCGTCCATCAGCCAGTTCTTGTCCGGGCGGCGCCATTCGCGCTTGGGCTTGAGCACGAGGAAGGTGTCGCTCTGGTTGAGGCCCATCGGATCGAGGCCGAGCTCGTCGGAGCCCATGCGTGCGACGATGCGCGTCACCTCGGGCACCGACTCGAGGATCGCCCGCTGCAGCGCGCGATCGGTCGCCGCGCTGACCTCGAGGCTGATCGACGGCAGCTTTTCCAGGCCGATGATGAGGTCGCCCTCGTCGAGCGTCGGCATGAACGCCTTGCCGATGACGAAGTAGGCGCCGAGCGCGACGGCGAGCGCGCCGAGCGCGGCGCCGAGGACGATGCGCGCGTGCGCGAGCGACCAGCGCAGCACCGGCACGTACGCGCGCAGCGCCTGGCGCACGAGCCAGGGCTCGCCGTGGCCGCCTTCCTTGAGCAGGAACGACGCGAGCACCGGCACGACGGTGAGCGAAAGCACGAGCGAGGCGGAAAGCGCGAACACGATCGCCAATGCGACGGGAATGAACAGCTTGCCTTCCAGGCCCTGCAGCGTGAGCAGCGGCAGGAACACGATGACGATGATCGCCACGCCGGAGGTGACCGGCAGCGTCACCTCCCGCACCGCCCGGTAGATCAGGTGCAGGTGCGGCAGGCCATGGCCGCGCTCTTGCGCGAGGTGCGTGACGATGTTCTCGACCACCACGACCCCGGCATCGACCAGCATGCCGATGGCGATGGCGAGCCCGCCGAGGCTCATCAGGTTCGCCGACATATCGAACTGGCGCATGAGGATGAAGGTGGCGAGCGCGGCGAGCGGCAGCATCAGCGCCACGGCGAGCGCCGCGCGCAGGTTGCCGAGGAATAGCACGAGCAGCACGAGCACCAGCACGATCGCCTCGGCGAGCGCGCGCGTGACCGTGCCCACCGCGCGCGAGACGAGGCTGCCGCGGTCGTAGAAGGCGCTGGTCGTCACGCCTTCGGGCAGCCTGAGCGAGGCGAGCCGCTCCTTCACGCCCTCCACGACCTGCTTCGCGTTGGCGCCGCGCAGGCCGAGCACCAGGCCCTCGACCGCCTCGCCGCGTCCGTCCTGGGTCACTGCGCCGTAGCGCGTGAGGCTGCCGATGCGCACCTCGGCGAGGTCGCCGACACGCACCGGCTTGCCCGCGCGCGAGGCGACGACGATCGCCTTCAGATCATCGAGCCTGCGAACCGCGCCTTCCGCGCGCACGACGAGCGTTTCCTCGCCGTCGCGCACGCGCCCGGCGCCGTCGTTGCGGTTGTTCGCCTGCAGCGCGTCGACCAGCTCGCCCATGGTCACGCCGCGCGCGGCGAGCGCCGCATGGTCGGGAACGACCTCGAAGGCGCGCACCCGGCCGCCGAGCGCGTTGACGTCGGCCACGCCGGGCAGGGTGCGCAGCGCCGGACGGATCGTCCAGTCGAGCAGCGTGCGCTTCTCGTCGAGCGAAAGGCCCTCGCCCTCGATGGTGAACATGAACATCTCGCCGAGGGGTGTGGTGATCGGCGCGAGCCCGCCCGTCACGCCGCGCGGCAGCTCGCGCGTGACGTTGTTGAGGCGCTCGGCCACCTGCTGGCGCGCCCAGTAGATGTCGGTGCCGTCCTCGAAGTCGAGCGTGATGTCGGCGATGGCGTACTTCGACACCGAGCGCACGACCTTCTTGTACGGGATGCCGAGCAGCTCGAGCTCGATCGGCGTGGTGATGCGCGCCTCGACCTCCTCGGGCGTCATGCCGGGCGCCTTCATGATCACCTTGACCTGCGTCGAGGAGACGTCCGGATAGGCGTCGATCGGCAGGCCGCGGAAAGCGAGCACGCCGCCGCCGACCAGCGCCGCCGTCGCGACGAGGATCAGCAAGCGCTGCGTCAGGGCGAATTCGACGAGGCGCGCGAGCACTTATTCCACGCCCGCGGCGCCGAGCGCGGCCTTGAGCGCGGCGACGCCTTTGACGGCCACCTGCTCGTCGCCCTTCAGGCCGCCGACCACCGCTCGCCCCGCCGCCTCGCCGAGCAGCTCGACCGGCTGCGCGCGAAAGCCTTGCGCCGTGCGAACGAAGACCACCGGCGCGCCGGCGACGCGCGCCAGCGCCTGGGTCGGGACGCTGTATGCGGCGGCGCCGCCCGACCCGGCAAGCGACGCCTCGACGTACTGGCCTGGACGAAGCCGCTCGGCGCCGCGCTCGATGCGCGCGCGCACCAGCACGGTCTGGTTGCCGCTCGCGACGCTGCGCCCGACCGCGATCACTTCGCCTGCGGCCTGCGCGGCCGGCACGGCGACCGCGGCCCCTTCGCGCACCTCGACGAGGCGCGCCGTCGGAAGCTGGATCTCGAGCCAGAGCGGCGAGAGTTTCGCCACCTTGAGCACCGGCGCGGCGGCTTCGACGCGCTGGCCGGCAACGGCCAGCTGCTCGAGCACCGCGCCGTCGAGCGGCGAGACCAGCTCGACAAGCGTGCCGACGCGCTGCCCGGCGCGCAGCCGCTCGATCGCCTCGGGCGACATGCCGGCGAGCCGCAGCGCCTGTGTCCGCTCCGCAAGATCGGCGGCCGTCTCTACGGCGCGGCTGCGCGAGGCGAGGTAGCGGCTCTCGGCGATGATGCCTTCCTTGTAGAGCGCGCCGTCGCGCTCGAGATTGGCACGCGCGAGGCTCGCCTGGGTGGCGGCCTGGAGATAGGTGTGCTGCAGGTCGGCGAGCTGCGGGCTCTGCAGCCGCGCGAGCACCTGGCCCTTCCTCACCGGCTCGTGCGCGGCGACGAGCACCTGCTCGACGAGACCGGCAAGCGGCGCGCTAACGACCTGGAGCTGCTCGTTCGGCACGACGACGAGGGCCGGAAGCCCGGCGATCTCGGCGTTCGCCTGGCGCAGCGGCGGCGCGGTTTCGACGCCGAGCGCCTTCGCCTGCTCGGGGCTGACCTTCAGCTCGTCGGCGCCCGCCGAAATGAGCGGCAGCGCCGCCAATGCCGCGAGAAAGAGCTTGCGCATCGAAGTCAGCCTAAGTCATCGCCCGCGGGCGGATTTGACTTGGGGCAAATGCGGTGCCGACGCGGTCAGCCCGGCTTGCCGTCCAGGCGGGGCTGCGAGAGCAGCGGGTAGTAGGCCACCGTAAACGTCGCGAACGCGAGGCTCCAGAGCACAGCGGAGAGCGCGACCGAAGCCATGTACAGCGACGGCAGCACGAGCGGCACGAGCACACGCACGAACGCCGCGGCTTGCACGAGCGAGTAGGCCCAGAGCTCGGCGCGTCCGGTCGTCAGGGGCCGAGCCGTATGGCCGCGCGCGGTGCGCGTCATCATGCCCATGGTGATGCCGCCGATGGCGCCCACGGTGAGCGCGTGCGTGGCGAGCACCGGCGGCACGAGGGCGAGCTGCGAAAGGCCCCGCAGCGCGAGGTGCACGACGATCCAGGCGTAGGAGAGATGCAGGATCCAGAGGATCGGCCGGCCGCGCGTCGCGAGCGGCGCCCAGAGCGCAAGACGCACGGCATGCAGGGCGGCGGCGAGCAGCGCGACCATCGCTGCGGCCGCTTGGAACTGAAAGACATCCAGCGCCAGGATGGCGAGGACGGCGCCGAGCGCCGCGTACTCGAGGCTCTGCACGCGCCGTGCGCCGGCGCCCGGCACCGCGTTGTTGGTGAAGGACGGCATTACGCGCCCGGCCATGATGGCGATGACGAGCAGCACGATGTCGAGCGCGACCTGGAGCGCGCCGCGCGGGTTGGCCTGGAAGAACACGCTCGCCGCGCCAATCGCGAGGACGAGCAGGATGAAAAACCAGTTTCGATTGCGACTGGCGAGGATCGGCCGGCCGATGCCCGACGCCAGGCCGATCGCGAACACCAGGTCCACCACGCTCGAGGCGGCGAGCGAGAATGGCGCCACGACGCGCGCAGCGATCCAAACCGCGGCGAGCAGGCCGAGCGGCGCCCCGGAAGGCGTCGGCCGGTCGGTCCAGTTGCGCACCGCGGTGAGCAGAAATCCCGCGATCACCGCGAACGCGTAGCCGAAGATCATCTCGTGCGCGTGCCAGAGCGGCTGCACCGGCGGCGCAACGCCGAAGTACTGCAGCGCCCACAGCGGCACGCTCAGCGCCGCATACGCGCCGGCGAGCAGGTAGAACGGGCGGAACCCTAGAGCAAGAAGCGCAGGCAAAAGGGTCCTGACCCCTTTCCTACAGGCTCAGGACCCAGGCGACGAGCTTCTTGACATCCGCGTCCGGAACGGCGGCGTTGGGCGGCATGGGCACCGGCCCCCAGACTCCGCTGCCGCCTTTCTTCACCTTCTCCTCGAGCTTGGCGGCGACGTTCTGGCCCTTGTACTTCGCCGCCACGTCCTTGTACGCCGGGCCGACCAGCTTCTTGTCGACGGTATGGCAGGCCATGCAGTTGTGCTTCTTGGCGAGAGCCTCGTCGGCGAATGCCGGGGTTGCGAACAAGGATCCGGTCATCGCCGCCAGCAGAAAAATCTTCATGCAAACCCCTCAGTAGACGTCGTGCTGCGTGTTGTAGACGTTGAATTTGCCGGTCGGCGTCACCAGGCGCTTGTCCTTGATGACCGCCTTCAGCTTGAGCGTCTTGTCGTCGACGACGACGATCGCCGACTCCTGCTCCTTGCCGTTCCACACCGAGAACCAGACCTCGTTGCCCGCCTGGTTGTACTCGGGCTGCACGACGCGGCGCGGCCCGTCCTTGATGCCGCTCCAGTCGGCGATCGGCAGCACCTGCGGCGCGGCGTCCAGGTTCTTGATGTCGTAGACCGCGACCGAGGAGCTGATCTTCGCATCCGGGTTGAGCGTGTTGTCGACGTAGAGGTGCGTCGACTTGGGATGCGTCTTGATGAACAGCGACCCGCCGCCCTGGCTCTTCAGCGTGCGCACCACCTTCCAGGCGTTCGCCTTGTGCTTCTCCGGGTCGGTGCCGATCACCGAGATGCCCTCGTCGCCGAGGTCGCCGGTCGCCCACACCGGCCCGAACTTCGGATCGACGAAGTTGGCGCCGCGCCCGGGGTGCGGGATCTTGCCCACGTCGATCAGCGCCGCGAGCTTCTCTTCCTTGGTATCGACCACGGCGATCTGGTTCGAGTTGTTCGCCGCGACGAGGAAGTAGCGCTTGGTCGAATCGAAGCCGCCGTCGTGCAGGAAGCGCGCCGCGTCGATGGTGGTGACCTCGAGGTTCTTCAGGTCCTTGTAGTTGACGAGCAGGATCTTGCCCGTCTCCTTGACGTTCACCACGAACTGCGGCTTGCGCTGCGAGCCGACGATCGAGGCGACGCGCGGCTCGGGGTGGTACTCCTGCGTGCCGACGACGTTGCCGCGCGTCGAGACGATCTTCAGCGGCTCGAGCGTGTCGCCCTTCATGAGGGTGAACTGCGGCGGCCAGTAGGAGCCGGCGATGGCGATCTTGTCCTCCCAGCCCTTGTACTTCGAGGTCTCGACCGAGCGGGCTTCCAGGCCGACCTTGATCACCGCCACGTTGTCGGGCTTTTCCATCCACAGGTCGATCAGGTTCACCTGCGCATCGCGGCCGATCACGTAGAGGTAGCGCCCGGAGGACGAGAGCCGCGAGATGTGCACCGCGTAGCCGGTGTCGATGATGCTGACGATTTTCTTCGTGTCGCCGTCGATCAGCGCCACTTGGCCGGCGTCGCGCAGCGTCACCGAGAAGAGGTTGGCGACGTTCAGGCTGTTCATCTTCTTCTTCGGCCGCTTCTCGGGCGGCACGAGGACCTTCCAGGTCTGCTTCATCTCGGCCAGGCCGAACTCCGGCGGCACCGGCGCCGGGTGCTGCAGGAAGCGCGCCATGAGGTCGACCTGCTTGTCGGTGAGCTGTCCCGAAGTGCCCCAGTTCGGCATGCCGGCGGGCGAGCCGTAGTTGATGAACACCTTCAGGTACTCGGTGCCGCGCGCCAGAGTGATGTCGGGCGTGAGCGGCTTGCCGGTCGCGCCCTTGCGCAGCACGCCGTGGCAGCCGGCGCAGCGCTGGAAGTAGATGGTTTTCGCTTCTTCGAACTCGGCGGCGCTGATGGGCGGCGCCTTCGGCCCGGTTGCTTCCTGCGCTTCCTCCGGCTTGATCGGCACCGGCGCGCCCTTGTACATCAGCTCGGGCGCCCCGGTACCCGGATGCACCGGCTGGTCGGCGGGCGGCTTGGCCTGGCCGAGCACGGCGGAAGCGGCGAGCGTTGTCGAAACGGCGAAAGCGGACAGGACGGCGCGGCGCGTGGACATGGATCTCTCTTCCGTGGTGAGCGAGCTTTCGGCGAACTGTAAGGAAGGGCGCGGCGAGCGCCCTTAACCTAAATCAAACGCCGGCCGGCTTGATCGGGATGACCCGCGCCGCGGCGCGCGCCTCTCGCTTCTGGCGCCGCTCGATGAGCGGCATGCAGCGCCGGTCGCTGTAGTAGGTGACCTGGCAGTCCAGGCAGTAGTGGCACTCGTTGGCGTTGATCTCGCCGGTCAGGCGGATGGCGCGCACCTCGCAATCGTGCGCGCAGGTCTGGCAGGGCCGGCCGCATTCCTTGCGCCGGCGCAGCCACCAGTCGAAGATGCGGAAGCGCCCGGGGATGGTGAGCGCGGCGCCCAGCGCACAGAGGTACTTGCAGTAGAACTTGCGGTTCACCGCCGACACCGCGAGCAGGCCGAATGCGTAGACGATGAACGGCCATTCGCGCTCGAAGCGCAGGGTGACCGCGGTCTTGAACGGCTCCACCTCGGCGAGGCGCACGGCCTCGCCCATCGATTGCAGCGAAATGCCGAACAGCACGAGCAGGATCACGTACTTCACCGCCCAGAGACGCTCGTGCACCACGTCGGGAAATTCGAGCTGGCGCAGCTTCAGCCGCTGCGCGCCCTGCTGGATCAGCTCCTGCATCGCGCCGAAGGGGCAGAGCCAGCCGCAGAACACGCCGCGCCCCCACAGCAGCAGCGTCACCGCGACGAAGCTCCACAGGATGAAGAGCATCGGGTCGATCAGGAAGTTCTCCCAGCGGAAGTCGCGCAGCGCGGCGTGCACGAACGTGAGCACGTGCACGACCGAGAGCTGGGCGAGACCGTACCAGCCGATGAAGACGATGGTGTAGACGAGGAACGCGCGCCGCAGCACGGCGAGGAAGCGCGGCTTGCGCGCGAGCCAGTCCTGCAGCACCAGGATGAGCGTGAGCACCGCGAGGCCGAGCGCCAGCACCGCGATGCGAAACCTGCCCTGCTGCCAGGCGGCGAGCCAGAGAGGTTTTTCCAGGGTTGCCGAAACCTGCGGCGTGTTGGCCGGAGCAAGGCCCCTGGATGCGGCGATTCGCCGCGCGGCGCGCATGACCGTCGCGTTCTCGATCATCACGGTCATCGTCGCCCCGGAGATGGTATCGACCGCCACGGCGCCCGGGCGCTCGGCGCCTACCGTCACTTCGTCGAACGCGTTCTTGCCGCGGTATTGGGCGGCGAAGGCTTTCAGCTTCTCTTCCGAGATGCCGACGGCGAGAATCGGCTCGGCATGCTCGACGATCGCAACACCGGTGATGCGCCCCGCGGTATCGATGCCCACGAGGCTGTTGATGGGCTTGCCCGAATAGGCGGGAATGCGCACCACGTCGTCGGTGAGGAACACGTAGCCCAAGAGGCGCTCGCCGGCGTACGCGGCGGCCGCTTTCGGCTCGCCCTCGAGCGGCCCAAAGCGCGTCGCTTCCGGAAAGAACTCTCTCGCCTGCGGATACGCCGCGGGTTCGGCGGCGAGCGCACAGGCGGCGACAAGCGACCACAGGAGAGCAAGCAGAAGGCGCATCGCCGCAAAGTCTGCCGAGTGAGCGCCGGGGCAGAGTTGACCACGATCAAATATCTGATCGTTGTCGTGCTCGGTCTCCTTGCCGGCAACGCCTGCGCGGCGCGAATCGACGAATCGCGGCCCCTCATGGGGACGCTCGTCGAGCTCGCCGCCGAGGGGCCCGACGAGCCGGCGATGCGCGCCGCCGCGGGCCGGGCTTTCGCAGAGATGGCGCGCCTTTCGGCGATGATGAGCCACTACGAGCCTTCCAGCGTGGTGAGCGAGATCAATCGCGCGGCCGGTCTGCATGCCGTCGCCGTGCCGCGCGAGCTCATGGACGTGCTGCGCCTCGCGCAGCAGGCCTCGCGGCGCAGCGACGGCGCCTTCGATGTCACCATCGGCGCGCTGCGCGGCTGGCGATTCCGCGCCGACGACCCGGCGCTGCCCTCGGACGCGCAGATCGAGCGGCAGCGCGCGCTCGTCGGCTATCGCCGCCTCGTGCTCGACGAGCGCGCCGCCACCGCCTTCCTGCAAACGCCGGGCATGCGCATCGACCTCGGCGGCATCGCGAAGATCTACATCCTGCGCGCCGGGCTGCGGCTGCTGGAGGGCCGCTGCGAGCGCATCCTGTTGAACGGCGGCGGCGACGTCGCGGCGTGGAGCGCGCCGGGCGCGCCGCCGTGGCGCATCGGGATCCGCGATCCGCGCGCGCCGGAAAAGCTCCTCGGCACGGTGCATCTGTCGCGCGGCTTCGTCGCCTCGTCGGGAGACTACGAGCGCTATTTCATCCGCGACGGCGTGCGCTACCACCACATCCTCGATCCGCGCACCGGCCGGCCGGCGCGCGCCGCGCGCGGCGTGACGCTCGTGTCGGAGCGCCTCGAGGACGTCGACGGCTACGGCGTGGCGATCATGATCCTCGGCGTCGCCGCGGCCGAGCGCCTGGTGCGCGAGCGGCCCGGGCTCGACGCGCTGGTCGTAGCGTCGGACGGCGCAGTGTGGCTCTCGCCCGGAATGAAGGCGCGGCTGCGCGAGCCCTAGCCCGCCGCCTGGATGAGCAGCTCGTAGCCGCCGTCGCGCCGCGGCACGCCCGAATAGGTGAAGCCGCGCTCGTGGAGCAGCGCATAGATCGGCACCGGCTCGTGCGGCAGGATGACGCGCAGCGGCTCGCGCGGCGCGCGCTCGAGCGCCGCGAAGATGCGCACGATCGGCTCGGGCGGCTGCAGGCCGCGCAGGTCCATGAGCGGCGGCTCGTGCGGCACGAGGCGGGGAATCGCACGCGTCGCGTATTGCGGGTCGAGCGCCATCTCAGCCTGGTGGTGTGCGCGCAGCACGCGCGCGAGCTGCTCGAGCTCGGCGATGCAGCCTTCCGGGTCGTGCTCGGGCGAGGCAACGCCGAGCATCTCGATGTGCGCAGCGATCTGTCCATGCTCGGCGCGGAGCTCGCCCACCGGCCGCGGCGCCGTCTTCTCGAGCACCGGGAAGAGCGCTTCCTCCTCGAAGGCCATGTGCGCGGCCATGCCGTCTCGCAGCACGGCGAAATGACGCCGGTAATCGGCCCAGCGCGCCCCACGCGCCGCCTGCACCACTTGCTCGAGCAGCGCGGCGATCTGGCGATGCTGTGCGTCGAGCGAATCGCGGAACGCGGACATGGCGCTACCCTCGCAGGAGCAGCCGGCGACGCCCTTGATATGGGTCAAGCGATCCGGCGCAAGGCGAACGCGGCGGCGGCGATGAGCAGCGCTGCGCTGGCGGCATGCGCGAGCGCGGCGGCCGCGGAGTACTCGTAATGCAGTGCCGTGAATCCCGCCATTGGCGCTGCGAGCGCGAGCACGAACAGCAGCCTGCCCGCGCCTGCGCCGATGCGCGCCAGCGCGAGCCAGGCGAGCAGCGCGGCGATGCCGAGGCCGAGCAGGGCATGCAAGGGGAGCGTCGGCAGCTCGCTCCGCCCGAAGAGCGACAGGCGCG
The DNA here is from genome assembly GCA_964477695.1 of uncultured Enterobacteriaceae bacterium. Taxonomy (GTDB): domain Bacteria; phylum Pseudomonadota; class Gammaproteobacteria; order Burkholderiales; family SG8-39; genus SCGC-AG-212-J23. The sequence goes on along the minus strand of CAYZFN010000042.1, from coordinate 1,793 downwards.
CGCCGATCACGGCCTGCAGCGCGAGCAGCGCGAGAAAAGGGGTCAGGAACCTTTTTTCGCCTGGCGATACCTTGGATTCGCCCAAAAAAAAGGTTCCTGACCCCTTTTCTGCAAGGAGCGAAGCAAACGCCATCGCGAGCGCGAGGCCGCCGAGCAGGTTGCCCAGCGCCTGCAGCGCGCTCGGCGTCCTGCCGGCGACGATGCCGAGCCCGGCGAGAAAGGCGGTCAGGGCGAGCACCACGCCGACCGTCTTCAACGAGCCGGTGCCGCGCCGCCAGGCCATCCACGTCAGCGCGAGCGCAGCAAGCAGTTCCAGCGACGCGGCGCTGCGATGAACGCCGCGCAACATCGCCATCCCGCTATCGCCGAACATAGCGACGGCCGAGATTCCGGCGCCATTCAAGCGGATGGCCGCGCTCACCAGCACGACGACGAGCACGGAGGCGAGGCCGGCCGCGGCGAGGCCGGGTGGCGCTTCAGGCGAGCGCATGCACCGGCGCGAACGCCGGATCGGTTCTTCGGCTCGCGTGCGCGGTCCATAGCGCAGCGAAGAAGAGCGCCACGGCGCCGGCCTGGTGCAGCGCCGCGAGGGGCAGCGGCACCCTGAGGAGCAGCGTGCCGATGCCGAGGCTCGCCTGGACGATGAACGCTGCAAGGAGCACGTTGCCCGCCAGCGTGGCGCGGTTTCGCCACCAGGTCAGCGGCACCAGCACGAGCAACGTCCAGAAGATGGCGCGGTGCACGAGCTGCACCGCCGCCATGTTGTAGAGGAAGTTGCGCCACCACGGATCGAGCAGGAAAGTTTCCGGCGGGATCACGTAGCCGTTCATGAGCGGGAAGGTGTTGTAGGCGAATCCCGCGCGCAGGCCGGCCACCATGCCGCCGGACAGCGCCATGGCGAAGACAATGAACGGAAGGAGGCTTTCCAGCCCGCGACCGCGCGTGCGACGCGGCTGCGGAGAAAGCACGCCGAGCGCAATCCACACCTCGGCGGCGAAAATCGCAAGCGCCACGCCGAGGTGCGCCGTGAGCCGGAAGTGGCTCACACGCGGGTCGTCGACCAGGCCCGACTTCACCATGTACCAGCCGAGCGCGCCCTGCAGCGCGCCGAGCAGGAACACCGCGCCCAGCTGCCACGCCAGAGGACCGCGGATCTTCTTTCGCAGCAGGAACCCAAGGAACGGCAGCAGGAAGACGAGACCGATCGTCCGCCCGAGCAGGCGATGAAAGTACTCCCACCAGAAGATGGTCTTGAAGCCGGCGACGTCCATCGCGTGGTTGACCTGCTGGTACTCCGGCGTCTGCTGATACTTCTCGAACAGCGCCTGCCAGTCGGCCTGCGAGAGCGGCGGGAGCGCGCCGACGAGCGGCTGCCACTCGACCATCGACAGGCCGGAATGCGTGAGCCGTGTGACGCCGCCCACCACGACCATCGCGAACACGAGGGCGGCGCAAACGAAGAGCCAAGCGGCGACGCGTCGCCGATCTTTAAGAGTCATGGGGCGTCATGGTGCGGCCGGAGCGGCGATTTTATTTGATGGACATCAAGTCGGAAAGAAACGAGCTCGCATAACTTTCAGCCTCAGCCCAACGCAAGGGAGAGGCGCATGAGCAGCCCGCTGCAATCCACAGACGCGCAATACGACGAAGTTCCCGAGGAGCCGATCCCGGCGATGCAGCACCTCCTGGACAATCCCTTCCTGCTGCTGTTCATCGGCATCGCGATGCCCACCGTGCTCTACATCATCTGGGGCGTGATGGAGATCGTCGGCCTGCCGATCGCGAAATAGCCA
>CAYZFN010000041.1:0-13613 GCA_964477695.1 uncultured Enterobacteriaceae bacterium | reverse complement strand
CCCACACGCCGATGATGATGAACATCGGGATCAGCGTGCCCTCGAAGAACACGTAGAACAGCACCGCGTCGAGGGCCTCGAAGACGCCGTTCAGCAGGCCCGACATCACGAGGAACGAGGCGAAGTACTGCGCCGTGCGCGACTCGATCACGGTCCAGCCGGCGATCACCACCAGGATGGTGATGAAGCTGTTCAGCAGCACGAACGGCAGCGAGATGCCGTCCACGCCGAGGTGGTAGTTGATGTGGAAGCGCTCGATCCACGGCCGCAGCTCGACGAACTGCATCGCGCTCGAGGTCGCGTCGAAGCCGGTGTAAAGCGGCAGCGTGACCAGGAAGCCGAGCACTGCGCCGGCGAGCGCGGTCCAGCGCATCTCCTGCGCGCGGGCGTCGCCCACCGCGAGCACCAGCACGCCCGCGACGATCGGAACCCAGATCGCAGCCGAGAGCAGCATCAGTGGCGCCAGAGCCAGTAAGTGAGGATGAGCACCCCGAAGAGCATCGCTACGGCGTACTGGTTGACGAATCCGGTCTGCACCAGGCGGATGACGCCCGAGAACCAGCCGACCACGCGCGCCGAGCCGTTGACCATCAGGCCGTCGATCAGCGTCTGGTCGCCGGCGCGCCAGAAGCTGCGGCCGAGGTTGCGCGCGCCGCCGGCGAACAGCCAGGCGTACAACTCGTCGAAGCCGTATTTGCGCTCGACCAGCGCGTAGAGCGGCCCGAGCTCGAGCGCGATCCGCCGCGCGGTGCCCGGGCGCTTGAGGTAGAGAAACCAGGCGGTGGCGATGCCCGCGATGCCGAGCCAGAACGGCGCCCCGAGGAAGCCGTGCAGCGTGTAGGCCAGAAGGCCCGGATATTCAAGTTCTTTTTCGATGAGACTGGAACCAAAGTACTCGCCCGAAAGCACGCTGCCCGCCACGTAGCCTGCGATTACCGAGGGAATCGCGAGCAGCACGAGCGGCAGCGTCACTACCGCCGGGGACTCGTGCGGCGGATGATCGCTGTGGAAGTGCTCCTTGCCGTGGAAGGTGAGGAACAGCATGCGGAACGTGTAGGTCGCGGTGACGAACACGCAGAGCAGCACGCACAGGTAGGCGAACAGGTGCCCGGGCAGCTGCGCCTCGTGCACCGCCTCGATGATCGAGTCCTTGGAGTAGTACCCCGCAAACCCCGGGATGCCGACCGAGGAGATTGCGCCGACGACGAAGGTCCAGTAGGTCCACGGCATGCGCCGGCGCAGCCCGCCCATGTGCCGCATGTCCTGCTCGTGGTGCAGCGCGATGATGACCGAGCCCGCGCCCAGGAACAGCAGGGCCTTGAAGAAGGCGTGCGTCATGAGATGGAAGATCGCCGCCGAGTAGGCCGAGGCGCCGAGCGCGGCGGTCATGTAGCCGAGCTGGGAGAGCGTCGAGTAGGCGACCACCCGCTTGATGTCGTACTGCGTGAGCGCGATCAGCGCCATGAACAGGGTCGTGATGGCTCCCACAATCAAAACCACGGATCGCGCCGTCTGCGACAGCTCGAAAAGCGGCGACATGCGCGCCACCATGAAGATGCCGGCGGTCACCATGGTTGCGGCATGGATCAGGGCGGAGATCGGCGTCGGGCCTTCCATCGAGTCGGGCAGCCAGACGTGCAGCGGGAACTGCGCGCTCTTGCCCATCGCACCGATGAACAGGCAGATGCCGATGACGGTGAAGAGCAGCCACGGGTGCCCGGGCACGATCTCGATCGTCTGGCCGGCCATGCCCTTCGCGCCCTCGAACACCGGCGCGTACTGCAGCGTGCCGAAGTACGCGAGGATGAGCGCGATGCCGAGGATGAAGCCGAAGTCGCCCACCCGGTTGACGAGGAAGGCCTTCAGGTTGGCGTAGATGGCGCTCTCGCGCGTGTACCAGAAGCCGATCAGCAGGTACGACACCAGGCCGACCGCCTCCCAGCCGAAGAACAGCTGCAGGAAGTTGTTCGCCATCACGAGCATCAGCATCGAGAAGGTGAACAGCGAGATGTAGGAGAAGAAGCGCTGGTAGCCCGGGTCGTCGTGCATGTAGCCGATGGTGTAGATGTGCACCATCAGCGAGACGAAGGTCACCACCACCATCATCAGCGCCGTGAGCGGGTCGATCAGGAAGCCGATCTCGAACCTCGCGTCCCCGCTCGTGAGCCAGGTGTAGACCGTGCCGTTGAACGTATTGCCGTGCTGCACGTCCGCGAAGATCACGCACGAGGCGAGGAACGAGAGCAGCACGCCGAAGATCGTCACCGAGTGTGCGCCGGTGCGTCCGACCCAGCGACCGCCGAGGCCGGCGACGATCGCGCCGACCAGCGGCGCGAAGGGCACGATGAGGTAGAGGTCTTTCATCTAGCCGCGCAGGGAGTCCAGGTCCTGGACGTCGATCGTGTTCAGGTTGCGAAACAGCACCACCAGGATGGCGAGGCCGATGGCCGACTCCGCCGCCGCCACGGTGAGGATGAAGAACACGAACACCTGCCCGGCGGCGTCGTTCAGGAAATGCGAGAAGGCGATGAAGTTCAGGTTCACCGCGAGCAGCATCAGCTCGATCGCCATGAGCAGCACGATCAGGTTGCGGCGGTTGAGGAAGATGCCGACCACGCTCACCGCGAACAGCACGGCGGCCAGCACGAGGTAGTGCTTCAGGCCGGGCATCAGTCCTTCTCCGCGGGCATGGAGACGAGCCGGACGCGCTCGTCGCGTCTCGCCCTGAGCTGAACGGCGGGATCGATCGCGCGCGTGTCCTTGCGCCGGCGCAGCGTGAGCGAGATCGCGGCGATGATCGCCACGAGCAGGATCACCGCGGCGGTCTCGAAGGCAAACGCATAGTCGGTGTAGAGGATGCGGCCGAGCGCGCGCGTGTTGCTGTAGCCCGCCGGCACCGGCCTCGGCGCCGTGCCGTACACCCGGTTGGCAAGCACCAGCACCATCTCCGTCAACATGACGGCCGCCACCACGATCGCCAGCGGCAGGTTGCGCCAGAAGCCTTCGCGCACCTGCTCGAGGTTGATGTCGAGCATCATGACGACGAAGAGGAAGAGCACCATCACCGCGCCGACGTAGACCACGACCAGCGCGATGGCGAGGAACTCCGCGCCGAGCAGCAGCCACAGCCCCGCGGCGGTGAAGAAGGCGAGCACGAGGAACAGCGCCCCGTGCACCGGGTTACGGGCCGTGATGACGCGCAGGCCCGAGGCAAGCAGCACCGCCGCGAAAGCGTAGAAAATCACCGTCTCGAACATTCTTGTTCGTTGTTTACCGGTACCGGTGGTCGATCTCCCGGTCCCGGGCTATTTGCTCCTCGTAGCGGTCGCCGATGGCGAGCAGCATCGGCTTGGTGTAGTAGAGATCCCCCCGTTTCTCGCCGTGGTACTCGAGCGTCGCGGTCTCGACGATCGCGTCCACCGGGCAGGCTTCCTCGCAGAAGCCGCAGAAGATGCACTTCGTCAGGTCTATGTCGTAGCGCGTGGTGCGGCGCGTGCCGTCCTGCCTCTGCTCCGACTCGATGTGGATCGCCAGCGCCGGGCAAACCGCCTCGCACAGCTTGCAGGCGATGCAGCGCTCCTCGCCGTTCGGATAGCGGCGCAGCGCGTGCAGGCCGCGGAAGCGCGGGCTGAGCGGCGTCTTCTCTTCCGGGTACTGCACCGTGATCTTGCGCGCGAAAGCGTACCGGCCGGTGAGCAGCAGGCCGCGTACCAGCTCGATCAGCAGGAACGAGCGGAAGAAGTCGATCACCCGCGTCATTGCCAGATGCTCCAGGGCGTCTGCATCCAGGTCCCGATCACCGCGATCCACACCAGCGTCAGCGGAATGAACACCTTCCAGCCCAGGCGCATGATCTGGTCGTAGCGATAGCGCGGGAACGTGGCGCGGAACCACAGGAAGAGCGACACGATGCAGAAGATCTTGATCATCAGCCAGGCCGTGGGCGGGATCCAGTTGAACACCGCCGAGTCGATCGGCGGCTGCCAGCCGCCGAAGAACATGACCGCGGTCAGCGCCGAGATGAGCAGCATGTTCATGTACTCGGCGAGGAAGAACATGGCGAACGCCATGCCCGAGTACTCGATCATGTGCCCGGCGACGATCTCCGACTCGCCCTCCACCACGTCGAACGGCGCGCGGTTGGTCTCGGCCACGCCGGACACGAAATAGACGACCAGCATCGGCAGCAGCGGCAGCCAGTTCCAGGAGAGGAAAGTGACGCCGTGCGCGGCGAACCAGCCCCTGCCCTGCCCGTTCACGATGTCGGACAGGTTCAGGCTGCCCGACACCATGAGCACCACGACCAGCGCGAATCCCATGGCGAGCTCGTACGACACCATCTGCGCCGCCGAGCGCATGGCGCCCAGGAAGGCGTACTTGGAGTTCGAGGCCCAGCCGGCCACGATCACGCCGTATACGCCCATCGACGAGAGCGCCATGATGTAGAGCAGGCCCGCGTTGATGTTGGACAGCACCATCTCGGGCGCGAACGGGATCACCGCCCAGGCGGCCACCGCGGGCGCGATGAAGAGGATCGGCGCGAGCAGGTAAAGCGCCTTGTTCGCGTTGGTCGGGAGGATGAGCTCCTTGAACAGCAGCTTCAGCACGTCGGCGAAGGGCTGCAGCAGGCCTTTCGGCCCGACCCGGTTCGGTCCGATGCGGATCTGCATCCAGCCGATCAGCTTTCGCTCCCAGAGCGTGAGGTAGGCGACCGAGAGGATCACCGGCACGACGATGGCCAGGATGAACAGGACGTTGCTCACCACGGCGTAGATCGCCGGACCCCAGTCGGGACCGAAATGGGTGTTGCTGAAGTTGGCGAACGACTCGAGCATCAGGCGATTCGCTCCATCAGGCCGCCTGCTGCACGGCGAGCTTCTCGAGCGTCACCGTGCCGAACATGGCGCCGAGCGGCGCGGTCGCGGGATGCGCCGCGGAGATGCGCACGCAGTCGTCGGGCAGCCCCTCGTCGAGCGCCGCCATGAGCTTCGTCTCGCCGGCGCCGTTCTTCACCAGCACCGGCTGGCCGGCCGCGACGCCCACCGCGGCGAGCGCGCGCGCGTTCATCCAGGCGCGCGGCGGACGCGCCTCGCGCGTCTTCTGCAGCGGCGGCGAGCGGCGCACCAGGGAGTCGGCGAAGTAGGCCGGCACGTCGGCGATGCGCTGGATACCCGTTGCTCGAGAAGCAGCAGCATTCACTGCGGCATTCACTGCGCCGATGCGGTTGGAAAGCAGCTTCGCGATCTCCAGCCGCCCGAGGCACGCGGCACGCACCTCGTCGATCGTGTCGAACTGCATCTCCTCGCGTCCGAGCAGGCTGCCGAGCACGCGCAATACCTTCCATGCCGGGCGCGCCTCGCCGAGCGGATTCACCGTCGCATGGAAGCTCTGTGCGCGCCCCTCGATGTTGACGAACGTTCCCGCGCTCTCCGTGAAAGGCGTGATCGGCAGCACCGCGTGGGCGTAGTCGAGGCCCGTTCGCCAGGGCGAGAGCTGCACTACGAACCGGGCCGCGCCGAGCGAGCGCAGCGCCGCCACGGGGTCCGCGCAGTCGAGCGCGGGCTCGGCACCGAGCACGATGATCGCCGGCTTCCCGAGCACGTCGTTCACGTTGCCGCCCGAGGGCAGCCCGGCGAGATAGCCGCCGACCGAGCTCGCCGCCTCGCCGATGAACCCGACCTTCACGCCCAGCGCCTGCGCGGCGGCATGGATCTGCGCCGCCTGAGGATGCTGCTCGGCCCAGGCGCCGATCAGCACGGCGCCGTTCTTTCCGCCCCGCAGCACCTCGCCGAAGCCGCCGATCGCGTCGACAATCCCGGAAGGTGGGACGATCCTGCGGCTGGCGAGCGGCATCAGCCAGTCGTCGTCGATGCTGTGCAGCGCATGGATCTGCGCGCCGCGCTTCGCCGCCTGGCGCAGACGATGCGCGAGCAAAGGGCTTTCCTTGCGGAGGAACGAGCCCACCACCAGGACTCTGTCCAGGGAGCCGACTTCGGCGATGGACATGCCAAGCCAGGGAATGCCCTCGCGCTTGCCGTCCGCGGAAAAGTCCGAATGGCGCAGGCGGAAGTCGGCCGCGCCGGTCGAATGCGCGAGCCTGCCCGCGAGGAACAGCTCCTCCACCGTCGCGTGCGGCGAGGCGAGGACGCCGATCTCCCGGTCCTTCAGCCCGGCGGCGACCATTTCGAGCGCATCGCGCCAGTCGGCCTGCAGCCATTGGCCGTTCTGCTTGACGAGCGGCTGCTGCAGCCGGTCGGGCGAGTTGAGGCCCTCGTAGGAGAAGCGATCCCTGTCGGCGAGCCAGCACTCGTTGATCGCCTCGTTCTCGAGGGGCAGCACGCGCATCACGCGGTTCTGCTTCACCTGCACCACGAGGTTCGAGCCGAGCGCGTCGTGCGGCGAAATCGACTTGCGCCGCGAGAGCTCCCAGGTGCGCGCCTTGTAGCGGAAAGGCTCCGAGGTGAGCGCGCCGACCGGGCAGAGGTCGATCATGTTGCCCGAGAGCTCCGAGTCCACGGCGCGCCCGACGAAGGACACGATCTCGGCGTTCTCGCCGCGGCCGGCGAGCCCGAGCTCCATGATGCCGGCGATCTCCTGGCCGAAGCGCACGCAGCGCGTGCACTGGATGCAGCGGCTCATCTCCTCGGCGGCGACGAGCGGTCCCAATTCCTTGCGCAGCACCACGCGCTTCTCTTCGATGAACCGGGTATTGCTCGGCCCGTAGCCCACCGCGAGGTCCTGCAGCTGGCATTCGCCGCCCTGGTCGCAGATCGGGCAGTCGAGCGGATGGTTGATGAGCAGGAACTCCATCACTCCGTTCTGCGCCTGGGTCGCGGTGTCGGAATGCGTCCAGACCTTCATGCCGTCGGTGGCCGGCGTGGCGCACGCGGGCATCGGCTTCGGCGCCTTCTCCACCTCGACCAGGCACATGCGGCAGTTGGCGGCGATCGAGAGCTTCCTGTGGTAGCAGAAGTGCGGCACGTAGACGCCGAGCTTGTGCGCCGCGTCCATGATCGTCGCGCCGTGCGCCACCTCGATCTCCTTGCCGTCGATCGTGACCTTCAGGTTCGCCATCAGGCGGCCTCCGCCATGTTGCGCACGGCGTGCGGCTCATGGCGCGCCCCCGACCGTCCCCAGCGGGGCTCGATTTCCCCATGAACCAGGCATTTCCTGTGCTCGATGTGGTGCACGAACTCGTCGCGGAAGTGCTTGAGGAAGCTCTTTACCGGCAGCGCCGCGGCGTCCCCGAGGGCGCAGATGGTGCGGCCGGCGATGTTGTCGGCGACGTTGTCGAGCAGCGCGAGGTCCTCGATGCGGCCCTGGCCGTTCTCGATCCGGTTCACCACGCGGTAGAGCCAGCCCGTGCCCTCGCGGCACGGCGTGCACTGGCCACACGATTCCTCGAAGTAGAAGTACGACAGCCGCTCGAGCGCGCGCACCATGCACGTGCGCTCGTCCATGACGATCACCGCGCCCGAGCCGAGCATCGAGCCGGCCTTGGCGATCGAGTCGTAGTCCATGTCGGTCTTCATCATGATGTCGGCCGGCAGCACCGGCATCGACGAGCCGCCCGGGATGACGGCCTTCAGCTGGTTGCCCTTGTAGACCCCGCCCGCCATCTCGAGCAGCTTGGCGAACGGCGTGCCGAGGCGCACCTCGAAGTTGCCCGGCCGGTTGACATGCCCGGTCACCGAGAACAGCTTGGTGCCGCCGTTGTTCGGCCGGCCGAGCGCGAGGAACGCCTCGGCGCCGTTCATCACGATCCACGGCACGGCGGCGAAGGTCTCGGTGTTGTTGATCGTGGTCGGCTTGCCGTACAGGCCGTAGCTCGCCGGGAAAGGCGGCTTGAAGCGCGGCTGCCCTTTCTTGCCTTCCAGCGAGTCGAGCAGCGCGGTCTCCTCGCCGCAAATGTACGCGCCGTAGCCGGCGTGCGCATGGAGCTCGAAGCTGAACGGCGAGCCCAGAATGTTCTTCCCGAGGTAGCCGGCGGCGCGGGCTTCATCGAGCGCCTGCTCGAACTGCTCGTAGATCTCCCACACTTCGCCGTGCACGTAGTTGTAGCCCGCGCCGGCGCTCATCGCGTAGCCGCCGATGATCATTCCCTCGATCACCGCGTGCGGGTTGTAGCGCAGCAGGTCGCGGTCCTTGCAGGTGCCGGGCTCGCCCTCGTCAGAGTTGCACACCACGTACTTCGGCCCGCTGTAGTTCTTCGGCATGAACGACCACTTGAGCCCGGTCGGGAACCCGGCGCCGCCGCGGCCGCGCAGGCCGGACTTCTTGAGATCGGCGACGATCGCCTCCGGGGCGATCGTTTCGCTCAGGATCTTCTTCAGCGCGGCATAGCCGCCGCGCGCCTCGTAGTCCTTGAGGCGCCAGTTGCGGCCGTCGAGTCCGGCCATCAGGATCGCGTCGGGTCCGTAATCCAGCATCTATTTCAGCTCGTCGAGCAGCCGGTCCAGCTTTTCGTGGGTCATGTAGTCGAGCATCTTCTTGTTGTTCACGAGCAGCACCGGCGCCATCGCGCAGGCGCCCATGCACTCGCCCTCCTTCAGCGTGAAGCGCCCGTCGGGCGTCGTCTCGTTGAAGTCGATGCCGAGCTTCTCGCGCAGGTGATCGGCGGCGGCGAGCGCGCCCTGCAGGCCGCACGGCAGGCAGGTGCAGAGCGTGAGCTTGTGGCGCCCGGTCGGCTTGAGGTTGTACATCGAGTAGAAGCTGGCCACCTCGTAGACCGCGACGGGCGGCATCTCGAGGACCTTGGCGACCTCGTCCATCGTCTCGGTCGAGAGCCATCCCTTCTCGTCCTGCGCGATGATCAGCGCCGACATGACCGCCGAGCGCTTCTGCTCGCGCGGGTACTTGGCGATCTCGCGATCGATTTTCTTCAGCGAGTCGGTCGTCAGCATGGCTAGCGGTCGACCTCGCCGAACACGATGTCCTGCGTGCCGATGATCGCGACGGCGTCGGCGATCATGTGGCCGCGCGCCATCTCGTCGAGCGCGGAGAGATGCACGAAGCCCGGCGCGCGCAGCTTCATGCGATAGGGCTTGTTCGCGCCGTCGGACACGAGGTAGACGCCGAACTCGCCCTTCGGCGCCTCGACGGCGGCGTACACCTCGCCCTCGGGGACATGCATGCCCTCGGTGACGAGCTTGAAGTGGTGGATCAGCTGCTCCATGCCGTACTTCATCTCGGCGCGCGTCGGCGGCGCGATCTTGTGGTCGTCGACCATGACCGGGCCGGGATTCTTGCGCAGCCAGTCGATGCACTGCCTGATGATGCGGTTCGACTGGCGAAACTCCTCGATGCGCACGAGGTAGCGGTCGTAGCAATCGCCGTTGCTTCCGACCGGCACGTCGAACTGCATGCGGTCGTAGACTTCGTAGGGCTGCTTCTTGCGCAGGTCCCAGGCGACGCCTGAGCCGCGCAGCATCGGGCCGGTGAAGCCGAGCGCCAGCGCCCGCTCGGGCGATACCACGCCGATGCCGACCGTGCGCTGCTTCCAGATGCGGTTCTCGGTGAGCAGCGTCTCGTAGTCGTCCACGTACTTCGGGAAGCGCTCGGTGAAGTCCTCCAGGAAGTCGAGCAGCGACCCCTGGCGGTTCTTGTTCATCTCCTCGACGTCCTTCTTGCTGTGGAACTTCGAGGGCTGGTATTGCGGCATCGCGTCGGGCAGGTCGCGGTACACACCGCCCGGCCGATAGTAGGCGGCGTGCATGCGCGCGCCCGATACCGCTTCGTACGCGTCCATCAGGTCCTCGCGCTCGCGGAAGCAATAGAGGAAGACGGTCATGGCGCCGATGTCCAGGCCGTGCGCGCCGAGCCACAGCTCGTGGTTCAGGATGCGCGTCACCTCGTCGAACATGACGCGGACGTACTTGGCGCGCTCGGGGACCTCGATGCCGAGCAGCCGCTCGATCGCCATCACGTACGCGTGCTCGTTGCACATCATCGAGACGTAGTCGAGCCGGTCCATGTACGGGACCGACTGCAGGAAGGTCTTGTGCTCGGCGAGCTTTTCCGTCGCCCGGTGCAGGAGCCCGATGTGCGGATCGGCGCGCTGGATCACCTCGCCGTCGAGCTCGAGCACGAGGCGCAGCACGCCGTGCGCCGCCGGGTGCTGCGGGCCGAAGTTCAGCGTGTAGTTACGGATTTCCGCCATTACTTCTCGTGGGCGTAGTTCGGTTCACGAACGATGCGCGGCGTCACTTCGCGCGGATCGATCGTCACCGGCTGGTAGACCACGCGCTTCTGCTCGGGGTCATAGCGCATCTCGACGTATCCGGAGAGCGGGAAGTCCTTGCGGAAGGGATGGCCGACGAAGCCGTAGTCGGTGAGGATGCGGCGCAGGTCGGGATGGCCCTCGAAGATGATGCCGTACAGGTCGAACGCCTCGCGCTCGAACCAGTTGGCCGACGGCCACACGTCGACGATCGAGGGCAGCTCGGGGAACTCGTCGTCCGGGCAGAAGCAACGAACGCGCAGCCTCACATTGGCTTTTATTGACAGTAAATGAACCACGGCGGCGAAGCGCAGCCCCTCGAGCGGCCGGTCGCCGTACGCCGAATAGTCGATGCCGCAGAGATCGATCATCTGCTCGAAGCCGAGCTGGTCGCGCAGCCTGAGGCACGCCTCGCGGTAATCGGCCGCGGCGACGACGAGGGTCAGCTCGTTGCGATCTTCCTTGGCCTGGAAGCCCTTTTCCGTCAGGGAATCGAACAGCTTCTGCAGCCGCGGCGTCATTGGAAGGAACGCATCAATGCGTTAGCGAGCGATCGTGTTGGTTCTTCGGATCTTGTTTTGCAGCTGCACCAGGCCGTAGAGCAGCGCCTCGGCGGTCGGCGGGCAGCCCGGCACGTAGATGTCCACCGGGACGATGCGATCGCAGCCGCGCACCACCGAATACGAGTAGTGGTAGTAGCCGCCGCCGTTCGCGCACGAGCCCATCGAGATCACCCAGCGCGGCTCGGGCATCTGGTCGTACACCTTGCGCAGCGCGGGCGCCATCTTGTTGCACAGCGTGCCGGCGACGATCATCACGTCGGACTGCCGCGGGCTCGGCCGGAACACGATGCCGAAGCGGTCCAAGTCGTAGCGCGCCGCGCCGGCGTGCATCATCTCGACCGCGCAGCAGGCGAGGCCGAAGGTCATCGGCCATAGCGACCCGGTGCGCGTCCAGTTGACGACCTTGTCGACGGTGGTCGTTACGAAGCCCTGCTGCAGGACGCCTTCTATTCCCATTCCAGGGCGCCCTTCATCCACTCGTAGACGAACCCGACGGTCAGGATGGCGAGGAAGATCATCATGGACAGGAAGCCGGCGAAGCCGATGTCGTTCAGCGTCGCGGCCCATGGAAAGAGGAAGGCGATCTCGAGGTCGAACAGGATGAACAGGATCGCCACGAGGTAGTAGCGCACGTCGAACTTCATGCGCGCGTCCTCGAACGCTTCGAAGCCGCACTCGTAAGGCGAGAGCTTCTCGGGATTGGGCCGGTTCGGCGCGAGGAGCTTGCCGAGCACGATCGGCGCAACGCCGACCGCCGTGCCGACCACGATGAACAGCAGGATCGGAAAGTATTCAGCCAGCATGAAGAATGGTGGTGCCCACGAGCAGACTCGAACTGCTACGGCTTTTTAGGCCACTAGCCCCTCAAGCTAGCGTGTCTACCAATTTCACCACGTGGGCCCGAGAGCTCGAATTATCCTATAAAAATCATTGCGGGACCTGCTTTTCCGGCGCCTGCGATGCAGGCGGCGCCTCGGCCGCGGGCTTCGCCGCTTCGGGCGCGGGCTTCTGCTCCGGAGCGGCCGGCTTCGGCACATCTTTCGCCGGTTGTTCCTGCTGTCGCACCGCGTCCATCACTCCGCCGGTTTGCGGCGCCGCTCGGTTGGTCGCGACGTAGGCGAGCGCTAGGCTGAGGAAGAAGAAGAGCGCTGCGAGCACTGCTGTCGAGCGCGACAGGAAGTTCGCCGACCCGGTCGCGCCGAACAGGCTGCCCGAAGCGCCGCCGCCGAATCCGGAGCCCATGTCGGCGCCCTTGCCGTGCTGAAGGAGCACGAGCCCGATGATCGCCAGCGCCACGAGCACGTGGAGCACGATCAGCACATTCGTCCATACGCTCATCATCTGCCTCCGGCGGCTCGCGCCGCCTCAAGAATCGCGAGAAAGTCCTCGGCCACCAGCGATGCGCCGCCGATCAGCCCGCCATCGACGTCGGGCATCGCGAAAATTGCCGCCGCGTTCTGCGGCTTGACGCTGCCGCCATAGAGAATCCTGCTTTCCGAGGAGATTCTCTTCCTTAAAAACGCGTGTACCTGCTGCGCCTGCTCGGGCGTCGCATTGCGACCGGTGCCGATCGCCCACACCGGCTCATATGCGAGCACCGCAGTTCCAAACTCGGCCTTGCCCAACACTGCCTGCAGCTGGCGCTCGACCACGGCTTCCGTGGCGCCCGCCTCGCGCTCGGCGAGCGTCTCGCCGACGCACAGGATCGGCGTCAGACCGGCGCTGCGTGCCGCGACGAACTTCGCCGCGACCTGCGCGTCGCTCTCGCCGCAAAGCTGCCGCCGCTCCGAGTGGCCGACGATCACGAAATGGCAGCCGAACTCCGCGAGCATCGCCGCCGAGACCTCACCGGTATGCGCGCCCTGCGCATGCTCGCTTACGTTCTGGGCGCCCCACGCGACCGGGGTGCCGCGCAGCTGCTCGGCGACCTGGGGAAGGTAGGGAAACGGCGGACACACGGCACATTGCGCCGCCGCCTTGCCGGCACTTCGTTCCTGCTTAATTCCCGCCAGGATCTTTTCGAGCAGCGTCCGGTTGGAAGCCCGGCTGCCGTGCATCTTCCAGTTGCCGGCAACCAGCCGCGTGCGCGCCATGCGAGTGAATTTTACCGCAATGCGGCAATGCGACTAATGGGTGACTGTCACTCATTCTTCTTTGCCAATCCAACGATCCCTAGCATGACTTTATGCCGCTGGACGGTCGAAAAGAACTATAAACGGCGACTGCGCGGTAACAAGGTCGCCGTATACTGAAATCGCACGAGGGATTGCCCGATCGCCGAGCGAGCGGGATAGCTCGCCGGGATCGGCAATGCCCTTGGGCATCTAGAATTTTCCGGTGCTTCCGGAAAAAACCTCGGTAGCGATCGTCGGCGGCGGCCCCTGCGGCCTCATGCTGGCCAACGAGCTCGGCCGCCGCGGCATCGCCGCTCTCGTTCTCGACCAGAAGCCCGGCACGGCCTTCAATCCGCAGGCGAACGCGACCCAGGCGCGCACCATGGAGCATTACCGTCGCCTCGGCTTCGCCGACGAGATCCGCGCGCTCGGCATGCCCGAGGATTTCCCGACCGACATCGCCTATTTCACGCGCTTCGCGAAATACGAGCTGGCACGCTTTCGCCTTCCCTCGGCGCGCGAGGCGCGGCGGCTGATCGCCACGCTGAAGGGCTCCTGGAGCGCCGCCGAACTGCCGCACCGCGTGGCGCAGAAATACGTCGAGCAGGTGTTGCGGCGGCATGCCGAGCGGCTGCCGTCCGTGGCTGTCCGCTACGGATGGCGCGTCATCCGGTACTCCACCTATGCAGACCACGTCGAAATCGACGCCGAGCCCGC
>CAYZFN010000040.1:0-5864 GCA_964477695.1 uncultured Enterobacteriaceae bacterium | reverse complement strand
GCTCGCGGCAAGGGCGGCCTTGAGATTGTCGATGTCGCGGCGCAACGCCGCCTCGCCGCGATAGCTCACAGGGCCCGTGCAGACCATCGGCACGACGGGCGCCACGGCGCCCCCGGTCATGGCGCGCGCGAAGTACTCCTGATAGTACTCGGGAAACGCCGCGCGCTCGGCGTCGAAGAACGGGACCTTCTTGCCGGGCCGCGGCTCGAAGCCGCCCAGACGCTCGGCCACGTAGCTGAAGAATCCCGGCTTCGACTGCTCGCCGTCGGCGACGATGTCGATGCCGCAGTCCACCTGGCGGCGCACGCAGTCGCTTACCGCGGTCTTGACGAGCGCGTCGTATCGGCCCTGATCGTAGGCCTGTCGCGCGAGGCGCGCTTTCATGGCGTCGAGCAGCTCGCGCGGCCGGGGCAGGCTGCCGACGTGCGTCGTTCGGATGCGGGCGGTCATTTCTTCTTCTGCAGCTCTTTCCACGGGTCCTTGAGCGCCGTGGCCACCGTCTCGAGCTCGACGTTGGCGAGCTGCCCGCCGACCTTGCGCACTTCGCGCAGGTATTCGTTCTGAACGACATCGCGCGTCTCGGGGTCGATGGCGATCGGCCCGCGCGGGCTGTCCGGATCCTTCCAGTGCTTGAAAAGCTCGAGCGTCCGCTCGGGCTCGAGCTTGCCTTTCTGCTCGCGCACTGCGGCGAACAGCATCGCCATCGCGTCCCACGCCGCCGCGGCGGCGAAGTTCGGCGTGCTCGCTTCGCCGTATTCCTTCTTCCATGCCGCGACGAAGCGCTGGTTGGCCGGGCGCTCGGCCGCGGCAGAGTAATGGAACACGGTGTGCACGCCGAGCGCGCTGTCGCCCATGTTGCCGAGCTCCTCGTCCGGCGTGATGTCGCCCGGGCCGATGAGCTGGACGCCCGCGTCCTTCAGGCCGAGATCGGCGAAGGTTTTCATCACCGCGGTGGCGGTCTTGCCGGCCGGGACGAACACCATCAGCGCTTCCGGCTTCGCATCCTTGACGCGCTGAAGGTACGGGGCGAATTCCGGGTTCTGCAGCGGCACTCGAACCGAGCCGACCATCTCGCCGCCGCCGGCCTTGAAAGCCTGCGCGAACGCGGCTTCGCCGTCGAGGCCGGGACCGTAGTCGCTGACCAGCGTATAGGCGCGCTTGTAGCGCTTGGCGGCCCATTGCCCAAGCGGATAGACCGATTGCCAAAGCGAGAAGGAGACGCGCACGAGATAGGGCGAGCGCGTCGTGACCATGGCCGTGCCGGCGTTCAGCACGATGAAGGGCAGCTTCGCCTCCGTCGCAAGCGGCGCAATGGCGAGCGCATTGGGCGTGAACGCGGCGCCGGCCAGGATATGCACCTTGTCGCGCACGATCAGCTCCTGGGCGAGCTGCTTCGCCTTGTCGGGATTCGGCCCGCCGTCGTCGCGCACCAGGAAGTCGAGCTTCACGCCGGGCGGCAACTCGGCTCCGTGCAGCTTCATGTAGAGCTTGATCGCCCGGTCCTGGTATTCGCCGAAGCTCGCCGCCGGCCCGGTGAAGGTGTTGACGATGCCGATGCGGATCGTCTGTGCGCCCGCTCCTGCCGCAAAGGCCAGTGCGAGCGTCAGGGTGATAAACCGCGTCATCGTTTCCTCCCCCGGCGCTATTCCATCACCGGCAGCACGAGCGCCGACGGATGCTTCGCGCTATGCCAGAGCGTGTCCTGCCCGATCTTGTTCGGCTGGTAGTAGTGCGTCCAGAGCACATCCGTGACCGGCGAGTCGCCGTTCGCTAGCTCGAGCCGGATACGGTTGCCTTTCTTGAACAGGAAAGCGTTCGGCTCGATGCTGATGTCGAAGCGGTACACCTCGCCCGGCTTCAGCGGCTCCGGGTTCGTGTGCGTGAAGTAGGGCTCCATCTCCGTGCTGCGCTTCTCGTCGATCGCGCGGTGCGAGGCGCGCAGCCAGCCTTTCGTGACGACCTGGAAGGCCGGGTTGATGCTCTTGCCGCGCTCCTCCGCGGGCTGCGGATACTGCTCCGAGAGCTTGACCACGAAGTCGGTATCGCGCGCGCTCGACGAGGCATAGAGGACGAGCTTGATCGGCCCGGCGATCTCGAGATCTTTCTCGAGCGGGGGTGTCGTGAACGTCAAGACTCGGCGCGCGGGATCCCAGTTCGGCGGGCCGGAGGGGCCGAAGCCGACCACGCCGCTGACCCAGCCCGGATTGGGATATGAGTAGGCCGTGCTTTCAGCGCCACTTGCGGATGAATGGGTCAGAGTCCCATCGTTGAGCGACGTCACGCTGCCGCTCTTCTGGCCGGAAAGGAAGAAAGACTTGTACTTGACGCCGGCGGGCGGCCACGTCTCGGCGGTCTTGAAGACATTGGCGCCGCGAACGAAGTATTCGACCGGCGGGCGCTTGTCCCAGTCGGTGTCCCTGGCCTTGAGGAACTTGTCGTAGAAGGGCAGCAGCACCTTCTCGTGCAGCTCGGGGCCGTTGAACTCGGCGTTCGCGGCCCACGCATTGGGCGGGCCGCGCATCTGCAGCTTGCGCGGGCCCTTCGCCTGCTGGAAGCCCTTGATGTTGCCGCGCGTATGCAGGTCGACCTTGCCCCAGATGCCGATCGAGTAGAGCGGCACGGTGATCTCGTGCAGCCGCTCCGAGGCGTTGCGCACCTTCCAGAAATCGTCGTAGGTCGGATGCGACGTAACGAGCCTGTCGAGGTCGGTCTCCTGCACGCGCGGTGGCGCGCCGTTGGCGGGGAAGCGGTTGATGATGCGGTTCTGGTTCCACCAGTAGCCGGGCAGGAACTGACCCGGGATGCCGCCGTTGTAGCAGGTCGCGCGATAAGGGTCGTTCAGGCCGTCGTAGGCGCCGAGGCAGGCGAGCGCGGGCGGCTTGAGGATGCCCATCCACCACTGCGACATGCAGAAGTACGACTGGCCGAGCCCGCCGACTCTTCCGTTCGACCACGATTGCTTCGCGATCCACTCGATCACGTCGTAGAGGTCGTTCTGCTCGCTGGGCCCGAGCATCTCGAACTCGCCGCCGGATTTGCCCGAGCCGCGCACGTCCATGTGCACGTAGGCGTAGCCCTGCTTTACGTAGAACTCGATCGGCCCGGTCTCGCGCCACAGGAACTGCGGGCCGGCGGGCAGCGTGTTGTTGTCGTAGCGGTAGGGCGAGGCGGCGAGCAGCGCCGGATAGCGGCCGCTTCCCTCGGGCGCGTAAATGGCGACGGCAATCTGCGTTCCGTCGCGGACGGTGATCGCGGCTTCTCTCATTCGGTTTATGCTAAACCCAACATGAACACGTTCAAAGTAGTCCGCATGTCGAAACGCGGCGCGCTTTCCGCCGCCGATTTCAAGAGCCGCCTCCTGGAAACCGCGGGGACTGCTCCGGTCAAGACAGTGATCAGCGTGTCGACCGGCGAGGTCGCGCTCGGCGGCACGACGCCGCCTTTCGACGGCATGGCGGCGCTCTACTACCCGACGCTCGAGGCGGCGCGCGCTGCGGCGAAGCACTGGGCAGACGCCGTGGTGTGCGACGAGCACCTGATGTCGCAGAAGCCGCAGCCCAGGACCGCGATCAAGATCATCCGCACCGTCTACCGGCGCCGCGACCTGACGCACGCCCAGTTCAAGGATTACTGGCTGAACAATCACGCCAAGCTCGAGGATCACGTCATCGCCGAGTCGCCGGTACAGAGGATCGTCGCCACCTTCGCCGTACCGGAAGCAGGCCGGGATCCCGCGTTCGACGGGATGGTCGAGCTCTACTTTGCCGCGCTGCCCGACATCCGCGCGATGTTCGCCGGCCCGATCCCGGCCATGATGCGCAAGGACGAGGAGAACTTCGTGCAGATGGACGCGCCGGCGATCCGTCTCGTCGCCGAAGAGCTCACTTCGTGAGGCCGATCTCCTTGTAGTACTTGAGCGCGCCGGGATGGTAGGGCACGCCCTGGATCGGCTTGGCCATGCTTTGCGGGTTGAAGAGCGCGAACGGCGGGAAGGTCGCCTGCAGGTCCGCCTTGTTGTCGTGCAGCGCCTTCGCCACCTTGTAGACGACCTCGTCGGCGAGCTCGGCGCGCACCACCATCACCATGTCGAAGGCGATGAGGTGCGTGGGCTTCGTCACGCCTTCGATGTTCGGCGCCGGCTTCACCTCGATGGTGTAGGCGCCGGGCAGCATCGCCTCGACGCGCCGCATCGCCTGCGGCGAGGTGTCGACCTCGAGCACGCGCAGGCCGCCGACCGCGGCGTTCGCCTGCTTGATCGCCGCCGAGCCGAGCGCGAAGAAGAAGGCGTCGGTCTTGCCGCTCATGAAATCGTCGACCTGGCGCACCACGTTCGGCGTCGGCACCTGCACCACGTCCCTGTAGGAAAGTCCGGCGTTGGCGAGGTGCGCCTCGATGATGCGGTGGATGGTCTTCTGCGCGTTGAAGCCGCTCGAGAGGCGCTTGCCTTTCAGGTCGGCGATGCGCTGGTAGGTCGAATCGGCGCGCACGTGCAGCGCCACCCGGTACGGGATCAGCACCGCGACCGCGCGCAGGTTCTGGTGCGCGCCGCGCGACTGGTATTCGCCGGTGCCGGTGGCATAGAACGTCGCGTCGAAGGAGTTCGAGACGTTGAAATCGGCCTGGCCGCTCACCGTCTCGTCGAAGCCGGTGCTCGCCTGCGCCTGCACGATGGCGCGCAGCCCCGCCTTGTCGACCAGCACCTTCGCCATGGCCGAGCCCGCCGAGTTGGAAAACGAGCCGACCGGCGTGGTGATGATGCTTACGTTCTGGGCGTGCGCGGCCGCCGCGAGCAGCGCGCATGCGGCCGTGGCGATGAGCTTCATTGCATTTCCTCCTCGCGCTCATCGTAACATCGCGCCCCGGAGGAGCATGAACAAGTTCACCAACGTCCTCGCGGTGGCATTGACTGTCGGCATCATCGCGCTCGCCGCGGACCTGTTCCGGCGCGCCGGGCTCGCCTGGTACGCCGAGCAGTACATCAGCCTGCTGCTCGCATTGGCGATGCCGCTCATCTTCCTGCACGTGCCGGCGAGCGGCGTGAAAGGGGGCGCGCGGCGCGTGCCCTGGTACGACATCGTGGCCGCCGCCGCCTCTTTCGCCTGCGCCGTGTGCATGACGCTGCGCTATCCCGAGCTCTCGGACCTCGTGAGCGTTCGCCCCGCCGACGGGCTGGTGGTGGCGGCGATCCTGCTCGTGCTCTTCCTCGAGGGACTGCGGCGCACCACGGGCTTGTCCCTGGTATTGGTGACTGTCACCTTTTTCGTGCTGGCGCTGTTCGGCGGCTCGCTGCCCGGAGAGCTCGCCGCGCGCTCCATTCCGCTCGATCGCCTCGCGTACTTCGCGGTCTGGGACTCGAGCGCCGCGCTCGGCCTGCCGATGAAGATCGTCGCCGCGGTGGTCGCCATCTACGTGCTGTTCGGCCAGGTGCTCTTCAAGTCCGGCGGCTCGACCTTCTTCACCGACATCTCGATGGCGCTCATGGGGCGCTATCGCGGCGGGCCGGCGAAGATCGCCATCCTCGGCTCGTCGCTCTTCGGCACGATCTCGGGCAGCACCGTGTCGAACGTGC
Organism: uncultured Enterobacteriaceae bacterium; assembly: GCA_964477695.1. Lineage (GTDB taxonomy): Bacteria > Pseudomonadota > Gammaproteobacteria > Burkholderiales > SG8-39 > SCGC-AG-212-J23. The sequence goes on along the minus strand of CAYZFN010000040.1, from coordinate 295 downwards.
TCACCGTCGGCGTGGTGACGATTCCGCTCATGAAGCAATCGGGCTACCGGCCGCATGTCGCCGGGGCGATCGAGGCGGCCGCCTCGACCGGCGGGCAGCTCATGCCCCCGGTGATGGGCATCGCCGCCTTCCTCATGGCGGAATTCCTGCAGGTGCCTTACGCGCAGGTTGCGCTTGCCGCGCTCATTCCGGCGATCCTTTTCTACGTCGCGCTGTTCATCCAGGTCGACCTCGAGGCGGCGCGGCGCGGCATCCGGCCGCTCGAGCCCTCGCAGATTCCGCGCGTCGGCGCCGT
>CAYZFN010000039.1:0-18113 GCA_964477695.1 uncultured Enterobacteriaceae bacterium | reverse complement strand
ATGACGCCGGACCAGGTCGAGGGCGTGGTCGGCCCGAGCGCCGTGTCGGAGCGGCGTGAGTACGCCGGCGGCACGAAGTCGTGGACCTACCGCTACTACGACATCGGCGTGATCAAGCTGCTGAACGTCATCTTCGACGAGAACGACCGCCTGCTCACCCACTATACCGAGTGGGATCCTTCGGTCTACTCGAAAGGCGGCACGAGCAAGGGCGGCGGCAAGTAGGTCAGTCGTTCTTCGCGCCCGACGCCTTGACGATCGGCGCCCAGCGCTTGAGCTCCTCGGCGATAAACGCGGTGAACTGCCTGGCGTCCAGGTTGTTCGGCACCATGCCGTCCTGCCGCAGGCGCTCGCGCACGTCGGGCGCCTGCAGCGCAGTGCGCACCGCCGCGTTCAGCTTGTCCACGACGTCGGCCGGCAGGCCGGCCGGCCCGGAGAGCGAGAACCAGACGGTGCCGACGATGTTCGGATAGCCCTGCTCCGCAAAGGTCGGTATGTCGGGATAGTCGGGCAGGCGCTCCGACGAGCTCAGCGCCAGCGCGCGCGCACGGCCGGCCTTGATCTGTCCCGAGGCGGTCGTGAGCGTGGTCGACACCGAGTCGATCTGGCCGCCCATCAGGTCGGTCACCGCGGCCGAGGCGCCTTTGTAAGGAACGTGCACGACATCTACGCCCGCCTCGCGCTTGAAGAGCTCGGCGACGAGCTGCCCCTGCGTGCCGGGCCCGGGCGAGCCGTACGTCAGCTTGCCCGGCTGTTTCTTCGCGAGCGCGACGAACTCCTTGAGCGTCTTCGCGGCTAGGGAGGGCTTGACGGCGAACACCGCCGGCGGCCCGCCGAGCAGCGCGACGTGCGTGAAGTCCTTCAGCGGATCGTAGGGTGTGCCGCGCGGCAGGCTGGGCGCGATGACGTGCGACGCGATGCCCGACACGACGAGCGTATAGCCGTCGGGATCGCTCTTCGCGACCAGCTCGGAGCCGACCGCGCCGCCCGCGCCGGGACGGTTCTCGACCACGAAGCTTTCCTTGAACTGCTCGGAGAGCTTCGTCGCGACCAGCCGGCCGAGGGTGTCGGCGGTGCCGCCGGGGGAGAACGGCGCGACGATCTTCACGGCGCGCTCGGGCCAGTCCGCCCGCGCGCTCGCGGCGGCGAAACAGAGAAAGAAAGCTAGCGATCGCAGCATGTCGGGATCTCTTTCGTCGAAGGGCGCGATTCTATAATCGTCCGATGGACTGCATCGACATCCACACGCACATCGTGCCCGAGACCTTCCCGGCCTACGCCGGGCGCAACGCGAGCGCGCCGTGGCCGTCGATGGCCGAGGCCCACGCCTGCCACAAGCACGTGATGATCTCGGGCAAGGTCTACCGCACCGTGTCCGACGGTTGCTGGAGCGTACCGCGGCGCATCGAGGACATGGGGAAGATGCAAGTGACGCGCCAGGCGATCTCGCCGATGCCCGAGCTGCTCTCCTACTGGCTGCCGCTGGACGACGCGCAGGTCCTGATTCGCTATCTCAACGACCAGATCGCGGCGATGACCGAGCGTGCCCCGGAGCGCTTCGTCGGCCTGGGCGCCGTGCCGCTGCAGGACATGGAGAGCGCCGTCGATGAGCTCCACCATTGCGTGCAGAGCCTGAAGTTCTCCGGCGTGGAGATCGCGAGCCACGTCAACGGCACGTCGATCGGCGATCCGCGCTTCGAGCCGTTCTTCGCCGAAGCCGAGAAGATGGGCGCGGCGATCTTCGTGCACGCGCTGCGCCCGGCCGGCCAGGACCGCATCGTCGGCGCGTTCATCGAGCAGGCGGTGTGCTTCCCCGGCGACATCGGCCTCGCCGCGGCCTCCATGATCACCGGCGGCATCGCCGAGCGGCATCCGAAGCTCAGGATCGCCTTCAGCCACGGCGGCGGCGTCATGTCGATCCTGCTGCCGCGCCTGGTCCACGCCTGGAAGAACGTGCCCAAGGCGCGCGAGTCGCTGAAGGAGTCGCCGGCCGTCGCGGCGCAGCGCTTCTTCTACGACCAGCTCGTTTTCGATCCGAACGCCGTGCGCTTCCTGGTCGATACCTTCGGCAAGAGCCAGATCTGCGTCGGCACCGACTATCCGTTCGCCATGGGCGACTTCGAGCCCATGAGCACGCTGCAGCGCACCGGGCTCGATCGCGGCACGCTCGAAGCGATCACTGCAGCGAACGCGAAGCGCTTTCTCGGCCTCGAATAATTTCCGGCAGCACCCGGCTGATCGACTCGGAAAGCACGGCGTCCGCGATCGAGTCATAGGGCGTCGGCTCGGCGTTGACGATCACCGTCTTCGCGCCCGCGCTTCGCGCGAGGTCGAAAGCGCCGGCGATCGGGTAAACCTGCAGGGTCGTGCCGACGGCGATGAACACCTCCGCCTCGCCCGCCGCCTGCATCGCGCGGTCGATCACCCCGGGCACCAGCTGCTGCCCGAACGAGATCGTGTCGCTCTTCAGGATGCCGCCGCAATCGCGGCACTGCGGGTCCGCTTCGCCGGCGCGCACGCGCTCGAGCACCTTCGCCATCGGCCCGCGCATGCCGCAGCCCCAGCACATGAATTTGCGCATCGTGCCGTGCACCTCGATCACCAGCTCGGGCGAGTTGCCGGCGATCTGGTGCAGCTCGTCGATGTTCTGCGTGATCAGCGCATGCAGCTTCTTTCGCCTCTCGAGCTCCACCAGCGCGAGATGCCCCGCATTCGGCCGCGCATTCCATGCCGGGTGGTTCAGCCGGCTCTGCCACGAGGCTTTGCGCACCTCGGGATCGGCCAGGTAGTAATGGATGTTGGAGAGCTTCTCGGCGAGCGGATTCCGGGTCCATACGCCCTGCGGGCCGCGGAAGTCGGGGATGCCGGAGTCGGTCGAGATGCCGGCGCCCGTCAGGACGACGACGCGCTCGGCGCCGTCGACCCAGCCGCGGATTTCCTGCAGATTCATTTCAGGCAGCCTCCACATCCGTCGCCCCCGCGAAGGCGGGGGCCCCGTTTTCCTTTAGAACAACTTGGGTTCCCGCCTTCGCGGGAACGACGGCAGGGCGATCTCTCGGAGGTTCGGCAGGGCGATTCCTCAGAGGTTCGCCCTTTAGGGCATCTGGATCTTGCCGCCGCCGGCCCCGCCCATCGGCGGCAGCGGGCCCTGCGGCACGACGATCGACGAGGCGGCCTGGCGGCGCAGCTCCTGCAGCTCCTTCACCGTGCGCTCGATGGCCTCTTTCGCCTGCGGGCCGAAGTTCTGCGCCGCTTCCTCGAGCGAGCCGGCGGCGATCTCGAAGCCGATCGGCAGCGCGCCGGCCGGCGTCAGCACCTGCGTCTCGCCGACGTAGAGGATCGGCTTCGCCGGATCGCGCGTGCCGTCCTTCTTCACCGGCGTGAGGCGCCGGATCGTGCCGACGCGCCGGTCGGTGAAGATCTCTTCCAGGTAGAGGGAATTGGGATCGACCTTGAGCTCGGTCGTGGTATCGGGTCGGGTGGCCATGGTGTAAGGGAGTTGCCGCAGAAGGCGACGCGTGAGCCGCCAAGGATAACACCCCTATGCAACTAGCTTGCCTGCCTGGTAATCCTCGAACGCCTGGACGATCTCCTCCCGGGTGCTCATGACGAAGGGGCCGTAGGCCACCACCGGCTCGCGGATAGGCTCGCCAGCGAAGAGGAGCACGCGCAAGTCCTCGAGCGCCTCGATGGCGAGCACGACGCCCTCGCCCGGCTCGAACCAGCCTACCTGGTCCTTCTCCAGGGAGCCTCCACCCATCAGCGCGCGGCCGCTCAGCATGTACACGAACCCTCGGTCGCGAGGCGAAACCTCCTGCGCGAGGCGCGCGCCTTTCTTCATACGGATGTCGAGCAGGCTCATCGGCCAGTCGCTGCCGTGCGCGTGGCTCACGTCGCCCGAGCGCCCGGCGTATACGCGCACTTCGCCGCCTTCGATAGCGCGCACCGGGACGTCGGCGAAGCGCTGGTCCTGGTAGCGCGCCGGGATCATCTTCAGCCGCGCCGGAAGGTTGAGCCACAGCTGCAGCGTATGGGCGGTCGTTGCGCCGTAAGGCATCTCGCTATGCAGGACGCCGTGCCCGGCGGTCATCCACTGAACGTCGCCCGCCCGCAGCACGCCGTGCGCACCGGTGTGGTCGCGATGCTCGAGCGCGCCGTCGAGGACGAACGTGACGGTCTGCATGCCGCGGTGCGGATGCTCCTCGAACCCCCCCGGCGCGGCGAACCAGTCCTCGCTGAGGAAGAGGAAGGGCGAGGTCTTTTCCCAGCCCTCGGCGCCGATCACGAGCTGCTTGTTCTGCACCTGCGAGCTCGGGCCTCGAGGAACGACATTCGCGATCCGGGAAATTCGGCGCTCCATCGCCCCTGCCCTACTCGAGCTTTATGCCCGCCGCCTTGACCGCGGCGCGCCATTGCGCGAGGTCCTCGACGATCATCTCGGCGTACTGGTGCGGCGTGCCGCCGCCCGGCTCGAGGCCGAGCTTGGTCAGCGTCTCGATCACGTCGGGCGCGGCGAGCGCCTTCTGCACATCGGCGTTCACTCGATTGACGATCTCGGCGGGCGTGCCGGCCGGCGCGGCCAGCCCGAACCATGATGCGAGCACGTAACCGGGCAGCCCGGCTTCCGCGGTGGTGGGCACGTCGGTCAGTCGCGCGAGCCGCTTTGGGGCCGCGACGGCAAGCGCGCGCACCTTGCCCGTCCTGAGGTGCGGCTCGTACTGCGCCGGGGCGTCGAACATCACGTCGATGCGGCCACCCAGCATGTCGACGAGCGCCTGCGACACGCCTTTGTACGGCACATGCAGCATATCGACGTGCGCCGCGCTCTTGAACATCTCGCCTGCGATATGCACGAAATGGCCGGTGCCGGCAGAGCCGAACTTGAGCGTGCCGGGCTTCGCTTTCGCGAGCGCTATCAAGTCCCCCAGGCTCCTGGCGGGCAATTCATCTCTGACAAAAATCACCACCGGCGCATTCGCCAGAGTGCCGATCGGCGCGAAGTCCTTGATCGGGTCGTAGCGCAGGTTCGGCTGCATCGACGGCGCGCTGGCCAGCGTTCCGGTCGTGGAGAAGAAGAGCGTGTAGCCGTCGTCGGGCGATTTCGCTGCCGCTTCCGCGCCGATCGTTCCGCCCGCGCCACCGCGGTTCTCGACATACACCTGCTGGCCGAGGCTCGCGGAGAGCTTGTCGGCAATCAGTCTGCCGACGATGTCGGTGTTGCCGCCGGGAGGGAAAGGGATGAGCAGCTTTACCGGCTTGGCCGGATACGTCTCCGCCGCCGCGTTGCCGACGAGCATCGCCAGTGCTGCCACTACGGCAAGCAAACTCCTCATCGAATCTCCCTCATCGATCGTTTATGCGCGAAGCTTGAAGCGCTGGATTTTGCCGGTCGCCGTCTTCGGCAGCTCGGGCAGGAACTCGATCCAGCGCGGGTATTTGTAGGGCGCGAGCTTGTCCTTCACGTGCTTTTGTAGCTCCTGCTTGAGACCTTCGTCCGCGGCGCGGCCGGGCTTGAGGACAACGAACGCTTTCGGCTTCACCAGCTTCTGCTCGTCCTCGGCGCCGACGACCGCGCACTCGAGCACTGCGTCGTGCGTGACCAGCGCGGCTTCGACCTCCACCGGCGAGACGTAGATGCCGCTCACCTTGAGCATGTCGTCCGAGCGTCCGCCGTACGTGTAATAGCCCGCCGCATCGAAGCTGTACTTGTCGCCGCTTCGCGTCCAGGGGCCCGGGAACGTGTTCTTCGTCTTCTCGCGCTGGTTCCAGTACATGATCGCCGCGGTCGGGCCGCTGATCTGCAGCTCGCCGAGCTCGCCGGGCTTGGTGACGACGTTGCCGTGATCGTCGACGATGCGCACCTCGTAGCCCGGCACCGGCTTGCCGGTCGTTCCGTACTTCACGTCGCCCGGGCGGTTGGAGATGAAGATGTGCAGCATCTCGGTCGAGCCGATGCCGTCGAGGATTGCCGTCCCTGTCCGTTCCGTCCAGCGCTCGCCCAGGTTTTTCGGCAGCGCTTCGCCGGCGGATGTACACACCCGCAAAGCCATTTGCTCTTTCCTGGGAAATGACGGAGACGCGAGCAGCGCGGCGTAAAGCGTAGGTACGCCGTAGAAGATGGTCGGTCTCTTTTCCACGAGCCGCTTGAACACGGCGTCCGGCGTCGGCCGCTCGGCCATGAGAACGGTGGTCGCGCCGACCGACATCGGAAACGTGAGCGCGTTGCCGAGGCCGTAGGCGAAGAAAAGCTTCGCCGCGGAGAAGACGACGTCGGACTCGCGGATGCCGAGCACCGGCCTGGCATAGAGCTCGGCGGTCATGATGAGGTGCGAATGCAGGTGCACGGTGCCTTTCGGCGCGCCGGTCGAGCCCGACGAATAGAGCCAGAAGCACGTGTCGTCGCGCGTCGTCGCTGCCGCTTTGCCCTCCGGCTTCGCCTTGAAGAGCAGGTCGTTCAGCTGCAGGCCCTGGACGATGACGTGCTTGAGATCGGGGCATTTCTTCTCGATCGGCCTGAAGCGCTCGAGCAAGGGCTCCGAGACGAACAACGCCCGCGCCCGGCTGTCGCGCAGCTGGTATTCGTAGTCGGCCGGCGTGAGCAGCGTGTTCAGCGCCACCGGCACGACGCCGGCCTTGATTGCGCCGAGGAATAGCGCCGGCCAGTCGCACGAGTCGAGCATCGCGACGGCGATCCGCTCCTCCCGGCGCACATCGAGCACATGCAGCATGTGCACGACGCGGTCCACGCGCTCGGCGAGCTGGGCATAGGTGCACTGGCCCTGGTCGTCGATGAAGGCGACCTTGTTGCCGCGGCCGGCGGCCAGGTTGCGCCCGATGAGATCTACCGCCGCGTTGTACTCGCGTGGGACTTCCATGGCTGCTTCTCCCCGGATTCGTCGGGGGAATTGTACGCGTCGAGCATCAGCGCTTCGCGCACGAAGGCGGCCGCCGAGCGCGCCAGTGCGCGGCCCTTGGCGTGCGCCACGCTCCAGCGGCGCTCGGCGGGCAGGCCGTCGACCTCGAGCTCGAACAGAAAGACGTCGTCCTCCCCCGCCGCGAGCCGCTCGAGCAGCACGTCGCGCTCGGCGAAGTGCAGGCTCGCGTGCACGCCGGGATGGCGTGCGCAGAACTCGGCGAGCAGGCGCGACGCGATGGCGCGTGCCTCGGGCTCGGCGGCGAGGCGGAGCAGCTCGCTCTTCTTGTGGCGCAACCCGGCGAGGCGCTCCTCCACGTGGCAGAAGAAGAGCTGCAGGTCACGGCAGGCCTCCGCCAGTGCCTCGCCGGCCGGCGTCAGCCGGAGGCGCCGGCCGTTCTGCTCGAAGAGCTGCAGCTCGAGAGCCTGCGAGAGCTTCTTGAGCTGCATCGACACCGTCGGCTGCGCGAGGTGCAGCTCGCGCGCCGCGCCCGTGACGGATCCCAGGCGCGCGACCGCCTCGAAGACCATCAGCTGGGGGAACAGGCCGTGGCGGAAGTAGCGTCGCAGCGTGGCGCGGGACATCTCGGCTCCTTGTCGAACCGAGGTCTCGCTTGCGGCATGCGACCCTTCGCATGCTGCCGGGGCGACCGGGGAACAGGACCTGCTCCCGTATTGACGACCGCCCCGCTCCGAAGCTACTCCCCTGCGGGATGCCGCAATCATAGCGGCGCGCCGGACGCGGGGCAATGATCCATTGCGATTCGCGATGGATTGCATCGCGGCAAATCATTTTTCATTTCGCGCTGACGCCGGAACAATCGGCGCATGGATTTCCTGTCCGCCCTCGCCGCGATCGTCGTCATCGACCTCGTGCTGGCGGGCGACAACGCGATCGTCATCGCGCTCGCTGCGCGCAGCCTGCCCAAGCGCCTCCAGCGCCGCGCCATCGTCTGGGGCACGGTGGGCGCCATCGCGGTGCGAGCGAGCTTGACCGTCGGCGTGCTGTGGCTGCTCGCCATTCCGGGCCTCTCGCTCGCGGGTGGCGCGCTGCTCGGGTGGATTGCCTATCGGCTTCTCGCAGGAAACCACAACGGGCGCGCCGACGATGTGCCGCCCGCCAGCGGCTTCTGGTCCGCGATGCGCACCATCGTCGTCGCCGACGCCGTGATGGGCCTGGACAACGTGCTCGGCGTGGCGGGCGCCGCGCACGGCAACGCGCTTCTCGTCGTGCTCGGCCTCGTGATCAGCATCCCGATCGTCGTTTGGGGCTCGACCCTGATCCTGCACTGGATCGAGCGATTCCCTGCCCTGCTCTACGTTGGCGGCGCGGTGCTCGCCTGGACCGCGGCAAAGATGATCGTCAGCGAGCCGCTCGTCGAAGAGGCGCTCGCCCCACAGCCGCTCTTCCGCCTCGCCATCTACATCGCGATGATCGCCGGCGTGCTCGGCATCGCGGCACTGCGCAACCGGCGCGCTGCCAGGGAGGTGCTGCCTTGAGCCGACAAGATTCGGGGACGGAGCCCGAACTCGGGGTCAGGGTCGGCGGCTAGTCCTCGTCGTCTTCCTCGTCTTCGGCCTGCGGCAGCGCTTTAGTCTTCTCCAGGCGGACAGCGTCGAGGGCGTGCTTGTGCAGCCCGAGGGCCTTGAGGATCGTCGGCGCGATCTGCTTCAGCGATACCGGCCGCCGCACCGTGCCGGCTTCGCGGCCCGGCCATGCCACGACCAGCGGAATGCGCAGGTCCTCGTCATGGAAGCCGCCATGGTCGGCCAGCTTGCTGTTGGCCGCTGCATACACCACGCCGAGCACCGGCTCGACGATGATGTCCGGACGGCGCGAGGAGTTGCCGGCCAGCTCGCCGCCGAAGAGCGCGTCGATCTGCTCTCCAACGTAGATCGATTCGGCACCGATCGCCGCGGCATTGGCCTGCAGCACGGCGGCGACTTCGCCGGCGCGGCTGCGGTCCTTGAGCCAGATGAGCGCGTTGGTGTCGTCGGTGACTTGCGCCGCCAGACTGCTTTGGACACTGTTGATGAGCGGGACAAGCGTCGTCGCGGGATCGATCAGCCGCAATAGGCGAACGTCTACGGGACTGTTGCCGTGCTTCGAGGTCACGATGACGAGGGTCGAATCGCTCAAACCCTGCGTCTCGAGCGCGCCGATCATCCGGCCGAGCGCGTCGTCGACGTAGTCGAACGCCTGAGCGAGCCCGGGCGGATTGTCCTTATTGGTGCCGAGCGTGGCCACGGTGTTGGGCATGCCTGCGGCGTCATAGCCGGAGAACTTCTGCCCGATGTTCGGCGCCTGGAAATTCATGCCGAAGATCGCCGGCACGCCGACGAAGCTGGCATGCGCGTTGTCGGTCGATGCGTATCCCGCGATCTGGTTCAGCACCGCCGCAACCTTGAGCTCATCGTTCGCGATGGTCTTGGCGATGTCCTTCTTGTCCGGATTGATCTCGGGCGTATACAGGTCGTCGACGCCGCTGCCCGAGGGCCCGTGCAGCAGCTCGTAGCTCGGGTGCTTGTCCGCGGCGGCGGTGCGCAGGCCGGCCGCCTTGATCACCTCGTAGATCGTGTTCACACGCAGAAAGTCGTGCGGGTACACCGGCGCGCAGCCGCGCGCCGGATCCCGCGGCAGCTTGGCGGGGTTGATGGTGGTGAAGCGCACGCTGGTGCTGAAGTTGATCGTCTCGTTGTAGGGCACGAGCGCGCCGCGCGTCGAGCAGTCCGAGCCGGCGGGCGAGAGATCGTTGTCCCAGGACACGTCGTAGTACACGCCGGTCGACACCGGCGAGCCGCCGGTCACCATCGCGAGCGTGCCGGGGAAAGAATCCGACGGGCTGGAGGTGGTGGCGTTCGCATAGGTCACGCCGCGCGCCACGAGCGCCGCCAGCGCCGAAGCCGGATGCGAGCGCCGGTAATTCTCGAGATCGAAGTCATGGAAGCCGTCCAGGCTGAGAAGCAGCACATGCTGGATGCGGTGACCCTTGCCGCTCTCCGCGGCATGAGCGACCCAGGCGGCGCAGGAAAACAGAGCGAAAAACCACACTGCCGAACGCAGGCGTCTTGAACGCATAGATCCTCCCCGCGTTCAGGCTACGCCGTCAGTCTGAAGAAGTCTTATCCGTGCGTCCCGCCTTCCGTTTGATAGATCTTTGCTACGGCGGAGCTGTCGAGCTCGCTCCAGCCCTTGCTCGCCGCCAGGCGATAGAGGGCGAGCGCCTGCATCAGCATCGGCGCCGGCGCCTTCATGTGTCCCGCCCAGTCGTTAACCATCTCCAGGTCTTTCAGGAGCTGCCGCAGGTAGCCGCGCGGCGCGAAGTCCTGCTCGACCATGCGCGGCCAGTAGGCCTTCATCACGTTCGAGTCGGCGTAGCCGCCGGCGAGGCACTCGGGGATGCGCGCCGCGTCGATGCCGGCCTTGCCGCAAAGCGCCACCGCTTCGGCCAGCATCGCGTGGCCGACACCGACGATCAGCTGGTTGATCATCTTCGCCGCCAGCCCGGCGCCGAGCGGGCCCATGCGCGTGCAGCGCTGGCTGATGTCGCGCATCAAGGGCGCGATTCGCTCGAGGTCGGCTTCCTCGCCGCCGGCCATCACGGTGAGCGCGCCCGACGCCGAAGCGGGCGGTCCACCCGAGACCGGCGCGTCGACCCATCGGCAGCCGGTCCGCTCGTGCAATTGCGCGGCATGGCGCCGGCACTCGTCCACCGGAATGGTGGAGAAGTCCACCACCAGCTGCTTCGCGTTCACCGCGCTCGCGATGCCATTGGCGCCGAACACCGCGTCCTTGACCGCGTCGTTCGTGGGCAGATTGAGCAGCACGACATCGGCGCCGCGCGCCGCGTCGGCAGCCGACCGGGTCATCGATCGCTCGCGGACGATGTCGTATGCGCTCAGCTTCCAGCCGAGCGAAGCCAGGCGCTTCGTCATCGGCCCGCCCATCAGGCCGACGCCGATGTAGCCGAGCGAGAGCGGTTTGTCTGCCATGTGCTACTCCCCGAGTTCGGGCTCCGTCCCCGAATTTTCTAGCGTCGAGCGATTAGCTCCGACGCCATCAGCTCGGGCGCGATGCCCTCGGCTTCGCTGGCGGCGTAGTTGAGCTCGATCTTGACGCCGTTCGGGTCGTAGAAGAAGAGCTGGAAGAGCGCCTGGCCGTTCGCGCGGCGCTGGCTGAACGGCACGGCTTCCTTCTTCAGGTGCTCGAGCATCTGTCGCAGCCCGCTGGCGCGGAACGCGATGTGATCGATCGCGCCGGTCCCCTGTTCGGATTTCTGGGAAGTCCGCCCAAGATACTGCTTCTGGATATCGCCCGCGTTCTTCGCGCTCGGGCCGATGTGCACGACATCGACGCCGCCGAGATACATCCAGTGCACGGGGAAGCCGAAGTCGGGATGCGGCCCGGGCTGCATGCCGAGCACGCGCGCGTACCAATCGCGCGTCGCGTCGATGTCGTCGGCCGCAACCAGGAAGTGCTCGATGTGCGAAAGCGGCATGGCCTAATATACAACCATGTACATCTCGAATGCCAAGCGCCTCACCTCGGCGGGCGCGCGCAAGATCCTGGAGACGGCGATCGCTCGCGCGAACGAGGCGCAGGTCGCGATCACGGTCGCGATCGTCGATGCGGGCGGCCACCTCGTGCTGCTCGAGCGCATGGAAGGCGGCCGGTTCCACACCGTGCACTCGGCGACGACAAAGGCGGTGTGCGCTGCGTCGAATCGCCGCGCTACCGGAGCGACGGGGGCGACGGGAAACAGCCTGGATGTCGCGCACGCGCTTGGCCTCGCCCTCGCCGCCGGACCCGAGCGCTGGACGGCGATGGAAGGCGGCGCCCCGATCCTGGCCGGCGGCGAGTGCATCGGCGGCGTCGGCGTCGCAGGCGGCGACTGGCAGTTCGACGAGCGAGTGGCGCGCGAAGCGGCGGAATCCGTCCGATGAAAGTGGCCTGCCTCGGCATGGGATGGTGGTCGGACGTACTCGCGGACGCCATCAAGCGCTCCGCGAGCATGACGATCGCCGCCTGCTACTCGCGCTCGATCGAGAAGCGGGAAAAGTTCGCGGCCAAGTATGGCTGCAAGGCGGCGCGGTCTTATGAAGAGATCCTGAACGACCGCTCGATCGGCGCCGTCATCAATACGACGCCCAACGCAGCGCACCTCGAGACCACGGTGGCCGCGGCAAGGTCGGGCAAGCACGTGTTCCTCGACAAGCCGATCGCCAACACGATTGCCGACGCGCGTGCGCTGACCGAGGCGTGCCGGAAAGCGAAGGTCGTGCTGGCCCTCGGCTACCAGCGCCGGCGCGAGTTGCACTTCCGCTGGGTGAAGGAGCACCTCGCCGAGTTCGGAAGGCTGGTCAACGCCGAGGCGAACATCAGCCGCGACCGGCTGGGCAAGATCGACCTTTCCTCGTGGCGCTACACCGCCGCGGGCATGCCAGGGGGCGTGCTGCTGCAGATCGGCATCCACTACACCGACGTGCTCGAATACCTGCTCGGGCCGGTCAGGGCCGTGAACGGCAGCTCCGTGCGCCTCGTGCTGCCCGGCGATAATCCGGACGTGGCGAGCCTCATCATGGAGCACGAGAGCGGCGCGCTGTCGACCCTGAATGCGAGCTACGCGTCGGCTTCCGAGTACTACCTGATGAATATCTACGGCAAGGAAGCCACCGCCTATTACGACCTGCACAGCGGACTGCGCGTGCTGAAGCGCGGCGGCACTCAGGCAACGCCGGTCGCCTGCGCGAAAAACGATCCGATCGTCGAGGAGCTGGAAGAGTTCGCGCGCGCCGCGCGCGGTGAAGCCGAGCCGGAAATGGACGGCGAGCGCTCCACTCGCTCGCTGGCAGTGATCCTGGCCGGAATCCGGTCGGCGAAGGAAGGACGGCGCGTGAAAGTGGCGGAGGTCCTGGAATGAGAACAACGAGAACGCTTCTTTTTCCGCTGCTGTGCGCCTTCGGTTCCGCCTACGGGCAGGAATTCCCGAGCAAGGCGCCGCTGGAGATCACGGTCCTCTTCCCCGCCGGCAGCTCGGCGGACGTGACGGCAAGGATGCTCGCCGAAGGGATGACCGAGCATCTTGGGCAGCGCGTGCTGGTCGTCAACCGTCCCGGCGCGGGCGGCGCCATCGGCTACAAGCACGTCGCGAGCCAGAAGCCCGACGGCTATTCACTGGTGTGGAATTCCAATTCGATCTCGACGACGTACCACTCAGGCCAGCTGCCCTTCGACTATCACGCCTTCGATCCGGTAGCGCGCGTGCTCGTGGAATCGGTGGTGGTGGCCGTGCAGGAAGATGCGTCTTGGAAAACGCTCGGCGATCTGGTCAAGGACCTGAAGGTCAGGGGCAAGGGAATCAGCATCGGCCACTCCGGCATCGGCAGCCACACGCACATCTCGCTCGCGGCGCTCGAACACGCCGCCGGCGTGCAGGCCAACGAGGTGCCCTTCGGCGCGAGCCAGGTCATCCCGAGCCTGCTCGGCGGCCACGTGAACGCGGTCGTGCAGTTTCCGGGCGCGCTCGCCGGGCCGATCAAGCAGCACGAGGTGAGACTGCTCGCGACGCTCACGAACGCACGCGACCCCGCGTTTCCCGACGTGCCGACGGCCAAGGAATTGGGCTTCGATGTAGCGCTCGACGGCTGGCGCGGCGTCGCGGCGCCGCACGGAACGCCGCCGGCCGTGATCGCCCGCCTGGAAAAAGCGATCCGCGCGACCGTCGAGAGCGACGAATTCCGCAGGAGAAGCGCGGCGCTCGGCGTCGGTCCGGCATTCCTGCCGGCGGCCGAGTTCGGCGAGCTGATCGCCCGCGACGACGCCGCTATTGCCCGGCTGCTCGGCCTGATCGGGCTGAAGAAGTAGCGCTCTTGCCGGCGGCGGATTGCACCGGCTTCGCCGCCATGGGCGCGGGCTTCTTCGCCTGGGCGATGAGCTGCTGGCAGGGGCTGTCCTTGTCCTTGCCTTCCTGCATCAGCGGCAGCACCGCGAGCAGCGGGTTGATGAGACCCATCACCAGCGCGCCGACGCCCTTCGCCGTCAGCTTCTTCATGTCCGGCGCCACCTTCGGTGCGCCGAAGGTGCCGCGAATGTAGATCGGGCTGTTGAGGGAAGCGATGCTGCGGTCCTTGGGCTCGGGCTTCAGCGTGATGTCCATGCCCTCGTTCTTGAGGTTGATCTGGCCGTTGCCCTGGACGTTCACCACGCCGGTGTCGAACACGAGCGCGTTGCTGTGCATCACGCCGTTCTTCACCGCGAAGTCGCCTATCGCGCAGCGAATGTCGACCGGCTTGTCGCCTTGCAGCTTGGTCTTCGCCACGCCCCAGAGGTCGAGCGCGGCGAGCTCCATCAGGAAGCGGCTCACCCGCCCGCCGTCGATGAACACGCCGAGCTTGCCGTTCGACGAGCCGAGCATCTCGGCCACCGAGTCGCCGTGTCCCTTGAGCTCGATGAGCCCGTTGATGTCGCCGATCGAGGTCTGGCCCTTCTCGATGGTGGGGAATAGCTTGGGCAGCGAAAGGTGCTGCACCTGCATGTTGAGGTCGGCGACGATCGGCTCCTCGCGGCCGTCGAGCCTGGCGGTGCCGGCGAGCCGCCCGCCGGCGATACCGAACTCGAGCGGGTCCAGCGTCAGCACCTTGTCACGCATGCGAATGCGCGCGGCCAGCTTCTCTATGGGCAGCGCCTTGGGCCGCTTGATCGTGCCGGCCTTGATGCCGACGTCGGCGTCGATCGAGTCCCAGCGTTCGGAATCGAACGGCATGTCGGGCAGCACGCCGCTCTTTCTCGGCTGGCTGGTTCCCACGACCTGGCCGAGGTCGGCGAAGTTGAGCACCTCCGCGGTCACGTCGCCATGCATGAAAGGCCGCGGGCGATTGCCGTCGGTATCGAATTCGAGCGTGCCCGCCAGGTCGCTCTCGCCGACCTTGGCGCCGAAGTGCTCGTAGCGCACGAGGTCGTTGGTGCGGAGCAGCCGTCCGCTCGTGGTGTAGGCCTTCGTCTCCGGCAGCGCGATGCCGATCACGTCGTACAGGCGCGACAGGCTCTTGCCGGAAAGCTCGACCGCGAGGTCGACCGCGGAGAGCTGGACGATGTTGGTGATGCTGCCGTCGGCCTCTACCGACGTATCGCCGAAGTCGCCGGCGAAGTGCAGGTTGTAGGGGCGATTGGCGTCCTTCAGTCCGAGGACCGGATCGCCGCGCGCCGCCGCGGCCGCGCCGACCCCGCGGTACGTACCTTGCGCGAAGGCGGTCACGCCCTGCGGGTCGGTCGAAAGCTGCGCCTCGACCGAGATGTCGCGGATCGCGTCGTCGTACTTGAGCCGGGCTTCGTCGAAAGTGAGCGCCTGGATGTGGAAGCGCGAGGGCCGGTTCTTCTTCGGCTTCTGGTCGCGCTCGAGGATCCAGTTCTTGCGCTCGTCGCCCGCCACCTCGAGGTTAAGCTCCGGGCGCACGAGGTGCACTTCGGGAATGTAGACCTGGCCGTAGAAGAGCGGCAGCAGCTCGATGCTCGCCTCGACCACGTCCGCGCGCAGCATCAGCGACTCGGTCGCCCAGTCGGGATTCGCGAAAGTGACCTTCTCGGCGCGAAAGCGCGGATGCACCCAGCTCCAGACCGGCTCGAGCTTGCCGAGGTGCAGCTCCCGGCCGGTAAGGTCGCTCACCTTGCGCTCGATCGGGCCGCGCAGTGCGTTCAGCCCGAACGCGACGAAGAGGATCAGGAGGAGAACGAGAGCCGCAACGATTCCGCCGATCCATTTGAGCGCGTGCACGCGCCCAAGGCAGCAAAACGCATGCCAAAGTGAGCCGCTACGCAGGCTGCGACTGCTTAAGCCACTCCTGGCACCACTCGACCGCCTTTTCTTCCGGCAGTACGCCGCTCGACGCGTCGTGGCGATAGCGCTCGCCGATGCGTTGCGCACCGAGCTCGCTCAGGATGTCGTCGAATCGCTTCCCGCCGTAGTTGAAAGTCTCGGCGTAAGTCTTGTCGCCCAGGCCGAATATTCCATAGCGCACGCGCGACAGATCGGGGCGCTTCTGCTGCAGGTCTTCGTACAGCGCGCGCGCGTTGTCCGGCACGTCGCCCTGGCCGTAGGTGGAGGTGCAGATGAGGAACAGGCCGTCGCGCTGGAACACCGCGCTGTCCAAGCCATCCATCAGGATCGCCTCGACCTGCGTCTCGCCGTCGTCGAGCGCGAGCTCCATCTCCTGCGCGCAAAGCTGCGCGGTTCCCGTCATGGTGCCGACGAGGATAGTGATTCGCATTGCCATTGACTCGAAACTATATTGCACACTAAAATCTTCGTCAAGCATTATACTTCATGAACGCTCCCTTAGCCTATCGCGAGCAGGACGCCGCCTTCCTCGCGCAGCTCGGCAGCCGCGTGCGCGGCTGGCGCGCCGCGCACGGCACGACGCGCAAGCAGCTCGCCGCGGCCTCCGGCATCTCCGAGCGCTACCTCGCGCAGCTGGAAAGCGGCACCGGCAACATCTCGATCCTCCTGCTGCGCAAAGTGGCGCGCGCCATGAGCGTGCCGCTCGACTCGCTGGTGCGCGAAGGCGCGCGCGACGCGCGGCCGATCGCCCTCCTCGGCCTGCGCGGCGCGGGCAAGTCGACGCTCGGCGCGAAGCTCGCCGAATCGCTCGACCTGCCCTTCGTCGAGCTGGACCGCGAAGTCGAGAGGGAAGCGGGTACGGCGCTCGGCGAGGTGTTCTCGATCTATGGCCAGGACGCATTCCGCCGCTTCGAGCGGCGTGCGCTGGAACGGGTCCTCGCGACTCACGCGCAAGCGGTCATCGCGACCGGCGGCAGCCTCGTTACCGATCCCGGCACCTACGAGCTGCTGCTCGAACGCTGCCGCTGCGTCTGGCTCAGGGCCTCGCCCGAGGAGCACATGTCCCGCGTGATCGCGCAAGGCGACATGCGTCCGTTCAAAGGGCGCAGCGCCGCGCTGGAAGAGATCAAGAAGCTGCTCGCCGACCGCAACCGCCTCTACGGCCGCGCCGAGCTCGCGCTCGACACCGCGGGCAGGACGCCGAAGGCGAGCCTCGCCCAATTGAAGGAGCTGGTGAAGTCATGATCCATTTCGATACTCAGCCCGACCGCTACAACCATTGGAAGCTCTCGTTCGAGGGCCCGCTGGCGACCCTCGCGCTCGACGTGGCCGAGGACAAGGGGCTCGACCCCGCCTACAAGCTGAAGCTCAACAGCTACGACCTCGGCGTCGACATCGAGCTGCACGACGCGCTGAACCGCATACGCTTCGAGCATCCCGAGGTGAAGGCGGTGGTCATCACGAGCGGCAAGACGCGCATGTTCTGCTCGGGCGCCAACATCTACATGCTCGGCACCTCGAGCCACTCGGCCAAGGTGAACTTCTGCAAGTTCACCAACGAGACGCGCAACGGCATCGAGGACTCGAGCAAGGCGTCCGGGCTCAAGTTCGTCGCCGCGCTGAACGGCACCTGCGCCGGCGGCGGCTACGAGCTCGCGCTCGCGTGCGACGAGATCGCGATGGTCGACGATCGCTCCTCCACCGTCTCCCTGCCCGAGGTCCCGCTGCTCGGCGTGCTGCCCGGGACGGGCGGCCTCACGCGCATCATCGACAAGCGCAAGGTGCGGCGCGACCTGGCCGACATCTTCTGCACCACCGCCGAGGGCGTGCGCGCCGACCGCGCGAAGCAATGGCATCTCGTCGACCACGTCGCCAAGCCGCAGCAGTTCGCGGAGGCGGTGAAGAGCCGCGCGCTCGAGCTCGCGCGGCAGTCGGACCGGCCCGGCGGCAAGGGCGTGGAGCTCACGCCGCTCGGCGACTACCGCATCGTGACCATCGCGATCGACAAGGAGCAACGCGTAGCCACGTTGACCGTCAAAGGTCCGCAAAAATATTCCCTGGAAAGGAGCGCAGATTGGTATCCGCTGCGCCTCGCGCGCGAGCTCGACCGCGCGATCCTCGAGCTGCGCCACAACCATCTCGACATCGGCCTGTGGCAGCTGAAGACGGAAGGCGATCCGAAGGCCGTGCTCGCGATGGACGCGGAGCTGGAGAAGAACAAGGGCGACTGGTTCGTGCGCGAGACGGTCGGATACCTGCGCCGCACGCTGTCGCGCCTGGACGTCTCGTCGCGCTCGATCTTCGCCATCATCGAGCCCGGCGCCTGCTTCGCCGGCACGCTGATGGAGCTCGCGCTCGCCGCCGAC
>CAYZFN010000038.1:0-4932 GCA_964477695.1 uncultured Enterobacteriaceae bacterium | reverse complement strand
TTAATAACGCGAAAAGCGGAAATAAGCGTTATCGCCGGCCCCGCGGCACACGGTGAAATAGCGCACCCGGCAAGAAGACCGGAAAAGGAGGCAACGATGCCGATCCTGGGCGCGCTGGTCCTGCTGATCCAGTTCTGTTTCGTCTACCACGTCTTCAAGACGGGGCGGCCGTACTGGTGGATGTTCGTCATCATGGCGGCGCCCGTCATGGGTTGCCTGATCTATTACTTCGTCGAGGTGTTCCCCGGCTCGCGCGAGCATCGCAAGGCGCTCAAGGCAGCGCGCAAGATCGTGCGCGCGCTCGAGCCCGACGCCGAGCTCAAGAAGCGCGCCGAGGAGCTCGAGATCTGCGGCAGCCTGGACAACAAGATGGCGCTGGCCGCCGAATGCATGAGCCATCGCATGCATGCCGAGGCAGCCAAGCTCTACGAGAGCTGCCTCGCCGGCGCGTACGCCAGCGACGGAACGATCCTGTTCGGGCTCGCCCAGGCCGCGGTCGAGGGCGGCGACTGGCGCAAGGCCGAGCGCGCGATCGGCCGCCTCAAATCCGCGGCGCCGAAGCTGCGGCCGCTGGAATTGCGCCTCCTCGAGGCGCGCATTCACGAAGGCCTGAACGAAACCGAGCCGGCGCTCGCCATCTATCGCGAGATCGTGCCTGCCTTCGTCGGCCTCGAGGCGCGCTACCGCTACGGCCGGCTGCTGTTGCGCCTCGGCCGCCACGAGGCGGCCATGCAAATGTTCGACGAGGTGGTCAAGCACGCGAAGCGCTTCGCCTCCTCGCTCGAGGAAGAGGAGCAGTGGGCGAACGCCGCACGCCAGGCCATCAGCGGTCATTGAAGCGCACGGCTTAGGTGATGCTGCCGCCCGACACGCCCGCGGTGCCGGAGTTCTACAAGGCGGCCAAGCGCTGGCGGAAGGAAACGCTCGAGCGCTGGGCCGCAGTTCGCCGCAAGCAGGTGCGTCGAGTAGCTCGCCCGACTAGTAGCCAAGCCACATTGTTTGGGTAGAATCCGTCGCTTCGCACGCGGCGCGCATCCATCTGCAGTGAAAAGCCGCGCTGCGCCAAGCGCATGCAGCCACCGACCCGGTACACGCTCGAAGTCAATCCGAAGATTCCCAAGCGGCTGGCGCGGCTCGAGGAGCTCGCCGGCAACCTCTGGTACAGCTGGGACCGCCCGACGCGCGCGATCTTCGCGCGCCTGAATCCCGCGCTCTGGGACGCGGTGGGCCACAGCCCGAAGGCGATGCTGAAGCGCATCGACGAGCAGCGCCTGCTCGATGCCGCAGGCGACCCGGCGTTCCTTGATAGCCTGACGCGCGTGCTGGCGGCGTTCGACGCGTACCACGCGGAGCCGCCTTTCAAGCAGAACTCGGGCGGCTTTCGCCCCGACGACCTGGTGGCTTACTTCTGCGCCGAGTTCGGCGCGCACGAAAGCCTGCCGATCTACTCGGGCGGGCTCGGCATCCTGGCCGGCGACCACTGCAAGGCGGCGAGCGACTTTCACCTGCCATTCGTCGCCGTCGGCCTGCTGTACCGGCAGGGCTACTTCGTGCAGACGATCGATGCCGAGGGCAAGCAGCGCGCCGAGTACCACGAATCGGAGTTCAGCGACCTGCCGATCACCGCCGTGCAGAAGGACGGCCGCCACCTCACGGTCGAGCTCGCCTTCCCGGGCCGGCGGCTGGTGTGCAAGGTGTGGGAGGCGCGCATCGGCCACGTGCGCCTGTATCTCCTCGACACGGATCTCGCCGAGAACAGCGAGCGCGACCGCGCGATTACCTATCGCCTGTACGGCGGCGACCGCACGACGCGCCTCGAGCAGGAACTGGTGCTCGGCGTGGGCGGCGTGAAGGCGCTCGCCGCCATGGGCCACAAGCCCACCGTGTGGCACATCAACGAGGGACACGCCGCGTTCATGATCCTCGAGCGGCTGCGCGGGCTGGTCGCCGAAGGCCAGTCGTTCGACGCGGCGCTCGAAGCGGTGGCGGCCAGCACCATCTTCACGACGCATACGCCGGTGCCCGCGGGCCACGACCAGTTCAACGACGGCACGGTGCTGCCCTACCTCAAGAGCTGCTTCGGCGAGCTGAACGTCATGCCGCTCGCGCGCCCGCCGGCAGGCGGCGACTTCAACATGACGGCGCTCGCGATCCGCGGCTCGCGCTACCAGAACGGCGTATCGCGCATCCACGGGCGGGTGTCGCAGACGCTGCTCAAGGACTACTGGCCGAACGTGTCGCCCGAGGAGAACCCGGTCGGCTACGTGACCAACGGCGTGCACGTCACGACCTTCCTCGCCCCCGAATGGAGCGAGGTGCTCGACCGCTTCCTCGGCGTGGGCTGGATGCACCGCCTCGCCTATCCCGGCATCTGGGAGAAGATCCGCGACATCCCGGACCACATCTTCTGGAGCGTGCGCCAGGACATCAAGGCGCGCCTGCTGCACATGGTCCGCCACCGCATCACGCTGCAGTACACGCGCAACCACGCCAGCGAATCGCACATCGAGCGGCTGCTGCGCAACTGCGACCCGGCGAAGCCGAACGTCCTGACGATCGGTTTCGGGCGCCGCTTCGCGACCTACAAGCGCGCGACGTTGCTCTTCAACGACCTCGACCAGTTCCGCCGCATCGTCGGCGACCGGGATCGCCCGGTGGTTTTCTTGTTTGCCGGCAAAGCGCATCCGGCCGACGAGCCCGGCCAGGAGCTGATCCGCCAGCTCGTGCACATGTCGAACCAGGAGGAGTTCCAGGGAAGGCTGCTGTTCCTCGAGGGCTACGACCTGCACATCGCGCGGCGCCTCGTAGCGGGCGTCGACGTCTGGCTGAACAACCCGGTGCATCCGCTGGAAGCGTCGGGCACCTCGGGCATGAAGGCCGGCATGAACGGCGTGCTCAACCTGTCGATCCTCGACGGCTGGTGGGACGAGGGCTACGACGGCGAGAACGGCTGGGCGATCAAGCCCGCCAGCCCGCATCTCGACCAGCACCGGCGCGACCGCGAGGAAGCGCGTACGCTCTACGAGCTGCTCACCGATCGCGTCACCCAGCTCTACTACCGGCGCAGCGAAGGCGGCTACTCGGCCGAGTGGATCCACATGGCGAAGCGCTCCATGGCCTCGCTCCTGCCGCGCTACGACGCCTCGCGTATGCTCGGCGAGTACGTCTCGAAGTACTACCTGCCCGCCTCGCGCCAGGGCCACCGCTACGCCGCCGAGGGCAATGCCGGCGCGAAGAGCCTCGCCGCGTGGAAGGCGCGCGTGCACGCCGCCTGGCCCGGCGTGTCGGCGCGCCGCGTCGACACGCCGAAGTCGCGCATCGAGTTCGGCGAGTCGATTCCCGTGGAGGTCGCCGTCAAGCTGAACGGCCTCGATCCGGGCGACGTGACGGTCGAGCTGCTGCTCACGCGCGAGGTGCGCGATGCGCAGCCGGTGCGCCATGTGCACGTGCTCGCGCCCGCCGGCGCGATGTCCGACAACCCGGCCGGCAAGGCGGAGCAGCGCTACCGGCTCGACCTCAAGCCCGGGCTATCGGGCCGCCTCGACTACCGCATCCGCGTCTACCCGAAGCACGAGCTGCTCACGCATCCTTTCGAGCCCGGCCTGGCAACCTGGATTTAGCGAGCAGCGCCGCCGAGCGCGCCTGCAGCAGGTAGCTCTCGCCAGCGACGCCGGGCGCGCCCGCGGTATCGACGAGCGGCTGCCACCCGGCGTCGGGAAGACGGAACTCGATCGGCTCGTGGTGCGCGTTCACCAGCACCAGCAGATCGTCGTCGCCGATCGGCGCGCCGCGCGCATCGCGCTCGGCGAGCCGGTCGCCGAGCAGCAGCATGCCCAGGCAGCGCGCGAAGGGCAGCTTCCAGTCGACCTCGCTCATCTCGCCGCCTTGCGGCGTGAGCCAGCACACGTCGCTCGGCTTGGGATAGGTGCGCCGGCGCAGCGCCGGATGGCGTTTCCTCAGCTCGATGATCCGCGTCGTGAACGCCAGGTGATCGCGCGCGTCGGGGTCGAGCTGCCAGTCGACCCACGAGATGTCGTTGTCCTGGCAATAGGCGTTGTTGTTGCCGCGCTGCGTGCGGCCCATCTCGTCGCCGCCGAGCAGCATCGGCACGCCTTGCGAGAAGAACAGCGTCGCCAGCAGATTGCGCTTCTGCCGCTCGCGGAGCGCCCGCACTTGCGGATCGCCGCTCGAGCCCTCGACGCCCGAGTTCCAGCTGCGATTGTCGTCTGCGCCGTCGCGGTTGCCTTCCAGGTTGGCCTCGTTGTGCTTGCGCTCGAAGCTCACCACGTCGTGCAGCGTCAGGCCGTCGTGCGAGGTGACGAAGTTGACGCTGGCGGTCGGATTGCGGCCGGCGCGCTGGAAGATGTCGCTCGAGCCGGCGAGGCGCGAGGCGATCTCGCCGATGATGCCGCCGTCGCCGCGCCAGAACGCGCGCACCGCGTCGCGGTAGCGATCGTTCCATTCCGACCAGCCGGGCGGGAAGTTGCCGAGCTGGTAGCCGTCCTCGCCCAGGTCCCACGGCTCGGCGATCAGCTTCACCCGCGAGACAATCGGATCCTGGCGCACGGCGGCGAGGAACGCGCTGTTGCGGTCGTACTCGTGCGCGCGGCGCGCGAGCGTCGGCGCAAGGTCGAAGCGGAAGCCGTCGACGTGCATTTCCTCGACCCAGTAGCGCAGGCTGTCCATCACCAGCGCGAGCGGCACGCGGTGCGCGGTGTTGAAGCTGTTGCCGGTGCCGGTGAAGTTCAGGTAGCGCCGCGCATGCCCCGGATCGAGCCGGTAGTAGATCAGGTTGTCGAGCCCGCGGAACGCGAGCGTCGGGCCGCTGTGGTCGCCTTCGCCCGTGTGGTTGTAGACGACGTCCAGAATCACCTCGAGGCCGGCGGCGTGCAGGGTCTTGACCATGGTCTTGAATTCGCCGAGCGCGCCGCT